>NZ_JBFBHW010000010.1:0-235542 GCF_040685395.1 Kitasatospora sp. NPDC088779 | reverse complement strand
GACACGCCAGGCTCAACGACCGGCACCCCACCGGGGTACCGGTCGCATCACCACATCATCCGAACTCGTTATGTGCGAAGGACGGGTCTAGGGCGCACGCCCCGGGGGCGCCGGTTCGCGGTGGCGCGGTGTGACCGGGTCCCCTCTCCCGTCGTCGGCGCGGACGTGCCATGATGTGCGCGTTCGACGGCGCGGCGCGCCGGCGGACCGACAACTCCATACCGGCCGCTCGAACCCGCGCGGGAGAGCCCGGAGTGCCCCGTCAGGCGGCACAGCCGGCGCCGAAGGAGCAACTCCTCCCCGGAATCTCTCAGGCCCCCTTACCGCACGGGTTAGGCACATCTGGAAAGTGGCGCACGGCCCTGTCGCGCGCCCACCCACGGTGCAAGCCACCATGCTGTCCTGGATGCTGGAAACAGCTGCGGGCAGGTGGGCGGTGAAGCTCTCAGGTTCGACGACAGATGGGGAGACCCACGCCGCCGCATGCCCGCGCGCAGGGTCGGCCCCCGAGCGGGTCCGGTTCCGGCGCGTGCACCCATGAGTGCCCAGACCGAGGAGTTCCAGGCCATGTCGTCCCTCCGCCTCACCGCGCTCGACGCGCTGCACCGCGCCCTCGGCGCGACCATGACCGACTTCGCCGGCTGGGACATGCCGCTGCGCTACGGCAGCGAGCGCGAGGAACACCTCGCCGTCCGCACCCGGGCCGGACTGTTCGACCTCTCCCACATGGGCGAGATCACCGTCACCGGCCAGCAGGCCGGCGAGATGCTGGACCACGCGCTGGTCGGCTTCGTCTCCGCGCTGGGCGTGCTGCGCGCCCGCTACACCATGATCTGCGCCGAGGACGGCGGCATCCTGGACGACCTGATCGTCTACCGCCTGCGCGAGGACGCCTTCCTGGTCGTCGCCAACGCCTCCAACGCCCAGCTGGTGCTGGACGAGCTGATCGCCCGCGCCAAGGGCTTCGACGCCGTCGTCACGGACGACCGCGACACCTACGCGCTGATCGCCGTCCAGGGCCCGGAGGCCACCGCGATCCTGGCCGGGACCACCGACGCCGACCTGCCCGGCCTGAAGTACTACGCGATCCTCCCGGCCCAGGTCGCCGGCCGCGACGTGCTGCTCGCCCGGACCGGCTACACCGGCGAGGACGGCTTCGAGATCTTCTGCAACCCGGGCGACGCCGAGGGGGTCTGGCAGGCGCTGACCGCCGCCGGCGAGGGCCGCGGCCTGGTCCCGTGCGGCCTGTCGTGCCGCGACACGCTGCGCCTGGAGGCCGGCATGCCGCTGTACGGGCACGAGCTCTCCACCGACCTGACCCCGTTCGACGCGGGCCTGGGCCGGGTCGTGCGCTTCGACAAGACCACCAACGAGGGCACCTTCGTCGGCCGCAAGGCGCTGGAGAAGGCCGCCGCCGAGGCCGAGGCCAACCCGCCGCGGGTGCTGGTCGGCCTGGTCTCCGAGGGCAAGCGCGTCCCGCGCGCCGAGTACACCGTGGTCTCCGCCGACGGCGCCCCGATCGGCCGGATCACCTCGGGCGCCCCGTCCCCGACCCTGGGCCGGCCGATCGCGATCGCCTACGTGGACGCGGCCCACGCCACCCCCGGCACCGCCGTCGCGGTGGACGTGCGCGGCAAGCACGAGCCGGTCGAGGTCGTGGCGCTGCCGTTCTACAAGCGCGGCCGCTGAGGCCCCGCCCTCCCCGTAGACCCCGTGGACCCGGGCCTGCACCATGCCCGACCCGGGCTTGAGCCACGCCTGATCCACGCCTGATCCAGGTCTGACCCAGGCCTGACCCAGGCCCGAACCACGCCTGATCCGCGTCGAAGCCGTCCGTGCGGCGGCCCGCTTCGTCGTACCCGCTTCCCATCCTGGAGAATGACGCCATGAGCAACCCCCAGCACCTGCAGTACACCAAGGAGCACGAGTGGCTGACCGCCGTCGAGGGCGGTGTCTCCACGGTCGGCATCACCGCCCACGCGGCCGACGCGCTCGGTGACATCGTCTACGTGCAGCTGCCCGAGGTCGGCGCCGACGTGACCGCGGGCGAGTCCTGTGGCGAGCTGGAGTCCACCAAGTCGGTCAGCGACCTGTTCTCCCCAGTGACCGGGAAGATCGTCGAGATCAACCAGGACGTCCTGGACGACAACAGCCTGGTCAACAGCGCCCCGTTCGAGGGCGGCTGGCTGTTCAAGGTCCAGGTGGAGTCCACCGACGAGCTGCTCAGCGCGGACGAGTACACCGCCTTCATCGGCGGCTGACCCGCTCGTGGCGGGGCGGTCGCAGCGCGGCGGCCGCCCCGCCAGGTTCCCCCCTTCTCCGCTCCCGTCTCTCTCCTCCCGGGAAGACCACACCATGACGGTTCTGAACCAGTCCCTGCACTCCCTCGACCCGGAGATCGCCGCCGCGGTCGACGCCGAGCTGCACCGCCAGCAGACCACCCTGGAGATGATCGCCTCCGAGAACTTCGCCCCGGTGGCGGTCATGGAGGCCCAGGGCTCGGTGCTCACCAACAAGTACGCCGAGGGCTACCCCGGCCGCCGCTACTACGGCGGCTGCGAGCACGTCGACGTGGTCGAGCAGATCGCGATCGACCGCATCAAGGCCCTGTTCGGCGCCGAGCACGCCAACGTCCAGCCGCACTCGGGCGCGCAGGCCAACGCCGCCGCGATGTTCGCGCTGATCAAGCCGGGCGACACCATCCTGGGCCTGGACCTGGCCCACGGCGGTCACCTGACCCACGGCATGAAGATCAACTTCTCCGGCAAGCTCTACAACGTGGCCGCGTACCACGTGGACGAGAAGACCGGCCAGGTCGACATGGCCGAGGTCGAGCGCCTGGCCAAGGAGCACCAGCCGAAGCTGATCATCGCCGGCTGGTCCGCCTACCCGCGCCAGCTGGACTTCGCCGCGTTCCGCCGGGTCGCCGACGAGGTCGGCGCGCTGCTGATGGTGGACATGGCGCACTTCGCCGGCCTGGTCGCCGCCGGCCTGCACCCCAACCCGGTGCCGTACGCGGACGTGGTCACCACCACCACCCACAAGACCCTGGGCGGCCCGCGCGGCGGTGTCATCCTGTCCAAGGCCGAGTACGCCAAGAAGATCAACTCCGCGGTGTTCCCCGGTCAGCAGGGCGGCCCGCTGGAGCACGTGATCGCCGGCAAGGCCGTCGCCTTCAAGGTCGCCGCGTCCGAGGAGTTCAAGGAGCGCCAGCAGCGCACCCTGGAGGGCGCCAAGATCCTCGCCGAGCGCCTGCTCCAGGCCGACGTCGCCGAGGCCGGCGCCTCGGTGCTGTCCGGCGGCACCGACGTGCACCTGGTCCTGGTCGACCTGCGCAACAGCCAGCTCGACGGCCAGCAGGCCGAGGACCGCCTGCACGAGGTCGGCATCACGGTCAACCGCAACGCCGTCCCGAACGACCCGCGGCCGCCGATGGTCACCTCCGGCCTGCGCATCGGCACCCCCGCGCTCGCCACCCGCGGCTTCCAGGCCGAGGACTTCCGCGAGGTCGCCGACATCATCGCCGAGGCGCTCAAGCCCGCCTTCGACGAGGACGCCGCCACCGCGCTCAAGGCCCGCGTCACCGCGCTGGCCGAGAAGTACCCGCTCTACCCGAACCTCTGATCACCGCGGTGATCGTTCGGGCGGGGTGACCGGCCTCACCCCGCCACGGCACCTGGGATCCCGGGGCACCGCGCACACTGGACAGTGCGCGCGGTGCCCCGACCCGTGTCGTCCCCCGCCCGCCAGTCCTTCCACGAGACAGACAAGGACGTCCCCCGTGGCCCTCAGCGTCTTCGACCTCTTCTCCATCGGCATCGGCCCGTCGAGCTCCCACACCGTCGGCCCGATGCGTGCCGCCCGGATGTTCGCCCGGCGCCTGCGGTCCGAGGACCTGCTCGCCGAGGTGGCGAGCGTGCGCGCCGAGCTGTACGGCTCGCTGGGCGCCACCGGCCACGGCCACGGCACCCCGAAGGCCGTCCTGCTCGGCCTGGAGAACAACTCCCCCCGCACGGTCGACGTCGACCAGGCGGACAAGGACGTCGAGCGGATCACCACCGAGAAGCGGCTCAACCTCCTCGGCACCCACCCCATCGACTTCGACCCGGGCACCCAGGTGGTCCTGCACCGCCGCCGCTCGCTGCCGTACCACGCCAACGGCATGACCATCTGGGCGTACGCGGCGGACGGCTCCACGCTGCTGGAGAAGACCTACTACTCGGTCGGCGGCGGCTTCGTCGTCGACGAGGACGCCATCGGCGCGGACCGGGTCAAGCCCGACGACACCGCGCTGCGCTACCCCTTCCGCACCGGCGAGGAGCTGCTGCGGCTCACCCGGGAGACCGGGCTGTCGATCTCCGGCCTGATGCTGGAGAACGAGAAGGCCTGGCGCTCCGAGGAGGAGATCCGGACCGGGCTGCTGGAGATCTGGCAGGTCATGCAGGAGTGCGTGCGGGCCGGAATGTCCCGCGAGGGGATCCTGCCCGGTGGCCTCAAGGTCCGCCGCCGCGCCGCCGCCGCCGCCCGCGCGATGCGCGCCGAGGGCATCGGCCCGGCCAACGCGATGGAGTGGGTGACCCTCTACGCGATGGCGGTCAACGAGGAGAACGCCTCCGGCCGCCGGGTGGTCACCGCTCCGACCAACGGCGCGGCCGGGATCATCCCCGCCGTCCTGCACTACTACCTGAACTTCATCCCGGGCGCCGACGAGGACGGCATCGTCCGCTTCCTCCTCGCGGCCGGCGCCATCGGCATGCTCTTCAAGGAGAACGCCTCCATCTCCGGCGCCGAGGTCGGCTGCCAGGGCGAGGTCGGCTCCGCCTGCTCGATGGCCGCCGGCGGCCTCGCCGAGGTCCTCGGCGGCACCCCCGAACAGGTCGAGAACGCCGCCGAGATCGGCATCGAGCACAACCTCGGCCTCACCTGCGACCCGGTCGGCGGGCTCGTCCAGATCCCCTGCATCGAGCGCAACGGCATGGCCTCCGTCAAGGCCGTCACCGCCGCCCGGATGGCCCTGCGCGGCGATGGCCGGCACCACGTCTCGCTCGACAAGGCGATCAAGACGATGAAGGAGACCGGCGCCGACATGAAGATCAAGTACAAGGAGACCTCGCGCGGCGGCCTCGCCGTCAACGTCATCGAGTGCTGATCACACCCGCTGTCGTCTGAGCCCCCGGACCCGTCCGGGGGCTCTCGGCGTTCCAGGGCGTCCCGATTCGCCCCGAGCGCCCCGAGGCGTCCCGAGGCGCCCCGAGGCGCCTGCTCAGGCCGCGAACGGGCGGACGCGCCGGGCGTCCCGCAACGCCTCCGCCCACCAGGCGAGTTGGTCGAGCATGGTCTTGGCGGCGGCGTCGGCGGCCGGGTCGAGCGGCCTGCCGTCGGCGCCGAAGCACTGGGCGGCGCCGTGGAAGCTGACCGTGTTGCGAATCGTCATGGCGTTCAACTCGGCGAGCACCACTCGCAGTTGCTCGACGGCGCGCAGACCGCCGGAGAGGCCGCCGTAGGAGACGAAGCCGACCGGCTTGCCGTGCCACTGGCTGTTGTGCCAGTCGATGGCGTTCTTCAGCGGGGCCGGGAAGCTGTGGTTGTACTCGGGCGTGACGACCACGAAGGCGTCGGCAGCCTCCAGCCGGGGCGTGACGGCAGCGAGCAACTCGGCTGCGCCCGGCTCCAGTTCACCACCGAAGGACGGGAAGGTGGTCGGCAGCGGGGTCTCGACCAGATCGATCAGGTCGGCGGTCATGTCGCCGCGCGCGCCGAGGTGGCCGAGCAGCCAGTCGGCGACGACGGGCGCGAACCGGCCGCTCCGAGTGCTGCCGACGACGACCGCGACCTTCAGGCTCTTCTCCGAAACGTCCTTGGCCATGAACATCCCCCTCCGGGACGATGTGTACAACGTATCTTCCGGATGCAACGTACACATCGGCGCGTACGCCGTCTACTCCCGATACGCCGTACACGCCGGTGGTACGGTGGGAACCCCAGCCGGAAGGAGCCCGCCGTCATGCCCGCCCAGCAGGCCCCCACCGGGGACGACGACCAGACCAAGCCCCAGGCCTCGCTCTGGGAGCGCCTCGCCCGCCCGACCCCCGCGCCGCGCACCACCCTCACCCCGCAGCGGATCGCCGAGGCCGCGATCGCGATCGCCGACGCCGAAGGCCTCGACGCCGTCACCATGCGCCGACTCGCCACCACCCTCGGCGTCGCCCCGATGGCCGCCTACCGGTACGTCTCCGGCAAGGACGAACTCATCGACCTGATGGTCGACTTCGTCTACGGCGAACTCTCCCTGGACACTCCCTCCAGCGGCTGGCGCGACACCATGCGCACCCTGGCGCTCCACCTGCGCGCCATGAACCTGGCCCACCCGTGGGTCGTCCGCGCCGGCGCCGTCCCCCTCACCCCCAACCAGCTCGCCATCCCCGAACGCGCCTTCGCCGCCCTCGCCGACCACGGCCTGGACGCCGACACCACCATGGCGGTCTTCCGCACCGTCACCGGCTACGTCCACGGCTCCGTCGCCGCCGAGCTCGCCCTGCGCATCCTCCAGCGCGAGCACGGCTGGTCCGACGGTGACGAGACCCGCGCCGGCCTCGCCCCCCGGATGTCCTTCCTGATGGACACCGGCCGCTACCCCAC
The DNA here is from genome assembly GCF_040685395.1 of Kitasatospora sp. NPDC088779. Taxonomy (NCBI): domain Bacteria; kingdom Bacillati; phylum Actinomycetota; class Actinomycetes; order Kitasatosporales; family Streptomycetaceae; genus Kitasatospora; species Kitasatospora sp. NPDC088779. The sequence goes on along the minus strand of NZ_JBFBHW010000010.1, from coordinate 228,903 downwards.
CTACCAGCGCTACCTCCACGAGGCCACCCGCAAGGACGACCCCACCTGGCAGTTCGAGACCGGCCTCGACTGCGTCCTCACCGGCATCGCCACCCACCTCGACATCTGAGCGCGCCTGGACATCCGAGCGCGACCCGGCCCCCAGGTGGAGGAAATTATGTAGACCGGTCTACATTCCAGGTGTGGAATATGTAGACCGGTCTACCTCTTCAGTGCACCCCCACGCACCTCCTGCGCAGGAAGTCGGCCCCGCCGACTTCCTGCGCACCCCAACCCTCCACGAACGCACCCTATGTAGACCGGTCGATATATTTTCTCCGGCCCCGCGCGAACGCGCTATCCAGCCTCGCGCGCAGAAAGTCGGCCCGTCCGACTTCCTACTCCGAGGAGAGCACCCCCGCGATGAGCAGCCGGTACCCGTAGTCCATGTGCTCCTGGTCGAGGAGTTCGGCATGGCGGCGGTGCCAGGCGCCGGATTCGAGGTCGGCGCGCAAGCGGGCGATCGCCGGCCGCACCACTGCGAGCGGCAACTGGGCGAAGGTCGAGCCGGCCGGACGACCGGGTCGAGGTAGAACTCGGGCCGCCGCCAGTAGGCGATCTGGTAACCGTCCGTGAAATCGTGCGGGACGGGGAAGGGCAGCACCGTGTGCGCGTCCAGCGCGTCGACGACCTGGGCCAGCGGCGTGAAGCGGCTCTCCTCCAGCTCCCGGATCTCGGGCAGGTACTCCTCCAGCAGCCATAGTTGCGGACGGTGGGCCGGGTCCCAGGTGAAGACGACCTGCCGCCGGGCGACCCGCCGCGGCTCCGCGAGGCCCCGTTCGGGATCCGGCCAGTGGTGGACGGTCATGACGGCCATCGCCGCATCGAAGGAGCCGTCCGGGAAGGGCAGTCGCTCGGCTCCGGCCTTGACCTTCCGGTGCCCCGGGTGCTGGTCGAGCATGACCTGGGAGGGGTCGACTGCGGTGACGGTGGCGCCCTCGGGCTCGTAGGATCCGGCGCCCGCACCGACGTTCACCACCGACCGGGCCCTCTGGAGGGCGGCACCGATCGGGGCGTGCAGTCGGGGATCGGGCCGGCGGATGGCGCGGTAGCCGACCCCGATGCGGTCGTACGTCGCCTGCGGTCGGCCGTCCGTGGTCTCCTCCACGCGGTCAAGCCCACCAAGCGGGGCGCCCGGCGGCAAGCGGTTCGACGCAAGAACGGGTGAAGCACGGCGTGCTGGCCCGCCGACCGCCGAACGGCATCGGCGATCGGAGGACGGCGCCGGAGGGCGGCACCGGAGGGCCGGGTGGCCGGTCGCGAGGCACCGCCGACCAGCGGCACCCGCGCAGGAAGTCGGCCCGTCCGACTTCCTGCGCGTGGGGCCACCCGCAGGTCAGCGACGGCGGGCACCCATGGGCACGGTGAGGACGGCGAGGCCCGCGGCGAGGATGGCGAGGCCGCACCAGGAGGCGGCGGGGAGGCGTTCGCCGAGGACGGCGACGCCGAGGAGGGCGGCGACGGCGGGTTCGGCGAGGGTGAGGGTGGTGGCGGTCTGGGCGGAGGTGCGGCGCAGCCCGTGGCCGAAGAGGCGGTAGGCGAGGAAGGTGGTGATCACCGCGAGGTGGAGCACCACCGCCGCGCCGCGCGGCGAGGCGAGCCACCGCAGGTCGCCGAGGAACAGCACCGGCAGGACGAGCAGCGCGGCCGCGCCGAACATCGCCCCCATCACCCCGGCGGACGGGTGCCCGCGCGAGATGAGCCTCCCGCCGACGAGCGAGTACACGGCGTACGAGAGGCCGGAGAGCGCGGCCAGCGCCACCCCCACGGCGTCCACCGCCGCGCCGTCGCCGGTGAGTTCGGGGCCCAGCACCAGGACGGCGCAGCCGACGACCGCCGTCACCGTGGCACCGGCCCACCGGCCGCTCGGCCGCCCCTGCCGGGTGAGCCAGCCGAGCAGGCCGGCGAAGACGGGGGCACTGCCCAGTGCGATCACGGTGGCCACCGCCACCCCGGCGCGGGTCACCGCCGGGTAGAAGGTGACCGGGTAGCCGACCACCGCGACGGCGCCGACGGCGAGTTGCCACCGCTCCCGGCGGCCGCAGGCCCGGGGCAGCGCGCGGGCGCTGCGGGTGGAGAGGAAGAGGAGGAGTCCGCCGAGGACCAGCGCGGCGGCGCCGATGCCCGCCGAAGGGGCGCCGTCGGGTGCGAGGGAGCTGGCCGTCCCGGTGGTGCCCCACAGCAGTGCGGCGACCAGGATCGGGACCGGCCCGCCGAGCGGGCTGGTGCGGCGGGCGGTGGGGGTGGTGGTGGGCCGGGTGGGCGCGGGCGTGGAGGTGCGGTTCGGCACAGTCGTGAACTTCCGTCGTCGAAGACCGTCAGGGGAGTTGGTTTCGCACCGGGCGCACACGGCGGCCCCCTGACGGCCGAAGGGGCCGCAGCAGGGAGCGCGGGGCTCGAGCCACCGGCGTGTGCGCCCGATCAGGCGCTGAGCGGTGGCAGTACGACGTGCCAGTACAGGTCCACGGGCCTGATGCTACCCGGCAGTTCCGGCGTGGTGGGGTGCACGGAGGAATTGGCGGCCGGGCGACGAAGCACCGGAGGCCCGACGGCAAGGATGGTGAATATTCACAGGCAACAGCGTGAACCTATGCAAAATCCAAAGGTGAACTAGGTTACAAACCTTTCAATCCAAGTCACCTGGTTTGCCCACATGCTGAGATCCGTGCGATAGTCGAAGCAGCCCAACGGCGGGCGGCACAGCACGCCGGCCTGGGCGTGGAGACTTCGGCTGGCCCGACCTGGCACGGCCGACGCCCATCGCGCGGCACGCACCCCCTTGGCCGGCGCGATGACTTGCAGGGGCCCCCATCCGCCGGACCACGGCGACTTCGGGGGCCCTGCGCGTTTTCCCGGGAAGACCCGGAAGACCCGGACAGCCGGAAAAGACTCCGGACGGCCCGGAAGGCCGAGAAAGACCCGGGAAAGCCCGAAACGGTCAGTGCCGCTCGCGGACCTTCAGCTCGAACCAGACGCCCTTGCCGCGCGGCAGCAGGTCGGCGCCCCAGCGGTCGGCCAGGTCGTCGATGACCCGCAGGCCCCGCCCCCGCTCGGTCACCGGCTTCGGCTCGGCGAGGATCATGCAGGGCAGCGCCCGGGAGGAGTCGCGGACCTCGACGCGGAGCCAGCCCGGCTTGCGGATCACCTGGAGTCCGATGGTGCGTCCGGCGGCGTGCCGGACGGCGTTGGAGACCAGCTCGCTGGTGAGTAACTCACCGGCCTCCAGGTGCTGGTGGAGGTCCCAGGATTCCAGGACCGACAGCACCAGTCGGCGGGCCACCGGGCCGGTCTCCGGCCGGGACGGCAGTCGCACCTCGTTCGGCACGGACTGATCGCTCAGCCTGCCGCAATACATCTCCTCCAGTTCCTCCGAGCTGAGCCGCTCCAGCGCCGCCAGCGCGCCCTGGACATCGATCCACGACGCCTCGGCGACCAATCCGGCCCCGGGAACTGATGACTGATCTGTTTCGCCCCAACCCGCCATGCGGTCCATCATTGCGGAACGCAAGCGGCCGCGTACGGACAATGAGCAAACGATCTCCTCCGAGTCGGCATATGCCGCGTGCAAGGAGACCCCGCGGAGAGTGCCAGGCGGGGGCCTGGAGGGGGCCCGGAAGGGGTCGGGAGAGGGTGGGGAGCAGGCAACCCGGGGCGCGTCCGCCGTCAATCCCGGGTTGCCACGGAACTGCCCCGACCAGGGCGGCTACCGGTCGGCCTACCAGGCGCTCCAGGGCACGTTCCAGCCACTCAGGCCGTTCGCCGGGTCGAGGGTCTCCTTCTTGGTGGAGTTCTTCACGACCACCACGTCGCCGACGAGCGAGCCGGCGTAGAACTTGCCCATCGAGGTGGATTCGCCGCCGCCCTCGACGTCCTTGAGGGCGACGCAGCCGTGGCTGACGTTGTCCTCACCGATGAGCTTGCTCCAGTAATTGCCGTGCAGGTAGGTGCCGCTGTCGGTGAGCCGCATCGAGTGCGGCACCTGGAGGTCGTACGGGGAGCCGCTCATGCCGGGGAGGGTGCTGGACTGCATCCGCACCACGCCCTCCTTGGACATGACGACCATCGTGCCGTTCCAGGTCGGGTGTTCGGGCGAGCCGGAGGTGATGTCGATGTCCGACGGTTTGCCGTCGAGTTCGACGGTCATCCTGTGCGCGGCGGCGTCAACCGTCGAAATCTGAGATCGCCCGATCGTGAAGGGCTCGTCCCGGTCGGTGCCGTACACCCCAGGGGCGATCTCGACGCTCTTGAGGCGGTAGTGCACGGTCACCTTGGTGCCGGACTTCCAGTACTGCTCGGGGCGGAAGTCCAGCCGGCGGTTGCCGAACCAGTGGCCCTTGACCACGGTGCCGTTGTCGGTCTCGAAGGTGATGCCCTTCGCGACGACGTCCTTGTTCTTGACGTCCTTGCTGAAGTTCACCGAGACGATCATGCCGACGCCGTACGTCGCGTTGTTGTCCACGTTGTCGGCGGCCTTGGCGAGGGCCGTCGGCGTCAGCGTGGAGAAGTTGCTGTCCGCGCTGGCGACCACGCCGTTGGCGTCCGCGGCCATCGCGCTGACCTGGTAGGTGCTGCCCACGGCGAGGCCGGCCGACGGGGTCCAGCTGGAGCCGTCGGCGGCGATGGTGCCGGGCACCTCCGCGCCGGTCTTGTCACTGACCTTGACGGTGGTGAGCTTGCCGCCGGTCGCGCCGACCTTGAGCGCGTCGGGCGCGACGTCCACCGTGCCGGGCTTGGGCTCGATGTTCACCACGGCCTGCGACACCTTCGGCGCCGCGCTGCTCGCCGCCGCGGCGCCCGGGGAGGCCGTTCCGGCGGCCGCTCCGGCCCCCAGGTCCGCCTTGGCCGCACTCCCGCCCCCGCTACCGCTCCCGCCACTCCCGCCGCCGCACGCGGCCGTCAGCGCCATCGCGCCGCCCACCAGACCGACGGCCACCACTCTGCGTATCGACCTCAACGTCGATCCCTCTCCCTCAGAAACCCCACGAACCGAACCCCACGAACCGAAACCCGCAGACCGAAACCCGCGGGCCGAAACCCCACGACCCGGAACCCCACGACCCGGAACCCCGCACAGAACCCCGCGCACACGACGGGCTCGACCACTACACGCGCCGGCCTCCGGAAAGGTTGCGCCATTCGGGGCCCGGTGCGCTCCGAGAACGCGAACGGCCCGACCCCAACGGGTGAGGATCGGGCCGCTCGTCCGCACCGCGCCGACGAACCGGGACTATCCGGTCAGTCGGCGGGCAGGATCTACCAGTTCGCCCAGGCGATGTTCCAGCCGCCCAGCCCGTTGGAGGGCGCGACGGTCTTCTCCTTGCTGTTCACGACCTTGACCACGTCGCCGATCATCGAGTCGTTGAAGAACTTGCCCGCGACGGAGGTGTCGCTGCCGCCCTTCTCGTCCACCATCGCGACGCAGCCGTGGCTGGCGTTGGTCCTGCCGAACGGATTGGTCGCGTTGGACCAGTAGTTGCCGTGCACGAAGGTGCCGGAGGTGGTCAGCCGCATCGCGTGCGGCACGTCCTGGATGTCGTACTCGCCGCCGAGGCCGACGGTCTGCGAGTTCATCCGGGTGACCTTCTCCTTGGACATGATCACCATCGTCCCGCTCCAGGACGGCGTCGCCTCCGCGCCCATGGTGACCGGCACGGTGGTGCTCTTGCCGCCCCGCTCGATCGTCATCTGGTGCGCCTTGGCGTCGGCGGTGGCGATCTGGGAGCGGCCGATGGTGAACGGCTCGTCCTTGTCCACGTCGCCGTAGACGCCCGGGGCGACCTCGACGCTCTTCAGCCGGTACTTGATGGTGACCTTGGTGTCCGGCTTCCAGTACTCGGCCGGGCGGAAGTCCAGCCGGTTGTCGCCGAACCAGTGGCCCTTCACCTCGGTGCCGTTGTTCGTCTCGAAGGTGATGCCCTTGAGGACGGCGTCCTTGTTCTTGACGGTCTTGCTGAAGTTCACCGAGACGATCATGCCGACGCCGTAGGTGGCGCCGTCGCTGATGTTGTCGTTGGTGGAGACCTTCTTGTCCGGCGTCAGCGTGGTGAACGTCGTGGTGGACGCGGTCACCAGGCCGTCGGCGTCCTTGGCCTGCGCGTTCACCTTGTACGCCATGCCGACGGTGAGCGCGGCGGCGGGCTTCCAGCCGATGCCGTCCGGAGTGATCGCCCCGTCGACCGGCTTGCCGTTCTTGTCGGTCACCTCGACCGTGGTGAGCTTGCCGTTCGAGACGGACACCTGCAACGCGTTGCTCGGTGCGACGTCCTGGGCGCCGTCCTTCGGCTCGACGGCCAGCACCGCGGCGGAGGCCTTCGGCTCGCCCGACGCGCCCGCCGGGGCCGCCGTCCCGCCCGCACCCGCCGTCGCCGCGGGCGCCGCGTTGTCGCCCCCGCCGCCCGTTCCGCCCTTGTCGTCGCCGCAGGCCGCGGTGAGCAGCAGCACCCCGCCCATGACCAACGCCATCGCACCCCTGCGCCCGTAACGGCTGGTGGTACGTATCGCGGCGTCGGCCGTCTTCCCCGTCTTCACGGTTTCTCCCCTCCCGGTATTCACTCTCTCGACGCGTTGAGTGCCCCCATGAGTTGCACCGGACGCCGATCTTTCGCGCCGGACCAGGGCGCGCGCCGGAGCAGGATAGCCGGGCCGTCTGAGCGGATCCCGGGGGGGAGGTGGGTGGATCGGGGGTGAATCGGCGGCGAAGATCGACTACTGCGCGACGGGGCTGGAGGCGGGCCCGGCCGCGGGCCCGGCGACCGGCCCGAGGGCGCTGCCCGCCACCCACTGCTCCCACGGCATGTTCCAGCCGTTGAGGCCGTTCTGTGGTGGCACGAAGTCCCCCGCGGAGGCCTTCACCTCCAGCACGTCCCCCGGGACGGTGTGCTCGAACAGCCAGCCCGCCGGGGAGTCCTTGCTCGCTCCGCCCTTGGCGTCGGCCAGGCCGATGCAGCCGTGGCTGGTGTTGGCGGCGCCGAACACCCCGGGGTCCGCCCAGTAGTTGCCGTGCACGAAGGTGCCGGAGTCGGTCAGCCGCATCGCGTGCGGCACGTCCTTGATGTCGTACTCGTCGCCCATCCCGACGGTCTGCGAGTTCATCCGGGTCACCTTGTACTTCTCCGAAACCACCATGACGCCCCGGTAGGTGGAGTGGTCACGGCTGCCGCCGGACACCTTGAGCACCCGCACCACCTTGCCGCCCTGCCCGGCCCGGACGGTCAGGGTGTGCGCGTCCAGGTCGACGGTGGAGACCTGGGCCCGGCCGACGGTGAAGTGCAGGTCCTTGGTCTGGGTCCCGAACTCGCCCGGCGCGCCCTGCACGTCCTTCAGCCGCAGCGCCACCGTCACCTTGGTGCCCGCCGCCCAGTACTGCTGCGGGCGGACGTCCAGCCGCTGGTTGCCGAACCAGTGCGCGGCCACCGGGACGGGCGGGTCGGCGCTCACCTGGACGGCCTTCTCCACCGCCGCCCGGTCCGTGATCGGCCGGCTGAAGCGCAACGACACCGGCATGCCGACACCGACGGTGGAGCCGTCCTCCGGGGTGAAGAAGGCGACGAAGGTGTGCGCCCGGGCCATCGTGGAGAACGCCGAGTGCTGGGCCGCCCGTTGGCCCTGGTCGTCCTCGGCGACGGCGTCCAGGGTGTACGCGGTGCCCAGCGGCAGCGGGCCGTCGGGCGTCCAGGCGGCGCCGTCCGGGGCGATCGTGCCGGGGACCTCGGTGCCCTTGGTGTCGGCCAGCCGGACGGTGACCAGCCGGCCCTGCGCCGCCGTCACCCGGACCGGGCCCTCCGGCGGCACGTCCTGGGCGCCGTCGGCGGGCAGCGCCGTGACGACCGCCCGGGACGGCGGCGGGGGCGGGGTGTGCGCCCCGGGCCCGGCGGCGTCCTGCGCGGGGGCCGCCGGGGAGCCGCCGCACCCCGTCAGGACGGCGAGGCCCCAGGCCACCGCCGCCGCCCGCCGCGCCCACACCCGTCCTCGGCGCCGCATTCCGGGGCCTCCCACTGTCCACGTCCGGTACCGGGAAGGTCCGGTACCGGGAGCCTCCGCCACCGGGGACGCCCGATGCCAGGAACGTCCGGTGGCGGGAACGCCCGATACCGGGAACAACGAGGGCAATCGCGGCGGGGACACGCGCAGCCGCGCGAAATCCCCCCATCCATCGGCCGCCATCCGCCGGTAAGCCCCCGTTCAGCCGCTTCCGATCTGCGCAATCCGGGAAAGAGGAAGTGAACGGGGTCCGGGACACCCCGTCCAGGGAGGGTGCGGCCATGGCGTCAGGGCAGGAGCTGGAAGCCGGAGTGCGGCCGCCCGGCGGGGACACCGCCGAGCCACCGTGGCCCGGCAGCTGGCAGCCGCTCGGCGCCCGTTTCCGGACCGACCAACAGGGCCGCCAGGGAACCAACTTCGCGCTCTGGGCGGCCGGCGCCGAGGCGGTCGATCTCTGCCTGTTCGACGAGGACGGCCGGGAGGCCCGGCACCGCCTCACCGAGCAGGACTTCCAGACCTGGCACGGCTTCCTGCCCGGCGTCCGCCCCGGCAGCCGGTACGGCTTCCGCGTGCACGGCCGGTGGGACCCGTGGACCGGCGCCCGCTGGAACCCGGCGAAGCTGCTGCTCGACCCGTACGCCCGTGCCGTGGACGGCTGTTACACCAGCCACGACGCGGTCTGCGCCGCCGTCCGCAACTGGCCGGAGGCGGACGTCGCCGACACCGTCCGGGACAACCGCGACTCCGCCCGCTACGTGCCCAGATCCGTGGTCGTCCACGATGACGACGACTGGTACGACGACCACCGCCCGAAGACCCCGTGGGCCGAGACGGTGCTCTACGAACTGCACGTGCGCGGCTTCACCATGCGCCACCCCGACATCCCGCCGGAGCTCCGCGGCACCTACGCGGGCCTGGCCCACCCGGCCGCCGTCGCCCACCTGACCCGCCTCGGCGTGACCGCCGTCGAGCTGCTGCCGGTGCACCAGTACGCCAGCGAGGACCACCTCCAGTCGCGCGGCCTGGTCAACTACTGGGGCTACAACACGATCGGCTACTTCGCCCCGCACGCCGGCTACTCGGCGGCCGGCTCGCGCGGCGGCCAGGTCGGCGAGTTCAAGCGGATGGTCCGCGCCCTGCACGCCGCCGGGATCGAGGTGATCCTCGACGTGGTGTTCAACCACACCGCGGAGGGCGCCGAACTCGGCCCGATGCTCTCGCTGCGCGGCATCGACAACACCGCCTACTACCGCCCGGCCCCGCACCGCCCGCGCGGCTACGCCGACTTCACCGGCTGCGGCAACACCCTGGACACCCGCCGCCCGCAGGTGGTCCGGCTGGTCACCGACTCGCTGCGGTACTGGGTCACCGAGATGGGCGTGGACGGCTTCCGCTTCGACCTCGCCGCCGCCCTCGCCCGCGGCACCGACGGGGTCGACATGGACCACCCCTTCCTCGCCGCCGTCTCCCAGGACCCGCTGCTCAGCCGGGTGAAGCTGATCGCCGAGCCCTGGGACGTCGGCCCGGGCGGCTACCAGGTCGGCGGCTTCCCCCCGCTGTGGGCCGAGTGGAACGACAAGTACCGGGACACCGTGCGGGACTTCTGGCGCGGCGCCCGCCCGGACGTGCGCGAGCTGGGCTACCGGCTGTCCGGCTCCTCCGACCTCTACCAGCGCGGCGGCCGCCGCCCGTACGCCTCCGTCAACTACGTGACCGCGCACGACGGTTTCACGCTGCGCGACCTGGTCAGCTACGACCGCAAGCACAACGAGGCCAACGGCGAGGCCAACCGGGACGGCACCGACGACAACCGGTCCTGGAACCACGGCGTCGAGGGCGAGACCACCGACCCGGAGGTGAACGCCCTGCGGCTGCGCCAACTGCGCAACCTGCTGGCCACGCTGCTGCTCTCCACCGGCGTCCCCATGCTCACCGCCGGGGACGAGCTGGGCCGCACCCAGGGCGGCAACAACAACGCCTACTGCCAGGACAACGAGCTCGGCTGGCTGGACTGGTCGCTCCTGGCGGATCCCCGCTGGCGCGGGCTGTGCGAGCTGACCGCCCGGCTGATCCGGCTGCGCCGGGCCCACCCGGTGCTGCGGCAGCGGGCGTTCTTCTCCGGCCGGGCCGCCGCTCCGGGCGGCCAGCCGGACCTCGCCTGGTTCACGCCGCTGGGCAAGGAGATGACCGAGGCCGACTGGTTCGCCCCGACCGCCTGCCTGGGCATGCTGCTGTCCGGCACCGCGATGTCCGAACGGGACGAGGCCGGGCGGCCGACGCTGGACGACAGCTTCCTGCTGCTGCTCAACGCCGGTCACGAACCGGTGCTGTTCACCCTCCCCGGCGAGCCCTGGGCCGCGCCGGAGGAGGCGTACGAGACGGTGGTCGACACCGCCGTCGAGGGCGGCGGCGAGCCCTGTCCGCAGGGCGCGACGCTGCTGGCCGGGCGCTCGCTGCGGCTGCTGCGCGCGCCCGCCGCCACGGCCTGAGCGGCATCGGCCGCGCGTGCGGCGCACTCCGGCCCGTGCGGCCGGCCCCACGCGCCCCGCCGTTCACCCGCGCCCCACCCGTACGGGTGGCCGGTTCTCGCCGAAGGGTTCTGTCAGGGGTGAAAAACCTGATGAGAAATGACGCGACCTCGTCCTACCCTCACGACGATGGCCGAGAACCGACAACACGACGACACCGCGACCGGGCACCGCTCCACGGTCCGCTCCCTCCTGCGCCTGTGGCCCTACGCCCGAGCCGTCCGCCGCCGGTTGGCCACCTCGGTGGCCGCCGCCCTGGTCGCCATGCTGAGCGTCCTCGGCGTCCCGCTGGTCCTCGGCCGGATCGTCGACGGTCCGCTCGCCGAACACGACCTGAGCGGACTCTGGCCGCTGATCGGCCTGCTGCTGGTCCTCGGGCTGGTCGAGGCCGCGCTGTTCTACACCCGCCGGGTGGTCCTGGCCCGCCCGCTGGCCGGGCTGGAGACGGCCATGCGCGGCGACCTCTTCGCCAAGCTCCAGCGGCTGCCGATCTCCTTCCACGAGCGCTGGGGATCCGGCCAGCTGCTCTCCCGGGCCACCGCCGACATGTACACCATGCGGCTGTTTCTGGCCTTCCCGCTGGTCTTCCTGGTCGTCAACTCGGTGATGTTCCTCGCCGGCACGGCGGTGATGTTCACCCAGGACTGGCGGCTCGCCCTGATCATCCTGCTGCCCGCCGTCCCGCTGTTCGTGCTCACCCGGCGGTTCGAGGCCGGCTACTCCGGCGCCTCCCGCCGCGCCCAGGACCAGAACGGCGACCTCGCCACCGTCATCGAGGAGTCCGTCCTCGGCATCCGCATCCTCAAGGCCTTCGGCCGCCACCGCTCGATGGCCGAGCGCTTCCGCGCCCAGGCCCACGACCTGCGCCGCACCGAACTGCGCAAGGCCGGGCTGCTCGCCAACCTCTGGGCGGTCATCGTCGGCCTGCCCGAGATCGCCCTCGGCTGCGCCCTCGCCGCCGGCGCCTACCTGGTCGCCCACGACGAGCTGAGCGCCGGCACCCTGGTCGCCTTCCTCTCCACCGCGCTGGCGCTGCGCTGGCCGGTCGAGTCCCTGGGCTGGCTGCTCGCCTACGCCAACGAGGCCGCCACCGCCACCGACCGCTTCTTCGAGGTGCTGGACGAGCCCGAGACCGCCGACCCGGGCACCGCCGACGGCCTCGGCGGTGCCCCCGACGGCATCCGCTTCACCGGCGTCCGCTTCCGCTACCCCGACGCCCCCGACGACACCCCCGACCTGCTGGCCGGCATCGACCTGCACATCCGCAGCGGCGAGACGATGGCCCTGGTCGGCGCCACCGGCAGCGGCAAGACCACGCTCACCGCGCTGCTCCCCCGCCTGTACGAGGCCACCGCCGGCACCATCACCCTGGACGGCCGGGACATCCGCGACCTCCCCCGGGAGCGGCTGCGCGAGCTGGTCGCGGTCGCCTTCGAGGAGCCCACCCTGTTCTCCGCCACCGTCCGGGAGAACGTCCTGATGGGCGCCCCGGGCGCGAACGACCAGCAGCTGCGCGCCGCCCTGGCCACCGCCCAGGCCTCCTTCGTGGACAAGCTCCCGGACGGCGTGGACACCGAGGTCGGCGAGCAGGGCCTGAGCCTGTCCGGCGGCCAGCGCCAGCGCCTCGCCCTGGCCCGTGCGGTGGTCGGCGACCCGGCCTTCCTGGTGCTGGACGACCCGCTCTCCGCCCTCGACGTGCACACCGAGGCCCTGGTCGAACGGGCGCTGCGCCAGGTCCTCGGCGCCACCACCGCCCTGGTGGTCGCCCACCGCCCGAGCACCGTGCTGCTCGCCGACCGGGTCGCGGTGCTCTCCGACGGCCGGATCGAGGCCGTCGGCACCCACCAGGACCTGCTGCGCGACTGCGCGCACTACCGCGAACTGATGTCGGGCGAGTCCGCCCCGATGCCCGAGGCCGTCCTGGTCTCCGAGGGGGGCACCACCCGATGACCACCACCATCTCGCCCGTCGGCCCCGCCGAACGGGAGACCGCCGAGCCGGTCGAGGAACAGCTGCCGCCGCCCCCGGCCGACGAGGAGGACATCCCCGTCCCGCCCGGCGCGCCCCGGGCGCTGCTGCGCTCGCTGCTCGGCCCGCACCGGGCCCGGATCGCCGTCGCGATGCTGGTGATCCTCATCCAGCAGGCGGCCCTGCAGTCCGGCCCGCTGCTGGTCGCCATCGCGATGGACCGCGGCATCCCGGCACTGCGCGAGAGCGACAGCGGCCCGCTGATCGCGGTGGTCTGCGCCTACCTGGGCTGCGCGCTGCTCAGCCTGCTGCTGCAGTGGGCGTTCATCAAGATCAGCGCCCGGGTCAACCAGGACATCCTGCTGGAGCTGCGCGGCCGGATCTTCCGGCACGCCCAGCGGCTGAGCCTGGACTTCCACGAGCGCTACACCTCGGGCCGGATCATCTCCCGCGCCACCAGCGACGTGGACGCGCTGCGCGAGCTGCTCTCCGAGGGCCTCCAGGAGCTGCTGACCGTCCTCCTGTCGGTCTGCTACATCTCGGTGCTGCTGCTGGTGCTGGACTGGCGGCTCGGCCTGGTCTCGCTGGCGTCGATCCTGCCGCTGGCGCTGATCGCCCGGTCCTTCCGCAGCCGCTCGCGCCGGGTCTACCGCCGCTCCCGCACCTCGGCCGCCTCACTGATCGTCCGTTTCACCGAGACCATGAACGGCATCCGCCCGGTGCAGGCCTTCCGCCGCGAGAAGGCCAACGACGAGGCCTTCGCCGTGGTCAACCGGCAGTCCGCCACCGCGACGGCGGACGGCCTGCTGGAGATCGCCCGCTACGTCGGCCTCTCCCGCGTCACCGCCAACCTGTGGACCACCGGCGTGGTGCTGCTCGGCGCCTACCTGGTCGCCGACGGCACGGTCGAGCTGGGCGTGCTCACCGCCTTCGTGCTCTACCTGCGCCGGCTCTACGACCCGATCGACCAGCTGGCGATGTTCCTGAACAGCTACCAGTCGGCCGCCGCCGCGCTGGAGAAGATCGCCGGCCTGCTCGCCCACGAGCCGACCGTCGCCGAACCGGCCGCGCCCGCCGAACTGCCGCAGGCCGCCGGCAAGGGGCGCGAGGTCCGCTTCGAGGAGACCCGTTTCGCCTACCGCACCGGCAAGCAGGTGCTGCCGCCGTTCGACCTGGTGATCCCGGCCGGGCAGACGGTGGCGGTGGTCGGCGCGACCGGCGCCGGCAAGTCGACGGTCGCCAAGCTGCTGGCCCGCTTCTACGACCCGACCGACGGCCGGATCCGGCTGGACGGCGTGGACCTGCGCGACCTCGCCACCCCCGAGCTGCGGCGCGGCGTGGTGATGGTGACCCAGGAGTCCTTCCTGTTCTCCGGCACCGTCGCCGAGAACATCGCGATCGGCCGCCCCGGCGCCGGCCGCGAGGAGGTCGAGCAGGCCGCCCGGGACATCGGCGCGTACGAGTTCATCGCGGCGCTCCCGGACGGCTTCGACACCGACGTGCGCAAGCGCGGCGGCCGGATCTCCGCCGGGCAGCGCCAGTTGGTCGCCTTCGCCCGCGCCCTGCTCGCCGACCCGGCGGTGCTGATCCTCGACGAGGCGACCAGCTCGCTGGACGTCCCCGGCGAGCAGGCCGTCCAGCGGGCCATGCGCACGGTGCTGGCCGGCCGGACGGCGGTGATCATCGCGCACCGGCTCTCCACCGTGGAGATCGCCGACCGCGTCCTGGTGATGGACCAGGGCCGGATCGTCGAGGACGGCTCCCCGCAGGAGCTGATCGACGGATCCGGCCGCTTCGCCGCCCTCCACCAGGCCTGGCGGGACAGCCTGGTCTAGGGCCGGCGCTCCCCCCGGCAGGGCCTCAGCGCAGCACCCCCGCGTCCATCCCCGACGACTCGGCGGGCAGGGCCACCAGCCCCAGCTCCGCCGGGGAGGCCAGCCGGGGGTGGGCCGGCAGCACCCGGACGGTGTAGCCGAACGGGCCGGTCCGGCACAGCTCCAGCGAGCCCTCGTAGCGGGTCCGGCCGTCCAGGTCGGACCCGCCGACCGGCTTGAGGGCGAGCACGCAGCCGTCCGAGATGCCGTCCGTCTCGTCCACCCGGCCGGACACCGCCTGCACCTCGACGTCGCCCGGCTCCAGCGCCCCGAGCGTGACCTGCACCCGCAGCGCCAGCGAGCTGCCCAGCTCCTGCGCCTCGTCCGGACAGTCCGCCTCGACGTGCTCGACCCGGACGGCCGGCCAGGCCTCCCGGACCTTCGCCTTCCAGGCCGCCAGCTCCAGGGCGCCGTGGTGCTCCGCCGCCGCCAGCTCCCGCTGGGCCAGCGCCGCCGGGGTGTACAGCCGTTCGACGTACTCGCGGACCATCCGCCCGGCCAGCACCTTGGGGCCGAGGGTGACCAGGGTGTGCCGGACCATGGCGATCCAGCGGTGCGGCAGCCCGTCCGTGCCCCGGTCGTAGAACCGGCCGGCGACCTGGTCCTCGATCAGGTCGTACAGCGCGGCGGCCTCGATGTCGTCGCGGCGCTCGGCCTCGCTGCTCTCCGGGTCGAGCACGCCGTCGGTCTCGTCGGCGGTGGGGATCGCCCAGCCGTTCTGGCCGTCGTACCACTCGTCCCACCAGCCGTCCAGGACGGACAGGTTGAGGCAGCCGTTGAGCGCGGCCTTCATCCCGGAGGTACCGCAGGCCTCCAGCGGGCGCAGCGGGTTGTTCAGCCAGACGTCGCAGCCCGGGTAGAGGTGCCGGGCCATCGCCATGTCGTAGTCCGGCAGGAAGACGATCCGGTGCCGGACGGCCGGGTCGTCGGCGAAGGCGACCATCTGCTGGATCAGCCGCTTGCCGCCGTCGTCGGCCGGGTGGGCCTTGCCGGCGACCACGATCTGCACCGGCCGGACGGGGTGCAGCAGCAGGGCGCGCAGCCGGTCCGGGTCGCGCAGCATCAGGGTGAGCCGCTTGTACGAGGGCACCCGGCGGGCGAAGCCGATGGTGAGCACGTCGGGGTCGAGCACCGAGGAGACCCAGCCGAGTTCGGCCTCGCCGGCGCCGCGCTGGCGCCAGGAGTCGCGCAGTCGGCGGCGGGCCTCGTCGACCAGTTGGGCGCGCAGGCTGCGGCGCAGGTCCCAGATCTCGGTGTTGCCGATCCGCTCCAGGCCGGTCCAGCGCTTGGCGTCGCCGGTGGTCATGGCGTCCTCGGCGCGGTCGGCGCCGATCTCGGCGGCGCCGAGCCGCACGACCGCCGGGTCGATCCAGGTGGCGGCGTGGACGCCGTTGGTGACGGAGGTGATCGGCACCTCGGTGGCGTCGAAGCCGGGCCAGAGGCCGTTGAACATGGAGCGGCTGACCTCGCCGTGCAGGGTGGAGACCCCGTTGGCGCGCTGGGCGAGCCGCAGGCCCATGGCGGCCATGTTGAAGAGCTTCGGGTCCCCGCCGGGCCAGGTCTCGGCGCCGAGCGCGAGCACCGGCTCGACCGGGACGCCCGGCAGCGCGGCGTCGCCGCTGAAGTGGCGGGCGACCAGCTCGCGGTCGAAGCGGTCGATGCCGGCCGGGACGGGTGTGTGGGTGGTGAACAGGGTGCCGGCCCGGACGGACTCCAGGGCGGCGGCGAAGTCCAGGCCGACGCTGTCGGGGCCGGGTGAGCCGGTGGAGACCAGCTCGCGGATCCGTTCGACGCCGAGGAAGCCCGCGTGGCCCTCGTTGGTGTGGAACACCTCGGGGGCGGGGTGCCCGGTGAGCCGGCAGTAGGCGCGGACGGCGCGGACGCCGCCGATGCCGAGCAGCATCTCCTGGAGCAGCCGGTGCTCGCTGCCGCCGCCGTAGAGCCGGTCGGTGACGTCGCGCTCGGCGGGCGAGTTGGCCTCGATGTCGGAGTCGAGGAGCAGCAGCGGGACCCGTCCGACCTGGGCCTTCCAGATGTGCGCGGCCAGGGTGCGGCCGCCGGGCAGGGCGAGGTCGACCCGGCCGGGGGTGCCGTCGTCCTCCCGGAGCAGGCTGACCGCGAGTTCGTCCGGGTCGAGCAGCGGGTAGCGCTCCTGCTGCCAGCCGTCCCGGTTGAGGGACTGCCGGAAGTAGCCGTGCCGGTAGAACAGGCCGACGCCGATGATCGGGACGCCGAGGTCGCTGGCGGCCTTGAGGTGGTCGCCGGCCAGGATGCCGAGCCCGCCGGAGTACTGGGGCAGCGCGGCGGCGATGCCGTACTCGGGCGAGAAGTAGGCGATGGCGGCGGGCAGCGGGGTGGCGCCGGCCTCCTGCTGGGCCTGGTACCAGCGCGGGCCGCTGAGGTACTCGCGCAGGTCGTCGGCGAGGTCGCCGAGTCTGCGCAGGAACCGCCGGTCGGCGGCGAGGGCGGCGAGCCGGGCGGCCGGGACCTCCCCGAGCAGCCGCACCGGGTCCTCGCCGGTCGCGGCCCAGACCTCCGGGTCCACGGACCGGAAGAGGTCCCTGGTCTCGGGGTGCCAGGACCAGCGCAGGTTGAGGGCCAGCTCGTGCAGCGGCTGGAGTTGTTCGGGCAGGACGGTGCGGACGGTGAATCTGCGGATTGCCTTCACGGCGTGAAGCGTAGCCGCGATGTCCGTCATGACAGTGCGTCAAGTGGGCTATTGGGCATCCGTTCGGCCTATTGATGAGATCGCATTCGGCGCATTGGTCTGCACGGGGGGCGCGCGCGGCGCACATTTCCGGGGTCCTGCGCTACCAATGCATGAACACTGCGGAACAGGTCCATTTCCGATGGCTCATCCGCTCAGGACAAAGCCCGAAACTACTGTCGTACCGCTGCAAAAGTCTTGTCCCCGGTGCGAGGATGACTCAAGGTCGTTGATGCTGCGGGGAGTGCGGCGGCGGGTGGCGTCCGCCTTGAAGCAGCACGTCCGAATCCTTTTCGCGTTGATCGTTCCCCTTCTTCTTAGCCCATTCGGCGCTCACCTCGCACCGACGCGTGTCCTCGTACTCGGCCTGCTCGTTCACGGGTCGACCGGGTCGCCCAGGGGCGTGCCCCTGGAGGCGCGCGCCGGGACGCGCGCGGCTCCAGGGCCTCCCGTCGAGGACTCGGCGGGCGCCGGGCAGGTTGCCGGGGACGGCGGCGCGGGCAGGCTTCCGGTCGCACGTCCTCCCCACCCAGCAGTCCTCCCGGTACTCCCCTGGCCCATCCCCGGCCCGCGGGAGCTGCCGCCGATCTCGGGCAGGAGTTTGACATGCACGGCGACACGCGGGACCAGTCCACACCGGTGGCCGACAGCCACGACGCAGCGGTCGCGGAATCCGCCGGACGGATGGATTCTGACACTCGGACGGATCCGGCGATGCCGGCACCGCGGGCCGCCGGGGCGGTCCGCACCGAGCCGGCCGAAGCGGCCCGACAACCCGGGGCCGAGGAGGGCCGGACCGCGGCACCGCGCAGGCGCACCACCACCACGCGCCGCGCCGCCGCCACCGCGAAGGCCCCCGCCGACGCCGCCGGGACCGCCGGGACCACCGCCGAGGGCGCCTCCGGCGCCGCGCCGCGCAAGGCCTCCGCCCGCAAGCCCGCCGCCCGCAAGACGACAGAGAGCGACACCGTGATCGGCCGCATCCCCGTCCTGGACGTCAGCCCCCTCGTCGACTCCGGCCGCCGCCCGGCCAAGGCCGTCGTCGGCGAGACCTTCCTGGTCACCGCGACCGTGTTCCGCGAGGGCCACGACGCCGTCAACGCCAACGTGGTGCTGCGCGACCCGCGCGGCCGCGGCGGCCCGTGGACGCCGATGCGCGAGCTGGCCGAGGGCACCGACCGCTGGGGCGCGCACGTCACCCCGACCGCGCCCGGCCGCTGGTCGTACCTGGTCGAGGCGTGGAGCGACCCGGTCGCCACCTGGCGCCGGACCGCCGCCGTGAAGCTGCCCGCCGGGATCGACACCGCGCTGGTCCTGGAGGACGGCGCCCGGCTGCTGGAGCAGGCCGCGGTCGGCGTGCCGAAGAAGGAGGGCCGCGCGCACGTGCTGGCGGCCGCCGACGCGCTGCGCGACCCCGGCCTGCCGCCGCTGTCCCGGCTGGCCGCCGCGCTCGCCCCCGAGGTGCTGGACCTGCTGGCCCGGTACCCGCTGCGCGAACTGCTCAGCGCCTCCCGCCCGCTGCCGCTCCAGGTGGACCGCGAGCGCGCGCTGTACGGCTCCTGGTACGAGTTCTTCCCCCGCTCGGAGGGCGCGGTGGTGGATCCGAGCGGCGTCGAGCCGCCGCGTTCGGGCACCCTGCGCACCGCCGCCGAGCGGCTGCCGGCCGTCGCCGCGATGGGCTTCGACGTGGTCTACCTGCCGCCGGTGCACCCGATCGGGCGAGCCTTCCGCAAGGGGCCGGACAACGCCCTGACGGCCGGTCCGCACGACGTCGGCTCGCCCTGGGCGATCGGCTCCCCCGAGGGCGGCCACGACGCCGTCCACCCCGACCTCGGCACGATCGAGGACTTCGACCACTTCGTCGCCGAGGCCGAGGCCCTGCGCCTGGAGGTGGCGCTGGACTTCGCCCTCCAGTGCTCCCCCGACCACCCGTGGGTGAACAAGCACCCGGAATGGTTCAGCCACCGCGCGGACGGCACCATCGCGTACGCCGAGAACCCTCCGAAGAAGTACCAGGACATCTATCCGATCAACTTCGACCAGGACATGGACGGAATCGTCAAGGAAACCATCCGGATCCTCCGGTTCTGGATGTCCCACGGCGTTCGGATCTTCCGGGTCGACAACCCGCACACCAAACCGGTGGCGTTCTGGGAGAAGGTGCTCGCCGACATCGCCCGCACCGACCCGGACGTCGTGTTCCTGGCGGAGGCCTTCACCCGGCCCGCGATGATGCACACCCTGGGGAAGATCGGTTTCCACCAGTCGTACACGTACTTCACCTGGCGCACCACCAAGCCGGAACTCACCGAGTACCTCACCGAACTCACCGGTGACGCCGCCGCCTACATGCGGCCCAACTTCTTCGCCAACACCCCGGACATCCTGCACGGCTACCTCCAGCACGGCGGCCGCGCCGCGTTCGCGATCCGCGCCGTGCTCGCCGCCACCCTCGCCCCCAGCTACGGCGTCTACGCCGGCTTCGAGCTGTACGAGGACGAGCCGGCCCACCCCGGCTCCGAGGAGTACCTGCACTCGGAGAAGTACGAGCTGCGCCCGCGCGACTGGACCCGCACCGACTCCCTCGCCCCGCTGCTCACCGTGCTGAACCGGCTGCGCCGGCGCCACCCCGCCCTCCAGCAGCTGCGCAACCTGCGCTTCCACCCCACCGACAACGACCAGGTGCTCGCCTACTCCAAGACCGCGACCACCCCCGAGGGCCTCACCGACCAGGTCGTCACCGTGGTCAACCTCGACCCGCACCACGTCCAGGAGGCCACCGTCACCCTCGACGGCGACGGCCCGTACGCGGTGCACGACGAGCTCACCGGCGCCGTCTACACCTGGGGCCGGCACAACTACGTCCGGCTCGATCCCTCAGCCGAGCCGGCTCACCTCCTCACGGTTCGGAGGAACCCAGCGTGACTGTGAACGAGCCCGTCCCCGACACCTTCCCGGAGACCTCAAAGAAGAACCTGGACCCGGAGTGGTTCAAGCGTGCGGTCTTCTACGAGGTGCTGGTGCGGTCCTTCCAGGACAGCAACGGCGACGGGGTCGGGGACCTGAAGGGGCTCACCACCAAACTCGACTACCTGCAGTGGCTCGGGGTCGACTGCCTCTGGCTCCCGCCGTTCTTCGCCTCGCCGCTGCGCGACGGCGGGTACGACGTGGCCGACTACAAGTCGGTGCTGCCGGAGTTCGGCGACCTCGCCGACTTCATGGAGTTCGTCGACGCCGCGCACGCCCGCGGCATGCGCGTGATCATCGACTTCGTCATGAACCACACCAGCGACCAGCACCCGTGGTTCCAGGCCTCCCGGACGGACCCGGACGGCCCGTACGGCGACTTCTACATGTGGGCCGACGACGACAAGCAGTACCCGGACGCCCGGATCATCTTCGTCGACACCGAGACCTCCAACTGGACCTACGACCCGGTCCGCAAGCAGTACTTCTGGCACCGGTTCTTCTCCCACCAGCCGGACCTCAACTACGACAACCCCCGCGTCCAGCAGGAGATGATCGCCGGACTGCGGTTCTGGCTCGACCTCGGCATCGACGGCTTCCGGCTGGACGCGGTGCCGTACCTGTTCGCCCGCGAGGGCACCAACTGCGAGAACCTGCCGGAGACCCACGAGTTCCTCCAGCGGGTCCGCAAGGAGATCGACGCCGACTACCCCGACACCGTCCTGCTGGCCGAGGCCAACCAGTGGCCCGAGGACGTCGTCGACTACTTCGGCGACTTCACCGCGGGCGGCGACGAGTGCCACATGGCGTTCCACTTCCCGGTGATGCCCCGGATCTTCATGGCCGTGCGGCGGGAGTCCCGCTACCCGGTGTCGGAGATCCTCAGCAAGACCCCGCAGATCCCCGGCGGCTGCCAGTGGGGCATCTTCCTGCGCAACCACGACGAGCTGACCCTGGAGATGGTCACCGACGAGGAGCGCGACTACATGTACGCGGAGTACGCCAAGGACCCCCGGATGCGCGCCAACGTGGGCATCCGCCGCCGGCTCGCCCCGCTGCTGGAGAACGACCGCAACCAGATCGAGCTGTTCACCGCCCTGCTGTTCTCGCTGCCCGGCTCGCCGGTCCTCTACTACGGGGACGAGATCGGCATGGGCGACAACATCTGGCTGGGCGACCGGGACGGCGTGCGCACACCGATGCAGTGGACCCCGGACCGCAACGCGGGTTTCTCCTCCGCCGACCCGGGCAGGCTCAGTCTGCCGCCCATCATGGACCCGGTGTACGGCTACCAGGTGACCAACGTCGAGGCACAGCAGAGCAGTTCGAGTTCGCTGCTGCACTGGACGCGTCGCATGATCGAGATCCGCAAGCTCAATCCGGCGTTCGGCCTCGGTACGTACACCGAACTGCCCTCCAGCAACCCCGCCGTGCTGGCCTTCGTGCGCGAACACGAGGGGGACCTGGTCATGTGCGTGAACAACTTCTCGCGGTTCGCGCAGCCGACCGAGCTGGATCTGCGGCAGTACGGCGGACGGTACCCGGTCGAGCTGATCGGCGGGGTGCGCTTCCCCTCCATCGGCGAGTGGCCCTACCTGCTCACGCTGGCCGGCCACGGCTTCTACTGGTTCCAGCTCCGGCAGCCGCCGCGGCTGAGCGGGACCAGGCGCTCGAAGTAACGATCCGCCACACCCTGCCCCACAGCACCACCAGACCCTCCGGGGGCGCGAGTTGAACCCCTGCGCCCCCGGAGTTCTCTGCACCGCCGCGTACGGAGAACAGCCCAACGGCCACCCACACGAAGGCGTGACACCTGAGCCCCGCTCGCGTGCCGCCGCCGCCGCGCCGCCGAAATCCGGAAGACTGACGGACCCGGCCAGACCCGTCGGGCAGTCCGCCCGCTTCCGGGGAAAGGGAGTCATGTCCGAAACCTCCCGTTCTCAAGCCCATGTGCAGCAGGACGCCCCCGCCGACACCGCCGCGCCGGCGGGCGCGCGGAGCACCGGGGCCCGGAGAACCGCCCTGGGGGTCAGCGAACTCGTCCAGGCCGCGCTGCCGCTGATCGCCGAGTGGCTCCCCACCCAGCGGTGGTACGCCGGAAAGGGACGGCCCATCACCGGCCTCACCCCGATGGTCGGAACCCCGCTCCAGGTCGGCGACCCCGCCCTGCTGCACCTGCTGCTGCGGGTCGAGCACGCCACCACGGCCGGCGCCCCGCACGGCGACATCTACCAACTCCTGCTCGGCATCCGCTCGGAGGGGCCCGCGGACATCGAGCCCAGCGCCGTGCTCGGCCGGCTCAACCAGGGCCCGTACGACGGCGCGGCGCTCTACGACGCCGTCCACGACCCCGAACTCACCGGGCGGCTGCTGGAACACCTCGCCACCGGCGACCGGTTCGGCTCGCTGTCCTTCCGCCGGACCCCCGGCTCCGGGCTCCCCGCCAACCTCCCAGGCCGCGCCTCCACCGCCGAGCAGTCCAACAGCTCGGTCATCTACGGCACCTCGTACATCCTCAAGCTGTTCCGCCGCATCCACCCCGGCACCAACCCCGACCTCGAACTCTCCCTCGCCCTCTCCCGGGCCGGCTCCACCCGGATCCCCCGGGTCGCCGCCTGGTTCGAGAGCCGGCTGGAACGCGCCGAACCCGCCACCCTCGGGCTGCTCCAGCGCTACCTGCCGGACGCCGAGGACGGCTGGGAGCTCGCCCTCGACCAGGTCGGCCGGCTCAAGGGCGACCCCTCCCCCGGCAACTTCGCCATCGAGGCCCACCGGCTCGGCCGGGCCACCGCCGAAGTCCACCGGGTCCTGGCCCGCTCGATGCCGGTCGCCCGGCTCGACCGCGCCCAGACCAGCCGGCTCGCCACCACCATGGCCGACCGGCTGGACAGCGCCGTCGCCGCCGTCCCCGGCCTGCTGCGCTACCGGGCCGCACTGCGCACCGCCTTCCAGCAACTCGCCGACGCCCACCCCGACGGCCTGCCCGTCCAGCGCATCCACGGCGACCTGCACCTCGGACAGGCCATGCGCACCCCGCACGGCTGGGTGCTGCTGGACTTCGAGGGCGAACCCGCCAAGTCCGTCAACGAACGCCGCGAACCCCAGCCCGCGCTGCGCGACGTCGCCGCCATGCTCCGCTCCTTCGACTACGCGGCCGCCCACCTGCTCGCCGGCGGCCCGGTCGATCCGGAACTCGCCCACCTCGCCGCCGCCTGGGCCCAGCGCAACCGCACCGCCTTCTGCGCCGGCTACACCGCCGGCGGCGGCGCCGACCCGGCGGCCTCACCGGAGCTGATGCGGGCCCTGGAGATCGACAAGGCGGTGTACGAGGTCGTGTACGAGGCCCGGCACCGGCCGAGCTGGCTGCCGATCCCGCTCGCCGCGATCAACCGGCTCGCCCTCACCGTCTGACCGCTCCGGCCCGCCCGCACCCCCTGCCCTGCCCGCCCCCTGCCCCACCCGCACCCCCGGTTCCGCCGCCCTGGAGTTAGCCCACCCCCCGTCGCAGGAGGACCCAGCCGTGACGCCGCTCGACCCGCCCGGCCGCACCACCCGCCCCGTCCCGGCCACCTTCCTGGCCGGCCCGGACTCGCCCCGGCCCGAGCCCGTCCCGGCCGAGGAGTCCGTGCCAGCCGGCGAACCCGCCCCGACGGAGGAGTCCGTACCAGTCGCGGCGTCCGCGCCGGTCTCGGCGTCCGCACCGGTCACGGCCCCGCCCACGGCCTCGCTGCGCCTGCCCGAGGCGCCGCTGCCGCCGTCCGAGGTGGACCGGCTGGTCGGCGGGCAGCACCACGACCCGCACGCCCTGCTCGGCGCGCACCCGGTGCACGGCGGCACCGCGATCCGGGTGCTGCGCCCGTTCGCCGAGCGGGTGGTCGTCGAGACCACCCAGGGCCCGGCCGAACTCACCCATCAGCAGGGCGGGTTGTTCACGGGGCTGGTGGCCGGCGCCGACACCGTGGACTACCGGCTGCTGGTGACCTACCCCGGCGGCGAGCCGCTGGCCCAGCACGACGGCTACCGCACCCCGCCCACCCTCGGCGAACTCGACCTGCACCTGATCTCCGAAGGCCGGCACGAGCAGCTGTGGCAGGCCCTCGGCTCGCACGTGCGCACCGTTGACGGCGTCGCCGGCACCGCCTTCGCGGTCTGGGCGCCGAACGCCGTCGGCGTCCGGCTGATCGGCGACTTCAACCACTGGGACGGCACCGGGCACCCGATGCGCTCGCTCGGCTCGTCCGGCATCTGGGAGCTCTTCGTCCCGGGCCTCGCCGAGGGCGCCGCGTACAAGTACGAGATCCACACCCGGCAGGGCTGGGTGCTCGACAAGGCCGACCCGCTCGCCCGGGCCGCCCAGTGCCCGCCCGCCACCGCCTCGGTGGTCACCTCCTCCGACTACCGCTGGCAGGACGGCGACTGGATGGCCCGCCGGGCCCGCGCCGCGCACCACCGGGCGCCGATGTCCGTCTACGAGCTGCACCTGGCCTCCTGGCGGCCCGACCTCACCAGCTACCGCGCCATCGCCGAGGAACTGCCGCGCTACCTCAAGGAGTTGAACTTCACCCACGTGGAGTTCATGCCGGTCATGGAGCACCCCTTCGGCGGCTCCTGGGGCTACCAGGTGTCCGGCTACTACGCCCCCACCGCCCGGCTCGGCAGCCCCGACGACTTCCGCCACCTGGTCGACACCCTGCACCGGCACGGCATCGGCGTGATCGTCGACTGGGTGCCCGCCCACTTCCCCAAGGACGCCTTCGCGCTCGCCCGCTTCGACGGCGAGCCGCTGTACGAGCCGGCCGACCCGCTGCGCGCCGAGCACCCCGACTGGGGAACCCTGGAGTTCGACTACGGCCGCACGGAGGTGCGCAACTTCCTCGTCGCCAACGCGGTCTACTGGTGCGAGGAGTTCCACATCGACGGCCTGCGGGTGGACGCCGTCGCCTCGATGCTCTACCTCGACTACTCCCGCGAGGGCGGCGCCTGGACGCCCAACCAGCACGGCGGCCGGGAGAACCCGGACGCGGCCGCGTTCCTCCAGGAGATGAACGCCACCGTCTACCGGCGCTGCCCCGGCGTGGTCACCATCGCCGAGGAGTCCACCGCCTGGGACGGCGTCACCCGCCCGACCGACGCCGGCGGCCTCGGCTTCGGGCTCAAGTGGAACATGGGCTGGATGCACGACTCGCTGGTCTACATGTCCAAGGAGCCGGTGCACCGCAAGTTCCACCACAACGAGATCACCTTCTCGATGGTGTACGCCTACTCGGAGAACTACGTCCTGCCGATCTCGCACGACGAGGTGGTGCACGGCAAGCAGGCGCTGGTCTCCAAGATGCCCGGCGACTGGTGGCAGCAGCGCGCCAACCACCGCGCCTACCTGGGCTTCATGTGGTCCCACCCGGGCAAGCAACTGCTCTTCATGGGACAGGAGTTCGCCCAGGGAGCTGAATGGGACCACGAGCAGGGCCCGCAGTGGTGGGTGCTCGACGAGCAGTGGCCCGCCCACCAGGACCACCGCGGCGTCCGCCGGCTGGTCCGCGACCTCAACCGGCACTACCTGGACACCCCCGCCCTCTGGGAGCGGGACACCACCCCGGACGGCTTCCGCTGGCTCGACGGCGGCGCCGCCGAGGACAACCTGCTCTCCTTCGTCCGGTACGGGGCCGACGGCTCGCCGCTGGTCGCGGTCTGCAACTTCTCCCCCGTCGTCCGGCACGGCCACCGGGTCGGTCTGCCCGACCTGGACGGCCGCGACCAGCTGTGGGAGGAACTGCTCAACACCGACGCCGAGGCCTACGGCGGCGGCGGCATCGGCAACTCCCACCCGGTCAAGGCCGAACCGACCCCCTGGCACGACCAGCCCCGCTCCGCCGAACTGGTCCTCCCCCCGCTCGCCACCCTCTGGCTCCGCCCGGCCCGCTGAGGGCCTGAGCACCAGAGTGTCTGAGCGCCTGCCCGGCCGGGCAGGCGCTCAGCTCGGCGCCGACACCGGGAAGCCGAGGTCCTCCGCGGCCCTGCCCAGCTCGCGGTCGTAGGTGATGAACTCGGTCAGCTCCGTGCGGAACGGGTCCGCGCTGGCCAGGTGCAACGCGTCCAGCGAGCCGAGGCGCGGAGTGCGGTAGGAGAGCGCCCGGGCGAGCACCGCGCTGCTGAGGTCGACCTGGTGGCTGCCCCGGAGCGCCTGGTCCACGTAGTAGGGGACCTGCTGGTGGGCCAGGCCCGCGCGGAGCAGGGTGCGGGTGATCTCCAGCCGGGCCAGCGCGCTGGTGATCAGCTCGGTCCCGGCGGGCAGCGCCTGCCGCCACGCCCGCACTGCGGCCGTCTCCGGCTCCGGCTTGATGAACTTCAGCAGCGCGCAGGAGTCGAGGTAGATCAACGGTTCCGCTCCCGTTCGCGGTCCTCCACCAGGAGGTCCGAGAGGCTGCCGATCTCCGGCAACAGGTCGAGGGCCAGCTCGGGCATGCCCTCCTCGGCGGGCGGGGTGACCTCGCCGGCCGCGACCATGCGTTCGAGGACCGTCGCCGGGGGTTCCTCCGGCACGAGTCTCAGCACGGGCCGCCCGCGGTCGGTGACGACGATCGTCGCGCCGGCCCGGACCCGCGCGACCGCCTTGGACGGGTTCTGGTTCAGCTCACGCAGTCCCATGGTCTCCATGCCCTCCAATGTAACTACGTCATGTAGGTACATCAAGGGCGGGCGGCGGCGCAAACCCCACGCCCAGGACGTTCAGCCCTTGCCCCGACTCGGCCGCTCTGCTCGCGGACGCCCGTTCGTGGTGCGAAGGTATGGTCGATATGGCCATATTCCGAGACGACGGGACGGAGACACCCACGTGGCGCGCAGCGTGTACGTGACCGGTATCGACCGGGGGGACGGCCGGCAGGCGGTCGAACTCGGGGTCATGGAACTGCTCACCCGCCAGGTGGACCGGGTCGGGGTGTTCCGGCCGCTGGTGCACGCGCACGCGGGGGCGTCTGCCGGCCACCGGGCCGGGTCCGAGCCGGGCTCGGACCACGTGGTGGAGCTGCTGCGCGGCCGGTACCGGATCGACCTGCCGAGTTCCGAGCTGTACGGGCTCAGCTACGAGGAGGCCGCCGCGCTGCAGGCCGCCCGGGGGCAGGACGAGCTGGTCTCCGCCCTGGTCGACCGCTTCCGCGCGCTGGAGCGGCGCTGCCAGGCGGTGCTGGTGCTCGGCACCGACTTCGCCGACACCAACATCCCGGACGAGCTGGCCTTCAACGCCCGGCTGGCCAACGAGTTCGGCGCCGCCGTGCTGCCGGTCGTCGGCGGGCACGCCGAGGACCCGGAGGCCGTCATCGCCGAGGTCCGCAACGCCCACCGGGCGTTCACCGACCTGGGCTGCGAGACCCTGGCGATGATCGCCAACCGGGTCGCCCCGGGCGCCAAGCAGCGGATCCAGCGCAAGCTCACCGAGAAGCTGCCGATCCCCGCCTACGTCATCCCGGAGGAGCCGGCGCTGGCCGCGCCGACCGTCGCCCAGCTGGTCGAGACGACCGGCGCCGAGGTCCTGCTCGGGGACGCCGCCGGCCTGGCCCGGGACGTCCGCGGCTTCGTCTTCGGCGGCGCCATGCTGCCCACCTTCCTGGACGCCCTGACCGAGGGCGCCCTGGTCGTCACCCCCGGGGACCGCGCCGACCTGGTGATCGGCTCGCTGGCCGCGCACGCCGCCGGCGCCCCGCCGATCGCCGGCGTGCTGCTGACGCTCGGCCAGCACCCCGGCCCGAACGTGATGGCGCTGGCCGCCCGACTCGCCCCCGGCACCCCGGTCGCGGTCGTCCCGGAGGGCAGCTGGCCGACCGCCGCGGCCCTCACCCACCTGGAGGGCAAGCTCACCGCGGCCAGTCCGCGGAAGGCCGAGATCGCCCTCGGGCTGTTCGAACTGCACGTCGACACGGCCGAGTTGACCAACCTGATCGAGGTCGGCCGGTCCGAGCGCGTCACCCCGATGATGTTCGAGCACGAGCTGCTGGAGCGGGCCCGGGCGAGCCGGCGGCACGTCGTCCTGCCGGAGGGCACCGAGGAACGGGTGCTGCGCGCGGCCGAGATCCTGCTGCGCCGCAACATCTGCGACCTCACCCTGCTCGGCGAGGCCGACGCGGTGCGCCGCAAGGCCGCGAGCCTCGGCATCGACCTCCCGCAGGAGCAGTCGGGCACCGACCGCGCCCAGGTCCGGATCGTCGACCCGACCACCAGCCCGCTGCGCCGCCAGTTCGCCGAGCTGTACGCCCGGCTGCGCGCCCACAAGGGGATGACCGTCGAGCTGGCGCTGGACGTGGTCACCGACGTCTCGTACTTCGGCACCCTGATGGTCCAGGAGGGCATCGCCGACGGCATGGTCTCCGGCGCGGTGCACTCCACCGCCGCGACCATCCGGCCCGCCTTCGAGGTGATCAAGACCTCGCCGGGCGCGGCCATCGTGTCGAGCGTCTTCTTCATGTGCCTGGCCGACAAGGTGCTGGTGTACGGCGACTGCGCGGTCAACCCCGACCCGGACGCCCAGCAGCTGGCCGACATCGCGATCCAGTCCGCCGCCACCGCCGCCCAGTTCGGGGTGGAGCCGCGGGTCGCGATGCTCTCGTACTCGACCGGCACCTCCGGGTCCGGCGCGGACGTCGACAAGGTCCGCAAGGCCACCGAGCTGGTCCGCGAGCTGCGGCCGGACATCCTGGTCGAGGGCCCGATCCAGTACGACGCGGCGGTGGACGCCCACGTCGCGGCCACCAAGCTGCCGGGCTCCGCGGTGGCGGGCCGGGCGACCGTGCTGATCTTCCCGGACCTCAACACCGGCAACAACACCTACAAGGCGGTCCAGCGCTCGGCGGGCGCGGTGGCGGTCGGCCCCGTCCTCCAGGGCCTGCGCAAGCCCGTCAACGACCTCTCGCGCGGCGCGCTGGTCCAGGACATCGTCAACACCGTCGCGATCACCGCCATCCAGGCCCAGGACGAGAAGGAGCCGAAGGCATGAGCGAAGGAACGCGCGTTCTCGTCCTGAACGCCGGCTCCTCGTCGGTGAAGTACCAGCTGATCGACATGCTGGACGGTGCCCGGCTGGCCTCCGGCCTGGTGGAGCGGATCGGCGAGCCCGGCGGGCGGCTGGTGCACACCCCGCACTCGGGCGGGCCGCGCGAGCTGCCGCAGCTCTTCCCGGACCACTCCGCCGCCCTGAAGGCCGTCGCCGAGGAGCTGGCCGCCGACGGCCTCGGGCTGGACTCCCCCGAGCTGGCCGCGATCGGCCACCGGGTGGTGCACGGCGGCAAGCGGTTCACCGAGCCGACCGTGGTCACCGACGACGTGCTCAAGGAGATCCGCCGGCTGATCCCGGTCGCGCCGCTGCACAACCCGGCCAACATCACCGGCATCGAGGTGGCCCGCGCGCTGCGCCCGGACCTCCCCCAGGTGGCCGTCTTCGACACCGCCTTCCACGCCTCGATGCCCGAGTTCTCGGCCCGGTACGCGATCGACAAGGCCGTGGCCGACGAGCACCGGGTGCGCCGCTACGGCTTCCACGGCACCTCGCACCAGTACGTCTCGCGGGCCACCGCCCGGCTGCTCGGCAAGGACCCGGCCGAGGTGAACGTGATCGTGCTGCACCTGGGCAACGGCGCCTCCGCCTCGGCGGTCGCCGGCGGTCGCTGCCTGGACACCTCGATGGGCCTGACCCCGCTGGAGGGCCTGGTCATGGGCACCCGCTCGGGCGACATCGACGCCGGTGTGGTGTTCCACCTGCACCGGGTGGGCGGGCTGTCGATCGACGAGATCGACGACCTGCTCAACCGCCGCAGCGGTCTGCGCGGCCTGTGCGGCGACAACGACATGCGCGAGATCATGCGCCGGGCCGGGGCCGGGGACGCCGACGCGAAGCTCGCCTTCGACGCGTACATCCACCGGCTGCGCAAGTACATCGGCGGCTACTACGCCGTGCTCGGCCGGGTGGACGCGATCGCGTTCACCGCGGGCGTCGGGGAGAACGCGGCGCCGGTGCGCGCGGCGGCCACCGCCGGGCTGGACGAACTGGGCATCGCGGTCGACCCCGAGCTGAACTCGGTGCGCTCCGGCGAGGCCCGGATCATCTCGCCCGCGTACGCCCGGGTGGCGGTCGCCGTGGTGCCCACCGACGAGGAACTGGAGATCGCCCGACAGGCCTTCGCCCTGGTCCACCGGCGGTCCGGGGACTGACCGGACGCCGTCTCGCCCCTCGGGATCCTTCGTTGGCGATTCCTCACGATTCGTGCCGAATGCACCTATAACACGAACGGATAGACTGATCCATATGC
This sequence comes from Kitasatospora sp. NPDC088779, assembly GCF_040685395.1. NCBI lineage: Bacteria > Bacillati > Actinomycetota > Actinomycetes > Kitasatosporales > Streptomycetaceae > Kitasatospora > Kitasatospora sp. NPDC088779. Next base: position 198,545 of record NZ_JBFBHW010000010.1, on the reverse strand, counting down.
GCCGAGCGAAAATTGTCTGCACCCTGGGTCCGGCGACGGACTCCTACGAACAGCTGAAGGCCATCGTCGAGGCGGGCATGAACGTCGCCCGACTGAACATGAGCCACGGCAACCACGCGGACCACGAGGAGCGGTACCGCAAGGTCCGCCAGGTCTCGGAGGACACCGGCAAGGCCATCGGCGTCCTGGCCGACCTCCAGGGTCCCAAGATCCGTCTGGCGACCTTCGCCAACGGCCCGGTGACCGTCGACAACGGCGACGAGTTCACCATCACCACCGAGGACGTCCCCGGTGACCAGCACATCTGCGGCACCACCTACAAGGGCCTGCCCGGCGACGTCAAGCCCGGCGACCCGATCCTGATCAACGACGGCGTCATCGCCCTGGAGGTCGTCAGCGTCGACGGCCCGCGGGTGAAGACCGTGGTGATCGAGGGCGGCGTGCTCTCGAACAACAAGGGCATCAACCTGCCCGGCGCGGCCGTGAACGTGCCCGCCCTGTCCGAGAAGGACAAGGACGACCTGCGCTTCTCGCTGCGCCTGGGCGTCGACATGGTCGCCCTGTCCTTCGTCCGCAACGCGGACGACGTCAAGGACGTCCACGAGGTCATGGACGAGGTCGGCATCCGCGTGCCGGTCATCGCCAAGATCGAGAAGCCGCAGGCCGTCGAGGCCATGGAGGAGATCGTCCTCGCCTTCGACGCCATCATGGTCGCCCGCGGCGACCTGGCCGTCGAGTACCCGCTGGAGCGGGTGCCGCTGGTCCAGAAGCAGCTGATCACGCTGGCCCGCCGCAACGCCAAGCCCGTCATCGTCGCCACCCAGATGATGGAGTCGATGATCCACGCCTCGCGCCCCACCCGCGCCGAGGTCTCCGACGTCGCCAACGCCATCCTGGACGGCACCGACGCGGTCATGCTGTCCGCCGAGTCGAGCGTCGGCAAGTACCCGATCGAGACCGTCCGCACCATGAGCCGGATCGCCGAGAGGGCCGAGGAGGAGCTGCTTTCCCAGGGCCTCCAGCCGCTCAACCCGGGTCGCAAGCCGCGCACCCAGGGCGGCTCGATCGCCCGCGCCGCGTGCGAGCTGGGCGACTTCCTGAACGGCCAGGCGCTGGTCGCGTTCACCAAGTCCGGTGACACCGCCCGCCGCCTGTCCCGCTACCGTTCGCCGATCCCGGTGATCGCGTTCACCCCGGACGTCGCCACCCGCAACCAGCTCTCGCTGAGCTGGGGCGTCGAGGCGCACGTCACCGAGCAGGTCGGGTCCACCGACGCGATGGTCGCCCAGGTCGACCGCGAGCTGCTCAGCATGGGCCAGCTCGCCGAGGGCGCGACCGTCATCGTCACCGCCGGCTCGCCCCCCGGCATCCCCGGCAACACCAACATGGTCCAGGTGCACCACCTGGGCACCCGGGGCGAGTAACACCCCGTGGTTCCGACGCCCGCGGGGCGGTCCTCCGGTGGAGGGCCGCCCCACGGGCGTTCTCGCGACGTCGCCGCCGCCGTGGCGCGGCTACCGGTCGCCTACTTGTCGCTGTAGGGCGCGTCGTCGTTGAACAGGCGCATGCCGGGAATGGTCAGCGTGCCGCCGAACTGGCCGGCCTGCTTGGCGGTGACCCCGGTCAGCTCCAGGTCCAGCGGGATCGGGATCGAGCCGATCAGGTCGTACAGCCAGCGCGGCAGGGTGTCCGGGGTGAGGGTGATCTCGCCCAGGTCGATCGGGATCGGCAGGCCGAGCACCTTGGAGAGGTGGCCGGACAGTCGCTCCACGTACATCGTGACCGGGCCCTTGCGCATGGTCGAGGTCGAGCCGGGGGCGCCCTTCACGTGGAAGGTCTTGCCGTTGCCCTGCAACGTCGACATGTCGAGGTTGTCGATGTCGACGCTGTCCACCACGAACTTCAGCACCCGCTTGGTGCCGGTCGGGGTCCGCACGTCGTAGACGCCGTGGAAGGCCGCGCCGTGCAGCGCCAGCCGGCTGGTCGCCAGCGTCCAGTTCTGCTGCGGGACGACGTCCCCGGTGGCGGGCGCGCCGGCGGTCAGGCCGCTGGTGTCCACCGCGCAGTTGGGGTTCGCGCTCGGCGAGGACGCCGGGGTGTCGCCGGCGGCCCCGGACGGGGTGGCGGGGGCCGTACTCGGGCTCGCCTTGCCGCTCGGCTTCCCCGTCGTGCCGCCGGCCGGGCCACCGGCGGCGGAGGCCGTCGCGGCGGGCGAGGCCTGGTCGCCCGCCGGGGCCTGCTCGCCGCTGCCGGCGGCGGGCGGCGGCGGGGTGCCGGGCTGCGCGTCGGCCGGGGCCCCGGTCGTCGGGGCCTGCGGCTGGGCCGGCGTCCCGGCGCGCGGGGCCGGGACGGCCGGCGCGGGGGCCTGGGTGGTGGCCGGAGCGGGGGTGCCGGTCGACTTGGCGCTCGGCGTCGGGCTCGGTGAACCACCCGGGTCCAGCAGGTGGTTGACGCCGCCCAGGACGTCGTCGATCAGCCCGGCCCGGTGGGCCGTGTCCGAACCGCCGGGGGCGGCGGAGCGGGCGACCGGCGGCGTGGTCGCCGGGGTGGTGGCCGCGCCGGTCGGGGCATCGGTCGGCGTCGCGCCGGCGCTCGGCGTACCGGCCGGCGCGGAGGGCTGCTGGGCGGGCGCGGTGGTCGGCGTCTGGGTGGGGATCGCGCTCGGCCCCGTCGAGGGCGCCGTCGAGGGCACGGTGGGGGGCGCCGTGGACGGACCGGGCGGCGGCTCGGGCAGCTCGCTCTTGGGGACGGGCGTCTCCAGCGGTGCGACGTCCGGCACGGTGGCGGGCGCGGTCCCGCAGGGCTTGCCCGCCGTGGACTCGGCGACGGCCGGGTTGGGGGTGTACGCGGCGGCCATCAGCAGCGCCGTCGGCACCGCGGCCATCGCCAGCGCGCGGCCTCTCAGCCGGACCCGGACGGGCGTGCGCGGCGCCGCGTGTCGACCGGCGCGCTGCGGTTGGTCCTCCGACGCGCTCACCGCGCCTCCTTCGGGTCCACGGCGGCGGCCTGCTCGTTCGACGCGGCCTGTGCGGGCAGCTTCGCGGTGGGCGCTCCGGCCGCCGCGGGCTCGGTGGCGACGTTCTCGACGACGACCGCGCTCTCGCCGACGGCGGCCTCGGAGGCCGGTGTCCCAAGTGCGGGGGCCTCAGCAGCAGGGGCCTCGGCGGCGACGCTCGCGGCGACGGCGGTCTTGGCCGCCTTCGGCTCCGGCAGCGGCGCCCAGGACGCCATCAGGCCGCCGCCGATCAGCCCCGGCAGCAGCGCCAGGCCGAACCCGGCCAGGTTGGAGACCGGGATCGAGACCAGCGTCAGCAGCGTGGTGGCGACTCCCGCGAAGACCCGCACGGTCGGCTGGAACCACGCGGTCAGCCCGAGCACGATCAGCAGCACGCCGATGATCAGCGATCCGGCGCCCGCCGTGGTGGCCATGGCCACCGTCATGCCGCCCAACGAGAGCTTGGCGTACGGGAAGTACATGATCGGGACGCCGGCGATCATGGCCAGCAGGCCGCCGTAGTACGGCCGCGTCCGACGGAAGGTACGGAACACCCGGCGCAGCCACTGGACGGGGTTCTCGTGCTCGGCGGGCCGGAATGAGGCAAGGGCGCTGGACACGGTGCAGCTCCTCGATGGTGTGAACGAGGGATGGACGAGACACGGGATCCGGCGACGGCGCACGCGCCACCACCGGTCCCACAGGTGCCGTCGGGGCGGCGGACCGGGCCCGGTCCGCCGCCCGTCAACGGCCTAGTAGCACTCGCCGGTGCCGTCGGTGTGCAGCGCGAGCTTCAGGCCGGGGAGCTTGAAGGTGCCGGCCGAGGTGGCCCAGGCGGTCTGCTGCACGTTGTACAGGTCGGCCTTGTCGGCGGCCTGGGCGAAGCCGGTCGCGCCGGACGGCAGGCCGCCGAGCTTGGACTTCCAGCCCTGGGTGGCCTCGCCCTTGAGGGTCGAGGCGTCCTGGCCGATGTTGATGTTGGTGAACTCGGCGTCCGCGTTCAGCTGGTCGAGGTCGATCAGCAGGTTCTTGGCGTAGACCTGCTTCTTGACGTCGTCGCTGTTGCCCGCCTCCAGGCGAAGGACGATCTTGGGCAGCTTCCACGGCAGGCCGGGGATGACGTTGGGGTCGGTCACCACCGACTGGCAGAGGCCCTTGATGGTCGCCTCGTCGAAGGCCGAGACCGCGACCGGGTGCGGAGTGCCGTTCACCTCGGCGTCGATCGAGCCGAACTGGGCGAAGTTCTTGCCGTGCAGCTCCGGCGTGGTGACCTTGAAGCTCTGGCCGGAGACGCTGAACGAAGCCGCCAGCGCGTTGTTGGCCATGGCGGCGCCGACCATCGCGGTGGCCGCGATGCTCGGCACCATCACCAGGGCGAAGCGCTTCCAGCGGGTCTTGCCGTAGGTCTGGGACATGCGAGTCCTCCTTCTAGGACGTACATCTCCGGCTCCCCGGCGGCGCGCCCGCGCCGGTGGGGGACTGGGATGGGAGAGAGCTACGTCCTCGGTAGCGGAGAGCGCCTTGGGCGTCGTCGGACGCGGGAGCGGCCGGCACACAGCGGCACTCCCGTCCCTCCACCGGCCGCCCTTGCGGGGCGGCGGGCAGGACCGACGACATCGGCGATCACCCCCGAGCGACAACCAGCGACCGCGCAGGGCCGCGCGGCCGGTCGAAGGACAGGAACCGCCGTGGGACCGCGGATACCCCCCTGCCCTCCCTACCGCCGACCGGGGCCGACGGATCACCCGGTGGGGATCCCGTGCTCCACGTGGCCGACCGGATCGGAGGGTGTGGAGTCAGGGACCGGGCGTCGCCGATCGTGCTCGAATCCCGGGCGAAGCACAAGAGGTTCCTTACTGACGGGTAATGCAACACCCGACAGCGTTGATCATGAAATCGACGCGACATGCACCGTGTGTGACGTCTTGAAGGAAACGTGACGAAGAAATCCGCCGGAAACACGAACGAAACACCCGTGGACAGTCACCAGGTGTGACTGTCCACGGGTGTTGTCAAGATTTGGTAAACCTCTGTCCGGTTGACCGGATTGTCGCCAAATCACCCGGCGACACCGCAGGTCATCCGCCGTGCCAGGACCCGCCCGGGACCGACCGGGCCCGAACCGGAGGCGGCGTCAGAACAGCACGCGCGCCAGCGCGGTGCGGGCCGCGGTGACCCGCGGGTCGTCCGGGCCGATCACCTCGAACAGCTCCAGCAGGCGCAGCCGGGCGGCGTCCCGGTCCTCACCGGCGGTCCGGCCGACGGTGTCCACCAGCCGGCCGAAGGCGTCCTCGACGTGACCGCCCACCAGGTCCAGGTCGGCCGCCCGCAGCTGGGCCTCGACGTCCTTCGGGTCGGCCGCGGCCGCGGCGCGGACGGCCTGCGGGTCCACGCTCTCGATCCGCTGCAGCAGTTCGGCCTGGGCGAGGCCCAGCCTGGCCTCGGTGTTGCCCGGCTGGTCGGCCAGCACGTTCCGGTAGGCCTGGACGGCGCCGCCCAGGTCGCCGCTGTCCAGCGCGTCGTGCGCGGCGGCCAGGGCCGGGTCCTCCGGCCGCTGCGGGGCGGCGTCCGACGCCTCGCCCGGGGCCCCGGCGCCGCCGACCACGCCGAAGCGCTGCTCGGCGACCAGGATCAGCTGGTCCAGCACCTTGCGGACGTTGGCCGCGCTCTCGGCGCCCTGGAACAGCGGTACCAACTGGCCGGCCACCACGGCCATCACGGCCGGGATGCCCTGGATGCCGAACTGCTGGGAGATCAGCGGGTTGGCGTCCACGTCGATCTTGGCGAGCACGAACCGGCCGGCGTACTCCTCGGCCAGGCCCTCCAGGATCGGGCTGAGCTGCTTGCAGGGGCCGCACCACTCGGCCCAGAAGTCGATGACGACCGGCACTTCGGTGGAGCGCTGGACGACCTCGGCCTCGAAGGTGTCCTCGGTGACGTCGATGACGAGCGCGTAGGCGGACTGCGCGGGGGCGACCCCGGCCGCTTCGTCGGCGGCCGCCTGGCGGGCCCGCTCGACCCGGGCCTGCTCGGCCTTCTGGGCAGCCTCGCCGGCTGCCTTCACTGCGGCGAGGTCGACCGCACCGCGCAGGGCGGAGCTGTTGAGACGCGAATTCCGTGGCTGCATGGCACCATCCTCCCCCGTCCGCGCCGCCTGCGGGCAACCAACCTCGGGAAAGTCGCCCCGCACGGGCCGCGCGGCGCGGATTCCCGGGCGCGGTGGCCCTCCCCCGGTAGCCTGAACCGTTCGGCGCGGATCCCCACCCGCGCCCGCGCCGCCCCGTCCCACGGGTGCGGCGCCTGGTTGTCACTGCTTTCGCTACGAGTCGTAGCGTAACTGGAGCCGGGGTCCCGGCCGCAAGCCCCATCGGCGGTTCCGCGACGTGACCTGCCCCACTTTCCGGGGCGGCCCGGCTGCCCGAACGGGCGAACAGCCGCTACCGTTACCAGCCCCACCCATGTTACTCACCAGTAGAGCGCAAGGAGGCCCGGTTGCCGGCCCCCCAGCCCCCCGCGAACCCGGACGTCACGGGCCCGGAGACCGCGGACGGCCCCGCCCCCTCGGCGGGTGCCACGACCAGGGCCAAGGGGCGCCCGCGCAGTGCCGCCGCCGACCGCGCCATCCTCGACGCCACCCGCGAGGCCCTCGCCGAACTCGGCTGGGGCGGGCTGACCATGGGCCACGTCGCGACCCGCGCCAAGGTCGCCAAGACCACCCTCTACCGCCGCTGGCCGTCCAAGAACGAACTCGTGGTGGACGCCGTCGCCAGCCTCTTCGACGACCTGGTGATGCCCGACCTCGGCAGCCTGCGGGCCGACATCGAGGCGGTGGTCGCCCAGTTCGCCGACCTGCTGGCCCGCCCCGAGACCCAGGCCGCGCTGCTCGCGCTGTTCGCCGAGGGCACCCGTGACCCGCACCTGCACCGCCGCATCCGGGAGGCCATCGTCGACCCGCAGAAGCGCCTGGTCCGGCAGGGCCGGGCGGCCGCCCAGGCGCGCGGCGAACTCGCCCCGGACGCCGACCCGCGGACGGCCGACGAGGAGATCGACATCATCTTCGACACCATCGCCGGGACGGTCGAGCACCGCGTCCTGGTCAGCGGCGAGCCGATCACCGCCGACTGGACCCGCCGCTTCACCAACCTGCTGCTCGGCCCCTTCCCCAGCCTGCTGGCCGACTAGGCCCTGTCCGGCCGAACGCACGGCGAAGCCGCCCCGCACGGAGAAGCTCCGTAGGGGGCGGCCCACCGGCACGTCCTAGAAGGACGCGTTCTCCCGGTACGTCCCCCACTCCTCGCGCAGCGCGTTGCAGATCTCGCCCAGGGTCGCCTCGGCGCGCACCGCGTCCAGCATCGGCGGGATCATCGACTCGCCCGAGCGCGCGGCCGCCAGCATGGCGTCCAGCCCGGCCCGCACCGCCGCCTCGTCCCGGGCCTCCTTGCGCTCGCGCAGCACCCGCACCTGCTCGCGTTCGACCTCGTGGCTGACCCGCAGGATCTCCAGTTCGGGGGTGACGCTGCGCGGGTGGCAGTTGACGCCGACCACGCGCTTGTCCCCCTTCTCCACCGACTGCTGGTACTGGAAGGCCGCCTCGGCGATCTCGCCGGTGAACCAGCCCTCCTCGATCCCGCGCAGGATGCCGGAGGTGATCGGGCCGATCCCGTGGTCCTCGCGGCCCTTGTCGAGACGGCTCTTGTTCAAGATCTGCTGGAAGATCGCCTCGGCCTGCTGCTCGATCCGGTCGGTGAGCGCCTCGACGTACCAGGAACCGCCCAGCGGGTCGGCCACGTTGGCGACGCCGGTCTCCTCCATCAGCACCTGCTGGGTGCGCAGGGCGATCTCGGCGGCCTGCTCGGACGGCAGCGCCAGGGTCTCGTCCAGGGCGTTGGTGTGCAGCGAGTTGGTGCCGCCGAGCACCGCGGACAGCGCCTCCACGGCGGTGCGGACCACGTTGTTGTACGGCTGCTGCGCGGTCAGCGAGACGCCAGCGGTCTGGGTGTGGAAGCGCAGCCACTGCGCCTTGTCGGTCTTGGCGCCGAAGCGGTCGCGCATCCAGCGGGCCCAGATCCGGCGCGCGGCGCGGAACTTGGCGATCTCCTCGAAGAAGTCCAGGTGCGCGTCGAAGAAGAAGGACAGGCCGGGCGCGAAGACGTCCACGTCCAGGCCCCGGGACAGGCCCAGCTCGACGTAGGCGAAGCCGTCGGCGAGGGTGTACGCGAGCTCCTGCGCGGCCGTCGCCCCGGCCTCGCGGATGTGGTAGCCGGAGACGGACAGCGGCTTGTACGCGGGAATGCCCTGGGCGCAGTACGCCATCAGGTCGCCGATCAGCCGCAGGTGCGGCTCGGGGGCGAAGAGCCACTCCTTCTGGGCGATGTACTCCTTGAAGATGTCCGTCTGCAGGGTGCCGTTGAGCACCGCCGGGTCGACGCCCTGGCGCTCGGCGGCGACCAGGTACATGCAGAAGATCGGGACGGCCGGGCCGCTGATCGTCATCGAGGTGGTGACCTCGCCGAGCGGGATGCCGTTGAACAGCACCTCCATGTCGGCGGCCGAGTCGATGGCGACGCCGCAGTGGCCCACCTCACCGAGCGACTTGGCGTCGTCGGAGTCGTAGCCCATCAGGGTGGGCATGTCGAAGGCGACCGAGAGGCCCCCGCCGCCCGCCTCCAGGATCATCCGGTAGCGCTCGTTGGTCTGCTGCGCGTTGCCGAAGCCGGCGAACTGGCGGATGGTCCAGGTGCGGCCCCGGTAGCCGGTGGGGTGCAGCCCGCGGGTGAAGGGGTACTCGCCCGGCCAGCCGATCCGCTCGAAGCCCTCGACGGCCTGCCCGGGGGCGGGACCGTACGCCGGCTCGACCTCGTCGCCGGACAGGGTGGTGAAGTCCGCGTCCCGCTTGCGGGCGCTGTCGTACCGCTGCTGCCAGCGCTGCCGTCCGCGCTCGATCTCCTCGGCGTCCATGACCCCGAACTCCGCTCCGTACGGCCGCCACGGCACCGGGGCGGCACAGCTATTAGGACGTCCTACTAATTTACTCGGACGTCCTAGCAGCTGTCGATGGATGCCCGGGTCGAAACGCCGCGGGCCGCCCTCCCGGGGCCCGGAAACACGCGAGTGCCCCTTCCCCCGCGGGGGAAGGGGCACTCGCCGGGGCGTCGGATCAGACGCCGGCGGGCTGGCGGGCGTCCGTGCCGGTCGAGAGCCGCTCGGCGGCCTCGCGGACCACCTTGCGCTCGAAGACGAAGGACGCGAACGGGATGCAGCCGGCGGCCAGGGTCAGGATCATCCGGCCGAGCGGCCACTTCAGCTTCTGCCCGAGCAGGAAGGTCACCACGAAGTACCCGATGTACAGGTAGCCGTGCAGCATCGCGACGTACGTGGTCAGGTCCTCGGCCGCGTCGAAGCCGTACTTCGCGACCATGAAGCCGCAGAACACCAGCAGGGCCACACCGGTCGCAATGGCCAGGGCCCGGTACCAGCCCAGCAGGGGGGTCGCCTTCATACTCTTCATCGCCTCGTTCGGCAGGGATCGACCGGTACGCCCGGATCCGCGCACCGCTCCCACGAGGGTAACCGTCCTCACGGCCGCTCCCGCGCAGCCCCCTCGCCGCGGTCGTCGGTGAAGTCGCCGGCGGCGATCCGCAGCGGCCTGAGCAGTTCGAACACCTGCCGACACTGCTCGGTGTCGTACTCCTCCAGCCCGAACTCCATCGCCATGAGTTCCCGGGTGGCCTCCTCGACCGTCTCGCGGCCGCGGCCGGTGATCGCGGCGAGCACGCCGCGGCCGTCCAGCGGGTTGGGGCGGCGGGCGACCAGGCCCGCCCGCTCCAGCCGGTCGACGGTGTTGGTGACGCTGGTCGGGTGGACCATGAGCCGCTCGCCGATCTTGGACAGCGAGAGCTCGCCGGTCCGGCTGAAGGTCAGCAGCACCAGCGCCTCGTACCGGGCGAAGGTCAGCCCGTACGGCTTGAGCACCGCGTCTACCCGGGAGAGCAGGATCTGGTGGGCTCGCATGATCGAGGTGATCGCCGCCATCGAGGGGACCCCGCCCCAGCGGCGGGTCCAGAGCTCGTCGGCGCGGGCGATCGGGTCGAAGTCGAGGGCTAGGGGCTTGGGCACCTCCTTACCGTACCGGCGGAGGGGGCGGGCGCTACCAGCCGTCCTGATGGTGGACAAGCGCGACGCGTGGCGGGAACCCGCCAAAAGGGCGGCCAGGTCCATACCAGGACATTGCACCGGTGTGAATGCGGGGCAACGGGACCGGGGCGCGGCGGAGTTGACGGCCGATCGGTCCGCAGCCGCACTATCAGGCCTCGGTTCGGATGGTAACCCGCTGAAAGGCCGGGTGATTCGCACCCTTTGTCCGCCCGTTCACAATCCCTCTGGCTGGCGGGACTTGGCCAATTCATGAGCAAGACCTGTCATTTGATTTGCTCGATTGTCATGCTTTCCGCCAACCCCGTCCGGTAGCCACCACCCCCACCCACCGGTGGCGCGCCGCTCGACCGCACGGGGTCCGCACGTCAGCGCCCGTCCCGCCCCTCAGGTGCCGACCCCGGCCCCCGGGACGCGGCGCGACCGCCCACACGCGGTTACCCGGAAGGACTCGTCCGTGAAGCGAAAGCTCGCAGCAGTCGCCGTACTCTCCGCCACCGCCCTGCTCACCGGCGTCGTCCAGGTGAGCACCGCCGCCCAGGCCAGCCCGATCCCCGCGGCGCAGGCGCAGGCCGCCGAGCAGCACGCGGCGGCGCTCGCCCTGGCGGGCGGCCAGTCCGGCCCGCTGGCGAAGGCCCTCGCCCTCGGCGGCCAGGAGCAGCTGGTGGCGAAGGATGCCGTGGTGGACCAGGACGGCACCCGGCACCTGCGCTTCGAGCGCACCTACGCCGGCCTGCCGGTGCTCGGCGGCGACCTGGTCGTCCACCAGAGCGCCCGCGGCGCGGTGGAGTCGGTCGACAAGGCGGTCTCCGCGCAGCTGAGCCTGCCGAGCCTGGCCCCGCAGATCCCGGCCGACAAGGCCGCCGCGCAGGCCACCGGCGCCGTCCAGGCCACCGTCGGCGTCGCCGCGGACAAGGACGAGTCCCCGCTGGCGGCCGTGCACCAGACCGGCAAGGCCGAGCTGGTGGTCTGGGCGAGCGACGGCAACCCGCGCCTGGCGTACCGGACCACCGTCGAGGGCGTGCGCGCCGACGGCACCCCCAGCAGCCAGCTGCTGGTCACCGACGCCGCCACCGGCCAGGTGCTGTCCACCCACGAGCAGGTGCAGACCGCCTCCGGCACCGGCAAGGGCGTCTTCGTCGGCAACGTCCCGCTGACCACCACCCAGAGCGGCACCTCGTACCAGCTGAAGGACGCCACGCGCGGCGGCCAGTCGACCGTCAACCTGAAGAACAAGACCTCCGGCACCGGCACGCTGGTCGCCAACTCGACCAACGCCTTCGGCAACGGCCTGGCCTCCAACAGCGAGTCCGCCGCCGTGGACGCCCAGTACGGCGCCGCGGCCACCTGGGACTTCTACAAGAACACCTTCGGCCGCAACGGCATCAAGAACAACGGTGTCGGCGCGACCAGCCGGGTGCACTACGGCTCCAACTACGTGAACGCGTTCTGGAGCGACGCCTGCTTCTGCATGTCCTACGGCGACGGCAGCGGCAACACCCACCCGCTCACCGAGATCGACGTGGCCGGCCACGAGATGAGCCACGGCGTCACCTCCGCCACGGCGAACCTCAACTACTCCGGCGAGTCCGGCGGCCTCAACGAGGCCACCTCCGACATCTTCGGCACGATGGTCGAGTTCTACGCCAACCTGCCCTCCAACCCGCCGAACTACTGGATCGGCGAGTTGATCAACCTGAACGGCGACGGCACCCCGCTGCGCTACATGGACAAGCCCAGCAAGGACGGCGCCTCGGCGGACTCCTGGTACTCGGGCGTCGGCAACCTCGACGTCCACTACTCCTCGGGCATCGCCAACCACTTCTTCTACCTGCTGTCCGAGGGCAGCGGCGCGAAGAGCATCAACGGCTTCAGCTACAACAGCCCGACCTCCAACGGCTCGGCCGTCACCGGCATCGGCCGGGACAAGGCCGCGCAGATCTGGTACCGCGCGCTGACCGTCTACTTCACCTCCACCACCAACTACGCGAGTGCCCGCACCGGCACCCTGAAGGCCGCCTCCGACCTGTACGGCGCCACCAGCGCCGAGTACAAGGCGGTCGCGGCCGCGTGGAGCGGCGTCAACGTCAACTGACGCACGGCGCACGGTGACAGGACGTCCGGGGCCCCCGTGGAGGGCGGCCCCGGGCGTCCGCACACCCCCTCGCACGCCCGCCCCTGCACGCCCGCCCTCCCCCGCGCGTGCCCGACCGCTCCGCTCCGCTCCCGGGGTGGCGAAGTCCCGCCAGCCGGACGAACCGCCCGTAGCGGGCACTGGGCGGCAGCCGAACCATCCGCACCGACACTGGCGGATCCCGGCCAATCCCTGTCCGTGGTCTGTCATTTCCTGCCATCGATTGTCATGCTTCTGCCCAAGCCCCGTCCGACGCCCGTCACCCCCACCCGTCGACGGATCGTCAGGTACCGCACGGGAGCAGCACGTCCGCGCCCTACCGCCCCACGGCGCCAACCCCGGCGCCCCGGTACGCGGCGCAACCGCGCGCACACGCGGTTTCGTGGAAGGAACCCCCGCACGTGAAGCGAAAGCTGACAGCCGGCGCCATACTCTCCGCCACCGCCCTGCTCGCCGGCGTGATCCAGATCGCCATCGTCCCCGCCGCCCAGGCCGCCGCCCCGTCGCCGGAGCAGCAGCGCGCCGCGCTGCTCGCGGTGGCCGCCGGGCAGAGCAGCCCGGTCGCCCAGGCCCTGGCCCTCGGCGGCCAGGAGCGGCTGGTGGTCAAGGACGTCGTCGCGGACGCCAACGGCGAACGCCACCTGCGCTACGAGCGGACCTACGCCGGCCTGCCGGTGCTCGGCGGCGACCTGGTCGTCCACCAGCGCGCCGACGGCTCGGTGGACTCGGTCGACCGGGCCTTCGACGGCAGCCTGTCGCTGCCGAGCCTGGCCCCGGGCCTCGCCGCCGGGCAGGCGGCCGAGCGGGCCACCGCCGCGGTGCGGGCGACCGTCGGGACGGCCGCCGACGAGGACGAGGCGGCGCTCAGCCGGGTCGACGGCGCGGGCGCGGCCGAGCTGGTGGTGTGGGCGGCCGACGGCGCGCCGCGGCTGGCCCACCGCACGGTGGTCCGCGGCGAGCGGGCCGACGGCACCCCGAGCAGCCAGCAGGTCGTCACCGACGCCGCCACCGGCGAGGTGCTGTCCACCCGCGAGCAGGTGCAGACCGCCTCCGGCACCGGCAAGGGCGTCAACGTCGGCACCGTCACGCTGACCACCACCCAGAGCGGCTCGACCTACTCGCTGAAGGACGCCACCCGCGGCGGCCAGTCCACCACCGACCTCAAGGGCGCCACCTCGGGCAACGGCACGCTGTTCGCCAAGACCAGCAACTCCTGGGGCAACGGCCTGGCCTCCAACCGCGAGTCCGCCGCCGTGGACGCCCAGTACGGCGCCGCGGCCACCTGGGACTACTACAAGAACACCTTCGGCCGCAACGGCATCAAGAACAACGGCGTCGGCGCCGCCAGCCGCGTCCACTACGGCTCCAACTACGTCAACGCGTTCTGGGACGACTCCTGCTTCTGCATGACGTACGGGGACGGCTCCGGCAACACCAACCCGCTGACCGCGATCGACGTCTCCGGCCACGAGATGACCCACGGCGTCACCTCCGCCACGGCGAACCTCAACTACTCCGGCGAGTCCGGCGGCCTCAACGAGGCCACCTCCGACATCTTCGGCACCATGGTCGAGTGGTCGGCCAACCTGCCCGCGGACCCGCCGGACTACCTGATCGGCGAGAAGCTCAACATCTTCGGCAACGGCAAGCCGCTGCGCTACATGGACAAGCCCTCCAAGGACGGCAGCTCCGCGGACTCCTGGTACTCGGGCGTCGGCAACCTCGACGTCCACTACTCCTCGGGCATCGCCAACCACTTCTTCTACCTGCTGTCCGAGGGCAGCGGCGCCAAGGTGGTCAACGGGGTCAGCTACAACAGCCCGACCTCCAACGGCTCGACGGTCACCGGCATCGGCCGGACCAAGGCGGCCGCGATCTGGTACCGCGCGCTGACCGTCTACATGACCTCCACCACCAACTACAAGGCCGCCCGCACGGCGACCCTGAAGGCCGCGACCGACCTGTACGGCGCCACCAGCACCGAGTACAAGACCGTGGCGGCCGCGTGGAGCGGCGTCAACGTCAACTAGTGCGCGCCCCAGCACCCCCCAGCCACCCCCGGTAAGAAACGGCGACAGGCTGCCGCGGCCCTTTGGGAGAGGAGGCCGCGGCAGCCTGTCGACCGTCGCGTGGCGGGGGCGCGTCCCTACGCGGTGGCCGGCTTCAGCTCGCCGCGCTCCTCCTTGGCGAGCATCCGCTCGGCGAAGAAGCCGCCGGTGGGCAGCACCGAGAGGACGAACAGCAGCACGCCGCGCTTGGCGTCCCACTTCTGCGCCTGCCAGGCCTGGATCCAGAAGACGACGTACAGGATGAACAGGATCCCGTGGACCATGCCCATCACCGGGACGCCGTCGAAGGACGTGGTCCGCTTCAGCACGGAGCAGATCAGCAGCAGGATGAACGAGACCCCTTCGGGGCCGGAGACCAGGCGCAGGCGGTGGACGGCGCTGCTGTTCACGATGGGTACCTCAATACGGGGGTCGGAGGCGTACCTGCTTGTGAAGCGACTCACAAGCCTTCCGGCCATTATCACCGAGCACCTGTCCGAAGCCCCGGCCGGGGTGGTCACCGTGCCCGACGTCACAACCACCGTGTCCCGCCCCGGCGCCACGGCCGTCGTGTCCGTGTCACAGCTGTGCGCCAGAACCCGGCTCGTCGCGCCGGCCCGTCACCCGCTGCCCCTATCCTGCTGCCCGCGCCCGACGCACCGGGCGCCGTAGACATCGGACGACCGGGGGTAGCGACCACATGTTCAAGCGGGACTGGGACCGAAGGACCTGCGCCAAGCGCGGCCACACCACCTACGCGCCGACCGAGCCCGAGCTGGCCGCCCGGCTGCACGCCGCCACCGCCCTCGGCGACGCCTGGCGCTGCCTGCGCTGCGGCGACTTCGCGCTCGGCGCCCCGCACGGCTCCGGCCCGGCGCAGGACGCCCCGCTGGTGCCGCGCGGCAAGGCGCTGCGGGACCTCTTCATCCTGCGCTTCCTCGCCGTCGAGCGGGTGCTGCGCGGCCTGCTGATCATCATCGTGGCCTGGGCCGTCTGGAAGTTCTCCAACAGCCAGGACGCCGTGCACCGGGTCTTCGACGAGAACCTGTCGGTCTTCCGGCCGGTCACCGACCACTTCCACTGGGACCTCGAACACTCCCCGATCGTCGACACCATCCGCAAGACCTTCGACTACAGGAAGAGCACCCTGCTGATCGTCGCGGGCGCGCTGCTGGCCTACGCGCTGATCGAGATCGTCGAGGCGGTCGGCCTCTGGCTGGGCAGGCGCTGGGCCGAGTACCTCACCGTCGTGGCCACCGCCGCCTTCCTGCCGCTGGAGGGCTACGAGCTGAGCGAGCACGTCAGCGCCGTGAAGATCGGCACGCTGGTGCTGAACATCGCCGCGGTGCTCTGGATCATGCTGTCCAAGCGGCTGTTCGGGCTGCGCGGCGGCGTGGTGGCCTTCGAGGCAGAGCGCCACTCGGCCTCGCTGCTGGAGGTCGAGGAGGCGGCCGGCGCCGTCCCGCACGCCGCTCGGGGGGCGCACGCGCGGGCGTGACCGGCGCGTTTGTCGCAGACCGGTACCAGTTCCGCCCCCGCCCCTCCCCCCGCACCGGCCGCGCCCGCTAGATTGCGGCCGTGGCACAGTTCAGACTTCAGGGATCCCGGGTACTCGCGGTCGAGTTGGCCGGCGAGGCCGTCAAGGCCAGACACGGCTCGATGGTCGCCTACACCGGCCAGATGAGCTTCAAGAAGCTGACCGGCGGCGGGGACGGCCTGCGCGGCATGGTCGCCCGCCGGCTCACCGGCGAGCAGATGACCGTCATGGAGGTGAAGGGCCAGGGCACCTGCTACTTCGCCGACAAGGCCACCGAGATCAACCTGGTCCGGCTGAACGGCGAGACGCTGTTCGTCGAGGCGGACAACCTGCTCTGCACGGAGGGCTCGCTGCGCACCGGCACCACCTTCACCGGACTCAACGGCATGTCCTCCGGCAACGGCCTCTTCACCACCAAGGTGGAGGGCCACGGCTGGGCCGCCGTCACCTCGAACGGGCCCGCGATCATCCTGCGGGTCGGCCAGGGCCAGCCGCTGCGGGTGGACCCGGGCGCCTACGTGGCGCACACCGGCAGCCTGCACCGCAGCCTGAAGTCGGGCGCGGGCTGGACCACGGTGATCGGCGAGGGCGGCGGCGAGGCCGTCCAGGTGGAGTTCACCGGAGAGGGCCTGGTGTACGTGCAGCCGTCGGAGAAGGTCACCATCGGGGGCGACGTCTGATGGGCTTCACGAAGATCAACGGCAAGATGGTCGAGGCCGTGGTGCTGCCCGGGCAGCGGCTGTTCAGCCAGCGCGGCGCGATGCTCGCGTACACCGGGGACGTCCGCTTCACGCCGAACATCACCGGCGGGCAGGGCGGCGTGATGTCGATGATCGGCCGCCGGGTGGCCAACGAGGACACCCCGCTGATGACCGTCGAGGGCCAGGGCCGGGTGATGTTCGGCCACGGCGGCCACCACGTGCACGTGATCGACCTGGCCGGCGACACCCTGTACGTCGAGGCGGACCGGCTGCTGGCCTTCGAGGGCACGCTGCGCCAGTCCACCATGTTCATGGGCTCGCAGGGCGGGGTGATGGGCATGGTCCGCGGCCAGGTCACCGGCCAGGGCCTGTTCACCACCCAGCTGGACGGCAAGGGCTCGGTCGCGGTGATGGCGCACGGCGGCGTCTTCGAGCTGCCGATCGTCCCGGGCCAACCGGTGCACGTCGACCCGCAGGCGTACGTGGCGCACCGCGGCCAGGTGCAGAACAAGCTGTCCACGGCGCTGGGCTGGCGCGACATGATCGGCCGCGGCTCCGGCGAGGCCTTCCAGCTGGAGCTGTCCGGACAGGGCGCGGTGTACGTCCAGGCGAGCGAGGAGAAGCTCTGATGTCCTACCCGCCGCAGCCGCCGTACGGGCAGTCGCCGTACGACCAGCCGACCCAGCCCGGCTTCGCCGCCCCTCCCCCGCCGGGCTACGCGCCGCCGCCCGCGCAGGGCTACCCCCAGCAGGGCGGGTACCCGCCGCCGCCTCCCCCGCAGCAGCCCCAACAGGCCTACGCCCAGGAGCAGTTCGGCGGCCAGCAGGCCCCGCTGCCGAGCGCGCACGGCGGCTCCGGCCCGGTGGTGCACGACGCGTACAGCCTGCCGGTGAACGACAACGTCAACCCGTACGCCTTCTCGGTCGACCTGAACGGCTCGTACTTCCTGCAGAAGGGCAAGATGGTCGCCTACTACGGCGACATCACCTTCAAGGGCGTCGGCGCCGGCATGCTGGACCGGGTGATCGGCCAGCACTTCAACTCGCCGATGCACGCGGCGGACTGGGTGGTCGCCCAGGGCCGCGGCAAGCTGCTGCTGGCCGACCGGGCCTTCGACCTCAACTCCTACGACCTGGACGACGGCAACCTGACCGTCCGCTCGGGCAACCTGCTGGCCTTCGACCCGTCGCTGCGGCTCAAGCAGTCGATCATCCCGGGCTTCCTGACCCTGATCGGCACCGGGAAGTTCGTCGCCGCCTCCAACGGGCCGGTGCACTTCGTCGAGCCGCCGATCCGGGTGGACCCGCAGGCGCTGGTGGGCTGGGCGGACTGCCCGGCGCCGTGCCACCACTACGACCACGACTACATGCACGGGCTGATCGGCGGCATCCGGCGGCTGACCGGGCTGGGCGGGGCCTCCGGCGAGGAGCACCAGTTCGAGTTCATCGGCGCCGGCCAGGTGCTGCTGCAGTCCAGCGAGAAACTGATGGCCGAGCGGTCGGTGGGCCAGGTGGACGCCGAGGCGGGCGTGCCGGTGGGCGGGGTGCCGTCGCAGCCGGCGGCGTCGGGCCACGGCGGGGGCAACCTCAACGTGCCGGGTCTCGGTAATCTGGGCGATCTGGGGCGACGTTTCGGCCTGTAAACTTGTACAAGATTGAACTAAATAGGGTATGCTGAGCCCATGGATACGCACACGATCAACACTGCGGACACCCCTCCGTCGCAGCCCGAGGAGGAGACTCCCTGGCTGACCGCCAGGGAGCAGCGGATGTGGCGCGCCCATCTGGAGGTCGCCAAGCTGCTGGAGTACCAGCTCAGCCGTGAACTCCAGCCGCACAACCTGGCGATCAACGACTACGAGATCCTGGTGGTGCTCTCCGAGGCCCCCGACCGCCGGATGCGGATGACCGACCTCGCCACCGCCACCCTCCAGTCCAAGAGCCGGCTCTCGCACCAGATCACCCGGATGGAGAACGCCGGCCTGGTGCTGCGCCAGGAGTGTCCCGGCGACCGCCGCGGCCTCTACGCCCACCTCACCGAGCACGGCTGGGAGACCATGCAGCGGGTCGCCCCCGACCACGTGCGCAGCGTCCGGGCCCACTTCATCGACCGCTTCACCCAGGAGCAGCTCGACGCCATGTACGAGGCCCTCGCCCCGGTCGCCGAACACCTCCGCGGCCTGCGCGGCCGCGCCTGACGCGCCGCCCCCCAGCACACCGGGGCCGACCCCCCACCGGGGGCCGGCCCCGCGCCGTCCTCAGCCCCGGGTGAGGCCGGCCACGAGTTCGTCGGCCGCGCCGTACGGGTCCAGTTCGCCCGCCACCACCCGCTCGGCCAGGCCGGCCAGGTGGCGGTCCCCGCGCAGGTCGCCGATCCGGGTGCGCAGTTCGGCCAACGCGATCGCCTCGATCTCGTCGGAGGCCCGACGGCGGCGGCGCGCCGCCAGTTCGCCGTGCTCCTCCAGCCATGCGCGGTGCTTCTCCAGCGCCTCGACCAGCTCGTCGACGCCCTCGCCGCGGGCGGCGACGGTCTTGACGATCGGCGGGCGCCAGTCCCCCGCCCCGCGGGCCTCGCCGAGGCCGAGCATGTGGTTGAGCTCGCGCGCGGTGGCGTCGGCGCCGTCCCGGTCGGCCTTGTTGACCACGAAGACGTCGCCGATCTCCAGGATCCCGGCCTTGGCGGCCTGGATGCCGTCGCCCATGCCGGGGGCGAGCAGCACCACGGTGGTGTCGGCCTGGGCGGCGATCTCCACCTCGGACTGGCCCACCCCGACGGTCTCGACCAGGATCACGTCGCAGCCGGCCGCGTCCAGCACCCGCAGGGCCTGCGGCGCCGTCCAGGACAGCCCGCCGAGGTGGCCGCGGGTGGCCATCGAGCGGATGAACACCTCGGGGTCGGTGGCGTGGTCCTGCATCCGGACCCGGTCGCCGAGCAGCGCCCCGCCGGAGAACGGCGAGGACGGATCGACGGCCAGCACCCCGACCCGCTTGCCGAGCCGCCGGTAGGCGGAGACCAGCGCCGAGGTGGAGGTGGACTTGCCGACCCCGGGCGAGCCGGTCAGGCCCACCGTGTAGGCCTGACCGGTGTACGGCGCGAGCGCGGCCATCGCCTCGCGCAGTTGCGGGGCGGCGTTCTCGACCAGCGTGATCAGCCGGGCGACCGCCCGCGGCCGGCCCGCCCGGGCCTGTTCGACCAGCGTGGCGACATCGATCATCGGGAGCTCCTCGCGCGGATGCCTTCGGGGCTGCGGCGCCGCTCGTGGCGGTCCGCAGCCCCGAAGGCATGTCAGCTGATCAGGCCTTCGGGCTGGCGTCCTTGGGGACGCGCACGATCAGGGCGTCGCCCTGGCCGCCGCCGCCGCACAGCGCGGCCGCGCCGACCCCGCCGCCGCGCCGCTGGAGCTCCAGCGCCAGGTGCAGCACCACGCGGGCGCCGGACATCCCGATCGGGTGGCCGAGCGCGATCGCGCCGCCGTTGACGTTGACGATGTCCGAGGAGACGCCCAGGTCCTTGGTCGACTGGTGGGCGACGGCCGCGAACGCCTCGTTGATCTCGATCAGGTCGAGGTCGGAGACCTCCAGGCCCTCCTTGGCCAGCGCGTGCTTGATCGCGTTGGACGGCTGCGACTGCAGCGAGTTGTCCGGGCCCGCCACGTTGCCGTGCGCGCCGATCTCGGCGATCCAGGTCAGACCCAGCTCCTCGGCCTTGGCCTTGCTCATCACGACCACCGCGGCGGCGCCGTCGGAGATCTGCGAGGAGGTGCCGGCCGTGATCGTGCCGTCCTTGGCGAACGCCGGACGCAGCTTGGCCAGGCCCTCGACGGTGGTGTCCGCGCGGATGCCCTCGTCCTGGCCGAACAGCACCGGCTCGCCCTTGCGCTGCGGGATCGCGACCGGGGTGATCTCGGCGTCGAAGACGCCGTCGGCCTGCGCCTTGGCGGCCCGCTGGTGGGAGGCCGCGGCGATCTCGTCCTGCACCTCGCGGGCGATGCCCAGCCGGGTGTTGTGCTTCTCGGTCGACTCGCCCATCGGGATGTTCTCGTAGGCGTCGGTGAGGCCGTCGTGGGCCATCGAGTCGAGCATCCCGATCGCGCCGTACTTGTAGCCCTCGCGGGACTTCGGCAGCAGGTGCGGGGCGTTGGTCATCGACTCCTGGCCGCCGGCCACCACGACGTCGAACTCGCCGGCCCGGATCAGCTGGTCGGCCAGCGCGATGGCGTCCAGGCCGGAGAGGCAGACCTTGTTGATGGTGAGCGCCGGGACGCTCATCGGGATGCCGGCCCGGACGGCGGCCTGGCGGGCCGGGATCTGGCCGGCGCCGGCCTGCAGCACCTGGCCCATGATCACGTACTGGACCTGCTCACCCGTGATGCCGGCCCGCTCCAGCGCGGCCTTGATCGCGAAGCCGCCGAGGTCGGCACCGGAGAAGCCCTTGAGGGAACCGAGCAGGCGACCCATCGGGGTCCGCGCACCGGCAACGATCACAGAGGTGGTGTTGGTCATGGGACGAGCCCCTTCGCACGTCGTGGCCAGGTGAGGATGCGCTCAATGTACTGACCCGTTACCCGCCCGTCACCGGAGCGACGGTGTGATCGAGCGCACTGGCACCTTCCAGTCAACACCGTGTCAACGCGGCCCGGGTGAACCCCGGCGTCCGCCCCGGGTGAGCCCCCGGTGTGCGGCCCGGGTGGACCCCCGGCGTGTGAGCAGACTCGCACGTCCGGCGCTGGCGCCGGTCAGCGGCGATGCGCTGCACTGGTGCCACCTGGTTCCCGAGGTACCCAACCCGCCCCCGGAGGTCGCCGTGCTGACCCGTATCGACCACATCGGCATCGCCTGCCGCGACCTCGACAAGACGGTCGAGTTCTACCGCGCCACCTACGGCTTCGAGGTGTTCCACACCGAGGTCAACGAGGAGCAGGGCGTCCGCGAGGCCATGCTCAAGATCAACGACACCGGCGACGGCGGCGCCTCCTACCTCCAGCTGCTGGAGCCCACCCGGCCCGACTCGACCGTCGCCAAGTGGCTGGAGAAGAACGGCGAGGGCGTGCACCACATCGCCTTCGGCACCGCCGACGTGGACGGCGACGCCGAGGCCGTCCGGGCCAAGGGCGTGCGGGTCCTCTACGACGAGCCCCGGATCGGCTCGATGGGTTCGCGGATCACCTTCCTGCACCCCAAGGACTGCGGCGGCGTCCTGACCGAGCTGGTCACCTCCGCCGAACCGGGCGTCCACGACGCCCACTGACCCCCGCCAGGTGCCGCCCACGACCGGGCGGCACCCCCGAATCGCCGGTCATGACCCGTCAGTAACCTCGTCCGACAGCCGGAAAACCACCACGCGGCCATTCCCCCGCGGTGCGCTCCCACTACAATGCCCAGGTGCGCGAAGGCTCCGGGGGACGGAGGCGACGGGCACGGCCGATGACAGGCCCGTCCGCCCAGCGGTGGCCGGCCCGTCGCAGGGGAGTCCACAACGCGGGCACGGCTGAACAGTCGCAACACTGATCTGTCACCATTCTCCACAAGGCAAGAGTTCGCCCAGGAGTCCACCCGGACGGGGGAACGCGGCATCACCGCGCTTCCACGCCCAGGGCTCCGACGACCGCGGCGGGCGGCCCCGGATTGACCGGCGGGCCGTCCACCGGCTGCGGATGCAAGGAGCCAGTCGGACCAGTACCCGGACAACGGGTGCCCTGGACCGGCCGGGTCGAGGACGCGACCAGGAGATGGATGGGACCGCGGAGTGCGGGGCAACGACCGCTACGAGGTTGACGATCACCTCTCCCAGTTCGAGGCCGAGATGGGTCGGACTCGAAAGGAGCGGGACAAGGCAGTCGAGCATGCCGAGGACCTCGCCTACCAGGTGGAGGTGCTCCGGGCCAAGCTGCACGAGTCCCGCCGCATGCTCGCCCAGCCGCGCGCCTTCGACGCCGTCTCCGGCCAGGCCGAGCAGATGCTCCGCACTGCCGAGATGCAGGCCCAGCAGCTGCGCGCCGACGCCGAGCGCCAGCTGCGCGACTCCCAGGCCGCCACCCAGCGGATCATGGCCGAGGCCGCCGAGCGCACCGCCCGACTGGAGGCCGAGCTCACCGCCCGCCGCCGCCAGCTGGAGGACGAGCTCACCGAGCTGCGCCGCACCGCCGAGCAGCACGTCAACGGCTGGGCCGAGCAGACCAGGACCGGCTCCGAGCAGGAGGCCCAGCGCCTGCTCCAGGACGCCCGCGCCGAGGCCGAGCGCATGGTCGCCGCCGCCCGCGCGGAGGCCGTCGCGCTCTCCGACCAGGCCCGCGCCCAGACCGCCGCCGACATCGACGCCGCCCGCGGCGAGGCCCAGGCCGCCGCCGAGGCCGCCCTCCAGCGGGCCCAGAGCGACGCCGAGCGCCTGCTGCGCGCCGCCTCCGAGCACGCCCAGCAGGCCGGCGCCCAGGCCGCCGCCGACGTGGACGCCGCCCGCGGCGAGGCCCAGCAGCAGCTGGCCGCCGCGCACGCCGCCGCCGAGCAGCAGCTCGCCGTCGCGAAGGCCGAGATCGGCCGGCTCAAGGAGCAGGCCTCCGCCGAGCAGATCCGGGCCGAGCAGCAGCTCGCCCACGCCCAGGCCGAGATAGAGCGGCTGCGTGCCGAGGCGATCGCCGAGGCCGAACGCACCCGCCGCGAGTCCGCCGAGCTGCGGGCCCAGGCCGAACAGGCCGCCGAACAGCTCCAGGCCGACGCCGAGGCCGCCGCCGAACGCAAGGCCGCCGACGGCGAGGCCGCCAACGAGCAGCGCTCGCAGACCGCCCGTGCCGAGGTCGCCCGGATGGTCGCCCACGCCACCAAGGAGGCCGAGGCGATCCGCGCCGAGGCCACCACCAAGCAGGCCGAGGCGGAGGCCGCCAAGGCCGCCGCCGCCGAGGAGAGCGAACGGCTGCGGGCCACCGCCGAATCGGTGGCCGGCGAGCTGCGCGCCGAGGCCGAGGCCGCGATCGCCGAACTGCGCGCCCAGGCCGACCGGGAGGTCGCCGAACTCCGCGCCCACGCCGAGGCCGAGGCCCAGCGGCTGCGCCACGCGGCCGAGGAGGAGGGCCGGGCGGCCGGCGCCAAGGAAGCCACCGTCCACCTCGCCAAGGCCGCCAAGACCGCCGAGGAGGTGCTCGGCCAGGCCGACCAGGACGCCGAGACCGCCCGCACCGAGGCCGCCACCGAGGCCGAGCGGATCCGCACCGAGGCCGCCGCCGAGGCACAGCGCCTGCGCGAGCAGGCCCAGGCCGCCGTCGAGCAGGCCCAGAACGCCGCGCTCGACGACGCCGCCGCGATCCGCGAGCGGATCGAGCAGATGCAGGACGAGGCGGCCCGCCTGCGGGCCGAGGCCGAGGAGCTGCGCGCCCAGGCCGCCGCCGAGGCCGACCGGGTGCGCGGCGAGGCCCGCCGCCAGGCCGTCGTGCAGATCGAGGAGTCGGCGAAGAACGCCGAGGAACTGCTCACCAGGGCCAAGGCCGACGCCGACGAGCTGCGCGCGGGCGCCGCCGGGGAGATCGAGCGGCTGCGCGCGCAGGCCCAGGAACAGGCCGCCGAGACCCAGGGCCGGGCCGAGCAGACCCTCGCCCGGGCCCGCACCGAGGCCGAGAAGACCACCACCGCCGCCGAGCAGCAGGGCCAGGACGCCCTCGCCGCCGCCAAGGCCGCAGCCGCCGAGAACCGCGCCGCCGCCGAGCGCGAGACCGCCGAACTCCGCCGGGACGCGACCGAGTTCGACCAGCGGGTCCGGGCCGAGGCGAACGCCGCCGCGACCGCCCTCAGCGCCGAGGCGCAGGCCGAGGCGAACGCCGTCCGGGACGCCGCGGTGGCCGACGCCGAGCGCGTCCGCACCGAGGCCGACGCCGAGGCCGCCCGTGCCCGCAGCGAGGCCGAGGCCGCCGCGAACGCGCTGCGCGAGGAGAGCCGGCGCGAGCACGAGGAGGCCGCCGCCGGGCTGCACCGCGAACGCGAGGAGACCGCCGAGCAGCTGGCCGCCGCCCAGGCCGCCCACGAGCAGGCCGAACAGACGGCGACCGAGCTGCGGGCCCTCGCCGAGCGGGAGAGCGCCGAACTGCGCGAGCTCGCCGAGCGCGAGACCACCGAGCAGCGCGAACTCGCCGAGCGCGAGAGCACCGAGCAGCGCACCGCCGCCGAGGCGTACGCCGCCGACGTCCGAGCCAAGGCCGAACAGGCCGCCACCGAACTCACCGAACGCACCACCGCCGAGACCACCGAACAGCGCGAGGCGACCGAACAGCACGTCGCCGAACTGCGCGCCCTCGCCGAGCGCGAGACCACCGAACTGCGCGAGCTGGCCGAGCGGGAGAGCGCCGAACTGCGCGAGCTCGCCGAGCGCGAGACCACCGAGCAGCGCACCGCCGCCGAGGCGTACGCCGCCGACGTCCGAGCCAAGGCCGAACAGGCCGCCACCGAACTCACCGAACGCACCACCGCCGAGACCACCGAACAGCGCGAGGCGACCGAACAGCACGTCGCCGCCCAGCGCGCCGAAGCCGAGGAACTGCTGGAGGGCGCCCGGAGCGCCGCCGAGCAGCGCCAGGCCGAGGCCGCCCGGGACGCCAAGGCCGTCCGGGAGAAGGCCGCCGCCGAGCTGGCGTTCGCCGCCGAGCAGGCCGAGACGGTCCGCGCCGAGGCCGGCCGCGAGCTGTCCGAGGCCCGCGCCACCGCCGACAGCATCCGGGCCGAGGCCACCGCCGTCCTGGAGCAGGCCCGGGTCGACGGCGAGGAGCTGGTCGCCGCCGCCGGTGTCGAGGGCGCCGCCCTGGTCGAGGCCGCCGAGGAGGAGGCCGCCGAGGTCCGCCAGTCGGTGGCCGGCATGCACGAGGCCGCCGCCGAGCAGATCGCCGAGCGGAAGGCCGCCGCCGAGCGGGAGGCCGCCGAGGTCCGCGACCGGGCCGAACAGGCCGCCGCCGAACTGCGCGAGCTGGCCGAGCGCGAGACCGCCGAGCAGCGGGCCCTCGCCGTCGCCGAGACCACCGCCCTGCGCGAACTCGCCGACGCCGAGACCGCCGAGCAGCGGGCCCTCGCCGACCACGAGACCGCCGAACTGCGCGCCCGTACCGACGCCGAGACCACCGCCCTGCGCGACCTGACCGACCGCGAGCTGGCCGCCGAACGCGAGGCCCACGAGGCCGAGTTGGGCCGTCAGCGCGCCGAGGCCCAGGCCTACGACGAGCACCTGCGGGCGGAGGCCGACGCCGTACTGCACGCGGCCCGGGAGGCCGCCGGGCAGTTGCGCGCGGACGCCGAGGCCCAGGCCGCCCGGACGATGGCCGCCGCCGACGAGCGCTCGGCCGGCCTGGTCGCCGACGCCGAGGAGCTGGCCGCCGCCCTGCGCGCCGAGGCCGAGGAGTACGCGTTCGCCACCCGGACCCTCGCCGACGAGTACGACGCCGCCGCCCACGGCCGCGCCGACGCGTACGACGCGGAGACCCGGGAGGCCGCCGAGCAGTTCGACAAGGCCACCCGCGAGCAGGCCAACTCCGTCCTGGAGAAGGCCTTCGCGGACGCCGAGTCGCTCGGCGAGGACGCCCAGACCACCGCACTGGCCACCACCGCCGCCGCCGAGGAGCAGGCGGACGCGATGGTCGCCGCCGCCCGCAAGGAGGCCGACCGGCTGGTCGCCGCCGGCGAGGCGGCCGGCCAGGCCGAGGTGGAGAAGGGCCGGTCCGACGCCGACACGCTGCTCGCCGAGGCCCGCCGGGACTCCACCGCGATCCGCGAGCGCGCCGAGGAGTTGCGCGAGCGCACCGACGCCGAGGTGGAGGCGCTGCACGAGCGCGCCCGCAAGGAGAACGCGGCGGCCATGAAGTCGGCCGGCGAGCGGGTCGACGCCCTGGTGACGGCCGCTCAGGAGCAGCTGACCGAGGCCGAGGAGCAGGCGGTGGCCACCGTCGCCGAGGCCGAGGACCGGGCGGCGGCGCTGGTCGCGGCCGCCGAGGACCGCGCGGGCGAGCTCACCTCGGAGGCGTCCGCGGAGGCCAGCAAGGTCCGGATCTCGGCCGTCCGCAAGGCCGAGGGGCTGCTGAAGGAGGCGGAGACCAAGCTCGCCGACTCCACCAGCCGCGCCGAGGCGCTGATCGTCAAGGCCGAGGCCAAGCTCCAGTCGGCCGAGGCCGAGGCCGAGGAGCGGCTGGAGACCGCCGCCACCGAGGCGGAGAAGCGGCTGCGGGACGCCGACCGCAGCGCGGACGAGCAGGTCGAACTGGCGAAGGCGGAGGCCGAACGGCTGCTCGCCGAAGCGCAGGCCGAGGCGAAGCGGGTCACCGACGAGGGCCGTCGCGAGCTGGACGAACTGGTGCGGCGGCGCAAGGACATCAACACCGAGATCTCCAGGGTGCAGGACGTGCTGTCCGCGCTGGAGGCGTTCGAGGCACCGGCACCGGTCGCCCAGACCAACGGGGGAAGCAGCACCAAGAAGGACGGGGGTGCCAAGGCGGGTGCCGGAATTGGTTCCCCCCGGTCGGGCGGCAATCGTTCCAAGAACGCACCACCCGATTGAGCGGACATTGTCCGCGGGACGACGGCATCTCGCCGTCGACACTCCGGTACCGTGTCAGGATTCCCTCAACCACCTCAGCGGTTTGACGACAGGAAGCCCAGAACCCCATGAGCGACAGTCACTCCCCTCACGGCTTCGACCTGGTGCGCCGTGGGTACGAGCGCGCCCAGGTCGACGAGCGGATCACCAAGCTGGTGGCCGACCGTGACAGTGCCCTGACCCGGATCAGCGCGCTCGAGAAGCGCATCGAGGAACTCCACCTGGAGACCCAGACCGCGCAGGCGGCGGTCACCGAGGCGGAGCCCTCGTACGCCGGTCTCGGCGCCCGGGTCGAGAAGATCCTGCGACTGGCCGAGGAGGAGGCCAAGGACCTGCGCGACGAGGCGCACCGCGCCTCCGAGCAGCACCGCGAGCTCGCCGAGGCCGCTGCCCAGCAGGTCCGCACCGAGGCCGAGAACTACGCCAAGGACCGCAAGGCCAAGGCGGAGGACGAGGGTCTGCGGATCGTCGACAAGGCCAAGAGCGACAGCGCCCAGCTGCGCGCCGAGGCCAACAAGGACGCCCAGAACAAGCGCGAGGAGGCGGACGCCCTCTTCGAGGAGACCCGCACCAAGGCCGCCCAGGCCGCGCTGGAGTTCGAGACCAACCTGGCCAAGCGCCGCGAGCAGTCCGAGCGTGACCTGGCCGCCCGTCAGGCCAAGGCCGAGAAGCGCCTGGCCGAGATCGAGCACCGGGCCGAGCAGCTGCGCCTGGAGGCCGAGAAGCTGCGCACCGACGCCGAGCGCCGCGCCCGCCAGACCGTCGAGACGGCACAGCGCCAGTCCGAGGACATCGTGGCGGACGCCAACGCCAAGGCCGACCGGATCCGCAGCGAGTCCGAGCGCGAGCTGGCGGCGCTCACCAACCGCCGCGACAGCATCAACGCCCAGCTGACCAACGTCCGCGAGATGCTGGCGACGCTGACCGGCGCGGCCGTGGCCGCCGCCTCGCTGCCGGGCGACGACACCATGGGCGTGCCCGCCCAGCAGTCGCGCTGACGCCGCCGCCGGGCGCCGGCGCCCGGCGGTACGTGCGGTACGTGCGGAACGGACGGCACGTGCGGCACGTGCGGAACAGCGGACAGGCCCTCACCCACCAGGGTGAGGGCCTGCCGTCTTTCCACCGTCATCATCTCGGGTGACCTGGGTGAGCGGGCGTCACCTGGGGTAGGCCCCGTCGGGCCGCTGGTGCCCGCTGCTGAGCTGGTTGCCCTCGTCGTCGGAGACGGTGCCGAACCACGAGGTGCACCAGACCGACACCGAGTCCGGCCAGTACTGCACCTCGAACGGGTGGCCGGAGCCGTGGTCGCCGTACGAGGTGACGATGAAGGTCTCGCCGGGGCGCAGCCAGTAGTCCTCGCCGAGCGGTTCCAGGGTCAGTTCGACCAGGCCCTCGCCGCGGTTGGTCACGGGCATCCGGCCGGTCACCTCCAGCGCCGAGAAGTCCCAGCCGGTCGCTTCCTCCCTCATCCCGCCGTCACCCGGGCCAGCAGGTCGCGGACGGCGGTGTTGAACGCCTCCGGTGCCTCCAGGGCGCTCAGATGGCCCGCCCCGGGAATGACGGTCAGTTCGGCGCCCGGCCGGGCCCGGAGCATCGGTTCGGCCTCCTCCGGCGCCACCAGGCCGTCCTGCGCGCCCGCGACGACGGCGGTGGGCACCCGCAGCCCGGCCAGCACGTCCAGCGCGTCCGGCCGGGCCGCCATGGCCCGCTGGGCCCAGGCGACGGCGGCCGGCGACGCGGCCGCGACCAGCGACCGCACCCGCTCCACCAGGTGCAGCGAGTCCGGCCCGAGCTGCCCGGCGGCGACCTCCTCGTCGAGCAGCAGTTGGACGCTGCCCCGGGCGGTGACGGCGGCCGCGATCCGCTCCCGGTTGGCCCGGACGGCGTCGGTGTCGGCGGTGGCGCGGGTGCTGGCCAGCAGCAGTCCGGCCAGCCGGTCCGGGTGGCGGCGGGCGAAGGCCAGCGCCACGTAGCCGCCCATGGAGAGCCCGCCGACCACCGCGCGCTCGATCCCGGCCGCGTCCAGCAGCAGGGCGAGGTCGTCGGCGACCAGGTCCAGCGAGGGTTCGTCGGCCCCCAGCTCGGTGCCGCCGAAGCCGCGCTGGTCCGGGGCGAGCACCCGGGCCTCGTCGCCGGTCAGACCGGGCAGCGCGTCCAGTTGGGCGGACCACATCGAGGCGTTCAACGGAAAGGCGTGCAGCAGCACGAGGGGTGTTCCGGTGCCGCTCTCGCGGACCGACACTGCGGAGGGGGGCTGGGTCATGGGCCCACCGTATTCCGGCACGCCCGGCGGGCCCACTCAGCGGGCCGTGATATCCGCTTTGTCCTAGCCTTACCAGGAGTAAGGGAGCGCGAATGATCGAGTTGCACGACCTGACAAAACGTTACGGCAGGACCCTCGCGGTGGACCGGCTCAGCTTCCAGGTCCCCCAGGGCGTGGTCACCGGCTTCCTCGGCCCCAACGGCGCAGGCAAGTCCACCACCATGCGCATGATCCTCGACCTCGACCGCCCCACCAGCGGCCGGGTCACCATCGACGGCAAGCGCTACGGGCAGCTCAGCGAACCGCTCAAGTACATCGGCGCGCTGCTGGAGGCCAAGGCCGTCCACCCCGGCCGCACCGCCCGCGACCACCTGCTCTGGCTCGCCCAGAGCAACCGCATCCCGACCCGCCGGGTGGACGAGGTGCTCAACCTGGTGGGCCTCACCCCGGTCGCCCGCAAGCGGGCCCGCGGCTTCTCGCTCGGCATGGGCCAGCGCCTGGGCATCGCCTCCGCACTGCTCGGCGACCCGGAGATCGTCATGTTCGACGAGCCGGTCAACGGACTGGACCCGGAGGGCATCCTCTGGATCCGCAACCTGATGAAGCGGCTCGCCACCGAGGGCCGGACCGTCTTCGTCTCCTCCCACCTGATGAGCGAGATGGCCGTCACCGCCGACCACCTGGTGGTCATCGGCAAGGGCCGGCTGCTCGCCGACCTGCCGATGCCGGAGTTCATCCGGCGCAACTCCCGCTCCGCCGTCCGGCTGCGCACCCCGCACCCCGAGCGCCTGCTCGACGCACTGTCCGGCGCCGGGCTCCGGTCCGAACCCGGGCCCGGCGGCTCCTACGAAGTGGTCGACGGCGATCTCGCCCGGCTCGGCGACCTGGCCGCGGCCCACGGCGTCGTCCTGCACGAACTCAGCCCGCAGCAGGCCTCGTTGGAGGAGGCGTTCATGCAGATGACGGCCGACTCGGTGGAGTACCACGCGGGCGACGGCCCGGGCCGGGACGCGGCCGGCGCACCCGGCGTCTGGGGCGCCGGCTGGAAGGCGGACGGCGCCCCGCAGACCGCGGCGGCCCGGCAGGAGGAGAACTGAGATGACGTCCTTCCCGGCGATCCTGCGCTCCGAGTGGACGAAGATCCGCAGCGTCCGCTCGACGATCTGGACGCTCGCGCTGACCTTCGTCGTCACCGTCGGCATCGGCGCGCTGCTGTCCCTGCTCACCAACAGCAACTTCGGCGAGTTCCGGCGGGGCGACCAGTCCGTCTTCGACGCCACCGGCACGGCCTTCTCCGGCATCATGCTCGGCGAGCTCGCCATCATCGTGTTCGGCGTGCTGGCCATCGGCAACGAGTACAGCACCGGCATGATCCGGGTCACCCTGGCCGCCGTCCCGCAGCGCGGCACCCTGCTCACCGGCAAGGCGGTGGTGCTCGGCACGATGGCCCTGGCGGTCTCGGTGGTGACGGCCTTCGTCACCTTCTTCACCGGCCAGGCGCTGCTCGGCTCGCACTCCACCAGCCTCGACCAACCGCACGTGCTGCGCGCGGTGTTCGGCGCCGCGCTGTACCTGACGATGCTCTGCCTGTTCTCGGCCGGCGTCACCACGATGCTGCACAGCCAGACGCTGGCACTGGGCGTACTGGTCCCGTTCTTCTTCCTGCTCTCGCCGATCCTCTCGGCGGTGCCGAAGGTCAAGACCCTGGCCCACTACTTCCCGGACTACGCGGGGTCGCGGATGCTGCTGGTGTACGAGCAGCACGGCCAGCCGTACGGGCCGTGGGAGGGCTTCGTGATCTGCCTGGCCTGGACGCTCGCCGCCCTGCTCGGCGGCGCGCTGGTGCTCAAGAACCGGGACGCCTGACCGGCTCAGTACCGCGGAGCGCCGCGGCCCCGCAGGACGTTGGAGGCCCGGCGCTCCCGCGCGCCCCAGCAGGCGCGGTGCCAGTGCCGCCGGTCGTCCACGCCCGCGCCGTACATCGGCCAGGCCACCACGTGGCCCATCCCGGGCGGGATCTCCTGGTCGCAGCCCGGGCACCGGTAGTGCCGCCCGGCCGTCCCGGCGACCGTCTGGACCACCCAGTCGTCGCCCTGGTGGCTCTCGGTGCGGCGCAGCGATCCGCCGAGCGGGGAGGCCTGCTCGGCGCTCCCGCCCGGGTCGGCGCTCTTGATCCGGTTGCGGCGCGGCGACACGTCGGACTACCTCTCTTCCGGGATTTCGGGTCGTTCCAGCCTACGGCCGGCCGCCCCTCCGGCAGGCCACTATCACGGCATCGTCCGACGCTCCCGCGTTTTTGCCGAGATCCACCCGATCTTCGACGAAATCCGGGTTTCCGCGTGCCATTGGCACATGACATCGGATACCCACAAGGGGAACAGGCGGGGCCCGCAGACCCTGCGCGCACCCGAGGAGGCCCCACCATGACCAAGACCAGCGCCCGCGCCGAGACCCGTCGGCCCGTCGGAGTCCGGCCGCCCGCCCCCGGGCCGGTGCTGACCTCGCCCGCCCCGGTCACGGCCGCGGCGGGCGAGCCGCTGCCCGTTCCGCAGCGGGCGGGCGCGCTCCCGCCGGACACCGCGCCGGTGCGGGTCGGCGCGTTCCTGCTGTCCGCGCAGTTCCCCGGGCAGAGCCACCGCGAGGCGCTGGACCGCACCGTCCGGGCCGCCGTCGAGGCCGAACGCGCGGGCCTGGACAGCGTCTGGCTGGCCGAGCACCACTTCGTCCCGTACGGGGTCTGCCCCAACGCCGCCACGCTGGCCGCGCTGCTGCTCGGCCGCACCCGCCGGATCGGCGTCGGCACGGCGGTCAGCGTGCTCTCCACCGCCCACCCGGTGGCGCTCGGCGAGCAGGCCGCGCTGCTGCACCTCACCTCGGACGGGCGCTTCACGCTCGGGGTGGGCCGCGGCGGCCCCTGGATCGACCTGGACGTGTTCGGCGGCGGCGTGGACGCCTTCGAGAACGGCTTCCCTGAGCGGCTGGACCTGCTGCTGCGCTGGCTGCGCGGCTCCCGGGTCGGCGCGGACGGCCCGCAGTTCGCCTTCCCCGAGGTGGCGGTGGTGCCGCGCGCCACCGAACCGGTGCGCCGGTCCGGACTGGGCAGCTGGCTCGGTCTCGGCGAGCGGTCCGGCCCGGTGCGCTTCCCGCGCCAGCGCCAGGACGTCGAGGGCCTCGGCGAGGGCGTCGGTGAGGAACTCGACCCGTCCGGGCGGCCGGTGGCCGGCCCGCCGATGGTGGTCGCGTGCACCTCTCCGAGCGGGGTGCGGCTGGCCGCCGAACGCGGCCTGCCGATGCTGCTCGGCATGCACTCCGGCGACGACGACAAGCTGCGCATGCTGGAGCTGTACCGCAGCGCCTGGCTGGCCGCCGGGCGCGGCGAGGAGCAGCTGCGCCGGGTGAACCGCCGGCACGTCGCGGCCGGGGTGGCCCAGGTCGACGACCGCACCTCAGCGGCCCGCGCCACCCTGCTGAACGCCATGCCGGGCTGGTTCGAGTACGGGCTCGGCGCCCACCGCACCGTGGACGGCCGGGAGCGCAAGATGCGCGACCCGCGCGAGTACACCGAACTCCTCTGCGACCTGCACGCGGTGGGCACGCCGCGGCAGTGCGCCGACCGGCTGCTGGCCACCGCCGAGCGGACCGGCATCCGCCGCTTCGCGCTGCTCGCGGAGGGCAGCGGCGACCGCGAGGCGACCCTGCACAACATCGCCCGGCTCGGCTCCGAGGTGCTGCCGCAGCTGGGGTGAGCCCGGGGGTGGAGCGGCCGGGCCCGGTCCGGGCCGCCGCCCCTCCCCCCGCACCGGGGGACGGGGGCGGCCCGACGACCTTCCGGGCCGCTAGGTCCTATCCGGTCGATCGGGCCCGGCAAGGTCGGCCGGACAGGACCTAGGGCCCGGCATCGGCGGTGCTGCCGGGTCAGCAGTCCCGCAGTTCCTCGGACTGGTTGAGCAGCTGCTCCCGGACCGAGGTGAAGCGTGCGTGCCGTGCCTCGTTGGCGTCCGACGGCAGGAAGACCGCCACCCGGTGACAGTTCTGGAAGGCCAGCCGCACCCCGAAGTGCCGCTGCAGGGCCCCCCGGATGGCGTCGCTGGCGAGGGCCCGCAGGAGCTGGCCGCGGGCCTGCTCGCTGGGCGGCGGTACCTGGTTGTCGGCGAAGTCGGTACCGTCGACCTTCGCCTGGGCGACCAGCGAGCTGATCAGGTCCCAGGCGTACGGCAGCGAGACGCGGACGCAGTCGACGAATTCCCGCTCGTCGACCTCGCCCCGCTCGGCCTTTTCCAGCAGGGCCGGTGAGACGTCGAGCGACATGGATTCTCCTCTCGCGGTCCACCCGCGCGGCGCCCGGGTGGTCGTGCGTAGTCCAAGCTCACAGTGAGGGTGGGCGGATCGCGCGTGGTGTCCGGAACGCCGTGGAACGGGCGTTTTTGACACCCCGCGAAGGCGGCGGCACCACGGGACGTGACGTCCCGGACACCGACCGCGCTCGGAACAGCGTGGCAGTCAACGGCGGGACGGGCCGGTCATTCCTGTGGATTGCTTCGGAAATACGCGGCGGTGCACCACATTGGCCGGATCCCGTCGGATCGTTCATCTGAAGTCTCCGTCCCCGTTGACAGCGATCCCGCACGCGTGCCGTCACGTACGGTAGCGACCCCAGGACGTGGGCGCCAGACCGCGACGGGAGGTGAGCGGAATTGCCGAGCCTCCATGTTCGCGGGGTTCCCGGTTTCTTCACCCGGTCGTCGTGGAATCGCATCAACTGGCCCCGGTGGGCTAGCGTGGTCGACCGTGCGTCTCGTAATTGCCCGCTGCTCAGTCGACTATGCCGGTCGGCTCTCCGCCCATCTGCCCTCCGCCACCAGGCTCATCCTGGTCAAGGCCGACGGCAGCGTCAGCATCCACGCCGACGACCGCGCCTACAAGCCGCTCAACTGGATGTCCCCGCCGTGCGCGCTCAAGGAGGCGGACGGGGTCTGGACGGTGGAGAACAAGGCCGGCGAGAAGCTCATCATCACGCTGGAGGAGGTGCTGCACGACTCCTCCCACGAACTCGGGGTGGACCCGGGCCTGATCAAGGACGGCGTCGAGGCACACCTCCAAGAGCTGCTCGCGGACCGGATGGAGGTGCTCGGCGCCGGCTGGTCCCTGATCCGCCGCGAGTACCCCACCGCGATCGGCCCGGTCGACATCCTCTGCCGCGACTCGGACGGTGCCACGGTGGCCGTCGAGATCAAGCGCCGCGGTGAGATCGACGGCGTCGAGCAGCTCACCCGCTACCTCGAACTCCTCAACCGGGACCCACTGTTGGCCCCGGTCAAGGGCATCTTCGCCGCCCAGGAGATCAAGCCCCAGGCCCGCGTGCTGGCCACCGACCGGGGCATCGGCTGCGTGGTGCTGGACTACGACGAGCTGCGCGGCATCGACGACGACAAGCTCAAGCTGTTCTGACCGGTCAGCTCGCGGACGGCGAGGGCGTCGTCGGCGGAGGACTGGACGTCCCGGTCGTGGGGCCCGTCGTGGCGGGCGGCGGTGTGGTCGCGGTCGCCGAGGGCGACGTGGTCGACGGCTTCGGCGGGGGCGGCGTGCTGGCGCCTCCGCCGGGCTGAGTGCCCCCGGAGTTGCCACCGCTGCCGCCGCCGGTGCCGCCGCCGCTGCCACCCTGCGGCGGGCCGGACTGCTGGGCCGGCGGCTGCGACTGTCCCGGTGCGGGCGGCTGCGGCTGCTGCGCCTGCTCGGTGGTCCCCGCGGTCTCGCTCGGCCCACGGCTCGGCTTCTTCGACGCGCTCGGCGAGTGCGAGGCGCCGCTCGCCGACGGCTCCGGGCTGGTCCCGCCCGCCGCCGCACCGCCCCCCGCGTCCGTCCCCGGCGCTCCCGTCCCTGACACCCCCGTACCGGTGGCACCGGCCCCGGCGGTCGGGCCACCGACGTGCGGGGACGGGAGCGGCCCGCCCTGCCCGCCGTCGGGGTCGTCGAGCCGGGTGTGCGGGTCGTTGCCCGGGTGCTGCTCCGGACCGGTGGCGCTCATCGCCACCGCCGTCCCGAGCGCCCCGAGCGCGAGGACGGCCGCCGACGCGGCGATCACCCGACGCCTGGTCCCGGAGCGCAGGCTGGACGGCACCTTGGCTATCGCGCGGATGACGGGCCGCCGCACGGGCGCCGGCCCGGGGGACGCCGCGGGCGGCAGCTGCCGCCCGTCGGCACGCAGCAGGTCCAGCATCCGGCCGGCTGCCGCGACGCCGCGCTGCTCGCCGGCGGCGGACCGCAGGGTGAGCGCCGTCTCCAGCTCGGCCATCGCCCGGGACGGCTCCCGGACGCAGAACGCGTGCACGCCCGCCTCGTGGTGGAACCAGGCCTGGTCGGTGCCGGAGCCCGTCCGGCGGGCCGCCTCCAGCCCCAGCTCCAGGACCCTCTCCCAGGCGCCCCAGCGCAGCGCCAGCGCCAGCGCGGGCGCGGCCGCCCGGGCCAGGCGCACGACGGCGTCGTGCCGGCCGGCCGCCCGGTCCGCGACCAGCACGCCGACCACGACCTCCGCCTCGGCCGCGACCTGTTCCAGCGACACCGAGCTGTGCCCGACCCACCAGGCGAAGTGCTGGGCGGCGCCGTCCAGGCAGCCGCGGGCCGGCCAGTGCGGGGCGAGCAGGTCCAGCACCCCGGCGGTCAGCCGGTGGTGCCCGCCGATGGACACCGCCAGCCCGGCGTCGGCGAGTTCGGCGAGGGCGCTCTCGCCCTGGCCGACGTCGATCAGCGCGGGCAGGTGCGGCGCGGTGGGACACTCGCCGCCGAGCGCGACGGCGAGCCTCAGGACGGCCTGGGCGGGCTCACTCAGCCCCTCCGCGAGCCGGACGGCGGGTGAGGCGGTCTCGGCGACGGACGGCAGCGGGACGGTGCGGCGCAGCGCGTTCTCACGGACGGCCGGATCGGGGTCGTGGACGGGCTCCTCGACCGCGCCGAAGACCCCCATCCGGTCCTCCTCGGCGGCGACCAGCGCGTCCACCGCCACGTCCCGCTGGCGCAGCAGCGCGGCGGCCTGGACGAAGCGCAGCGGCAGCCCCTCGGACTCGAACCAGAGGTCGACCGCCCAGGCCTTCTCCTCGACGTCCAGCGGCCGCCCGGCCTGGCGGGCGGCGAGGGCGAGGCAGGCGGAGCGGGAGAGCCCGGCGACCAGGTGGTCCTGCAAGCGGGAGCCGGGTGACGGCGCCGGGCTCCCGGGGGCGGCGGAGATCAGGAAGGCGCAGCCGGGGGCGAGGGCGAGCAGGTCCTCCAGCTCGGCGCCGGACTGCTCCGCGCCGTCGACGACCACGATCGCGCCGACCTCGGCGAGGTGCACGGCCAGCTGGCCAGGGTCGGGCCGGTAGCCGGGGGCGTGGTGGGTGGCCGCGAAGAGGTCCTGGAGCAGGTCGGCGGCGGTGCGGCGGTGCCCGCAGAGCTGGACGACGCCGCCGGGGGCGAGGTCGGCGGCGGCCTCGGCGACGGCCGACAGCAGCGCGCTGCGGCCCGAGCCGGCCTGGCCGACCAGGCGTATCGAGCGGCCCTCGGCGAGCAGGCCGAGGAGTTCGGCGACGTCGGCCTCGCGGTCGAGCAGCGGCAGGTCGGCGGGCCCGGCACCGAGGGCGAGCGGGCCGACCGCGCGGCCGACGCCGCCGACCGGGCCCCGGGCGGGCTCGCTGCGCTCGATCCGGCGCGGGCGGGGCCGCCACTCCTCGGGGCAGGGCCTGACCTCGGAGCCGTCCGGGGCGCCGACGCCGACCAGCAGGGCGCCGGAGACGAGTTCGCCGCCTCGGGTGCGGGCGGCCTCCTGCCGGAACTCCCCGGTTGGCTGTGCCACGTTCTGCTCCGCATCCTGCTCGGCCGCCGGCGTCCCGCGCCGGCCGGCTGACGTCTCGGTCGCGGCCGCGCGCGGGCTGGGGGCAGCTGGCTGGGGCGGCCGTCATCTGACGGGCAGACTCTTGCACATCCGGGCCCGCCCGCGCAGGGGCGGCCCGGTCGGGGGCCGGGCGACGGCCGATCAGAGCCAGGTCGGGGCCCGGACGACGGCTGATCAGAGCCAGGTCGGGGGCCGGACGAAGAGCGGGCGGGGAACGAACGAAGGCAGGGAACGAACGAGCACCGGGGCCGGACGGGGGCAGGAGCGGCCAGGCCCTAGAGGGCGATCCCGTGGGCCTCGGTGACGCCGTCCACGGCCAGGATGCGGTGCAGCTTGGTGGCCACCAGCAGTCGCTGGAGCTGGGCCGGGACGGAGCGCAGCACCAGCCGCCGGCCGATCCGGCCGGCCCTGCGGTGGGTGCCCATGATCACGCCGAGGCCGGTGGCGTCCCAGAACTCCAGCCGGGCGAGGTCGAGCACGAGGTCGCCGAGGCCGCCGTCCACGGCCTGGTGCAGCCGGGCGCGCGCATCGGCGGCGGTGCGCACGTCGAGGCGGCCTTCGATGGCCAGCGCCCTGTGGTCGCCGGTGATGCGCATGCTCTCCTCCTTCGCCTGACCGGTCCGGTACGGGGGTGGTCCGACCCGGCCGTGCCGGGGCGGGGGGTGGGGGTGTCCATCCGGGCGGGCCGTGGCCCCTCGCCCGGGTCCGGTCGCAGCCTCGTCGTGCTGGGCCGGGTCTCCCTCTTCTGACGGCGAACCAGCAGCGCAGGTTGCTGGTTCCGGCCAGATCTGAAGCAACTTCACTCGTCCGAGGGAATATACGCAGTCAGTCTCCACACCTACGCTCGATTACCGCCCAAATCACCCGTCTGCGGCACCTGGCGTGAGGAAACTCACCCGCCCCCGAGCGGGCGGGCCGTACGGTGTTCCGCCGCACGGCCCGCCCGGTCGCCGGGCGTCGTCGTTCACCCGTTCCGGCGGGGGCTCACTTGCCCTCGTACGGGTAGAAGCCGCGGCCGCTCTTGCGGCCGAGGTCGCCGGCGGTGACCATGCGCGCCATGATCTCCGGGGCGGCGAACTTCTCGTCCTGGGTCTCGTCGTAGATGTTGCGGGCGGCGTGCAGCAGGATGTCCACGCCGGTCAGGTCGGCGGTCTCCAGCGGGCCCATCGGGTGGCCGAAGCCGAGGCGGCAGGCGGTGTCGATGTCCTCGGCGGTGGCGACGCCCGACTCGTACAGCTTGGCGGCCTCGACGACCAGCGCGGTGATCAGGCGGGTGGTGACGAAGCCGGCCACGTCCCGGTTGACCACCACGACGTCCTTGCCGACGCCCTCGGCGAAGGCGCGGGCGGCGGCCAGGGTCTCGTCGCTGGTCTTGTAGCCGCGGACCAGCTCGACGAGCTTCATCAGCGGCACCGGCGAGAAGAAGTGCACGCCGACGACCGACTCGGGGCGCCGGGTGGCGGCGGCGATCCGGGTGATCGGGATGGCGGAGGTGTTGGAGGCCAGCACCGCGCCGTCCTTGGCGAGCTTGTCGAGCTCCCGGAAGACGCCCTCCTTGACCTCGAACTGCTCGAACACGGCCTCGACCACGATGTCGGCCTCGGCGACGGCGCCCAGGTCGGTGGTGGTGGTGATCCGGCCCAGCGCGGCCTCGGCGTCCTCGGCGCTCAGCCGGCCCTTGGCGACGAACTTCGCGTAGGAGGCACGGATGCCCGCGAGACCGC
Organism: Kitasatospora sp. NPDC088779; assembly: GCF_040685395.1. Classification (NCBI taxonomy): domain Bacteria; kingdom Bacillati; phylum Actinomycetota; class Actinomycetes; order Kitasatosporales; family Streptomycetaceae; genus Kitasatospora; species Kitasatospora sp. NPDC088779. The sequence continues at coordinate 159,570 of NZ_JBFBHW010000010.1, read as the reverse complement.
GCTGCAGGGCCTCCTCGGTGACGTCCCGCAGCACCACCGGGTGGCCGGCCTGCGCGGACACCTGGGCGATGCCGGCGCCCATCAGGCCGGCACCGATCACGGCGATCTGCTTGCTGGACGCATTGCTCATGGCTGGGTCTCCCGATGCCGTCGCCGCCCTGGGGCGGGCCCTGAAGGCGGCTCAGGGCAGGGGTCACCGCCGGAGAGCCGCGTCGCTCGTTGCCGGGACTCTAATGCCCAATCCGGCCCCGTGGTGTCAATCGGGAGTGTGATCTGCGCCCGACCTGGTCGGGCGACCCAGACCCACCGTGACCAGCCGATCAGACCGGCCGATCGGACCATCTGACCGGACCGGCCGACCGGACCATCAGACGGTCAGACGGTCAGCCCGAGGTCCTGCGCCAGGATCGCCGCCTGCACCCGGTTGCGCAGCCGCAGCTTCGCCAGGATCCGGCTGACGTGCGTCTTGGTGGTCGCCTCCGCCATCTCCAGCCGGGCCGCGATCTCCCCGTTGGACAGCCCGGCCCCGATGCAGGCCAGCACCTCCCGCTCACGCGGGGTCAGTCCGGCCACCGCCTCCCTGGCTTCCGGCCCGACCGCCCGGTCCGGCCGGGCGAAGGCGCCGATCAGCCGCCTGGTCACCGAGGGCGCCAGCATGCCGTCCCCGCGCGCCACCGTCCGGACGCCCTCGACCAGGGTGTCCGCCTCCAGGTCCTTGAGCAGGAACCCGGCCGCGCCGGCCCGCAGCGCGCCGTAGACGTACTCGTCCAGGTCGAAGGTGGTCAGCACCAGCACCTGGCCGGCCCCGGCGGCGACCACCTGCCGGGTCGCCGAGACGCCGTCCAGCCGGGGCATCTGCACGTCCATCAGCACCACGTCGGGCCGCAGCTCCAGCGCCAGCCGGACGGCCTCCTCGCCGTCGGCGGCCTGCCCGACCACCTCGATGTCCGGCTCGGCCCGCAGGATCATCACCAGCGCCGCCCGTACCGCCGCCTGGTCCTCGGCCACCAGCACCCGGATCGTCATGCCCCTGCCCCGCTCTCCCGCCCGCGCGGCAGTACCGCGCGCACGCTCCAGTAGTCGTTCCGCGGCCCCGCCTCGAAGCTGCCGCCGAGCAGCCCGGCCCGCTCCGCCATGCCGACCAGCCCGGCCCGGGCGCCGGGCAGTTCGCGGCCCGGTCCGTGCCGGTACGGGCTGTCGACGGCGATCCGCAGTTCCTCGGGGCCGAACTCCATCCGCACGCTGACCAGTCCGGGCCCGGCGTGCTTGAGCGCGTTGGTCAGCGACTCCTGGACGATCCGGTACGCGGCCAGCCGGACCGGCACCGGGACCTCCCCGCGCTCGCCCCGCTCGGCGAGTTCGAAGTCCAGCCCGACGTCCTGGCCGGCCGCCCGGGCCTTGGCCAGCAGGGCGTCCACGGCGGCCAGGTCGGGCGCCGCGTACGACTCGTCCGCCTCTCCCCCGCCGCTGTCGCGCAGCAGTCCGATCATGCGGCGCATTTCAGCCAAACCCTGGACGCTGCTCTCCCGGATCACCGCCAGCACCTCCACCAGCGGGTCGTCCCCGGCCAGCCGACGGCGCCGGGCGACGGACTGCGCGCCGGTCGCGTGGATCGCGATCGCCGACAGGTGGTTGGCCACCACGTCGTGCAACTCCCGTGCCATCCTCGCGCGTTCGGCGACGACGGCCTCACGCCGGTCCATCTCCGAGAGCAGCGCGGTCTGTTCGGCCCGCAGCCGCTCGCTCACCGCCCGGTCGCGGTGCTTGCGGACCACGTCCCCGGTCCAGACCGGCGCCAGGTAGATCAGCACGGTGAGCACCACCACCGCCACCGCGTTCGAGGCGTCGCTGTAGATCAGCACCAGGGTGGACAGCACCAGCACCGAACCCGTGCCGGTCAGGTGCAGGATCCGGGACATCCTCGGGGTCCCGTAGAGCACCGCCGCGTAGAGCAGGTCGGTGTACATCAGGCTGGTCGCCAGCAGGGCGCCGGTGAAGATGCTGTACCCGAAGGCGAGCCCGCCCAGCGTCGTGGTGAGCACCGGCCTGGTCCGGCGGAACAGCTCCAGCACCGCCATGACCAGCAGCGCCGGCACCACCGCCCCGCGCGGGATCCGCGAGGAGTTGTCGTAGACCTGGAGCGCGATCAGCAGCGCTCCGCCGAACAGACCGAGCAGGGCGATCCCCCGGTCCTCCTGGCGCGGGGTGAGGGTCGGTCTCAGCACACCTCCATCTCACCATCCCCGGGCGCCGCCCGGCTCCGGTCCCCGGAGGAGCCGCCGTACATCGAAAGGTGCAGGCCGGGACGGCACCCGGCGACGACGACGCGGCCACGCCCGCGCGCCAGGCTGGAGGCACCGCCGACCGCCCGGGAGCACAACGTGATCGTCACCCTCATCGTCGCGGCCGAGATCTCCTTCTGGATCCTGCTCGGCCTCGGTCTCACCGCCCGCTACCTGCTGCGGTGGCGCCGCACCAGCACCGCCCTGCTGGTCGGCCTGCCGGTGGTGGACCTCACCCTGTACGTGCTCACCGTGCTCGACCTGCGCGGCGGCGCCGCCGCGAGCTGGACGCACGCCCTCGCGGCGAGCTACGCGGGCTTCTCGATCGGGTACGGGCCCTCCCTGGTCCGCTGGGCCGACCGGCACTTCATGTACCGCTTCGCCGGCGGCCCCAAGCCGCCGCGCTCACCGAAGTACGGCCTGGCGCGGTCCCGGTACGAGTGGCAGATCTGCCGCCGCACGGTGGTCTCGGCCGCGATCACACTGAGCCTGATCACCCTGCTGGTGCCGCTGTCGGGAGGCTCCGCACACTTCGGCACCTTCCTCCAGTGGTACCTCAAGCTGGGCATCGCCGCCGTGGTCAACGTGGTCATCGCCGTCAGCTACACGCTCTGGCCGAAGCAGCCGCCGGCCGGCGAGCAGGACGCGGACGACCCGATCGCCGAGCAGCCCGTCGCCGGCGTCCCGGAGAAGCGGCTCTGAGGGGCTTGCCGGCGGTTCTGAGGGACCGCTAGCGGTTCTCGCCCGGAACCCAGAGCACGTCGCCGCGCTCCTTGTTGGCCGCCCGGGCCAGGATGAACAGCAGGTCGGAGAGCCGGTTGAGGTACTTCGCGGTCAGCGGGTTGACGCTGTCCCCGTACTCCGCGATCGCCGCCCAGGTGGCCCGCTCGGCCCGCCGCACCACCGTGCAGGCCAGGTGCAGGTAGGCCGCGCCGGGCGTACCGCCGGGCAGGATGAAGCTGCGCAGCTTCTCCAACTGCTCCAGGTAGTGGTCGCAGTCCCCCTCCAGCCGGTCGACGTACGACGGCAGCACCCGCAGCGGCGGGTACTTCGGGTCCTCGACCACCGGCGTGGACAGGTCCGCGCCGACGTCGAACAGGTCGTTCTGGATCCGGACGAGCACCGTGACGATGTCCTCGGGCAGCGATCCGGCGGCGACGGCCACGCCGATCGCCGCGTTCGCCTCGTTGGTGTCGGCGTACGCGACCAGGCGGGGATCGGTCTTGGTGGTCCGGCTCATGTCGCCTAGCGCGGTGGTGCCGTCGTCGCCGGTGCGGGTGTAGATGCGCGTCAGATTCACCATGCGGCCAGCGTAGCCGGACGGGTTAGGCGGCGTTAACCCCGAACCCGGCGATCGCCGCTACGCGACGTTGACCTCCCCCAGCCTCCGGCCGGGGGTACCCCCACCCCGAGGGTCCCGCCGCTACGCGACGTTGACCTCCCCCAGCCTCCGGCCGGGGGTACCCCCACCCCGAGGGTCCCGCCGCTACGCGACGTTGACCCTCTGCCCGGGCGGGGCGGCCTCCAGCCAGGCGAGGAAGCCGGTGAGCGCGTCCTCGCTCATCGCCAGCTCCAGCGGCTCCCCGTTGTGCAGGCAGCGCAGCACCACCGAGCCGGAGAGCAGGGCGAGCTCCTCCTGGCCCTCCGGGTAGCGCCGGCCGAGCACCTCGATCTCCCGGCGCGGCAGCACCCTGCGCGGGCGCGGGGCGTACGAGAAGACCCGGAACCACTCGATCGAGTCACCGCTGTAGCGGCCGATACCAAAAACCCACCCCTTGCCGTCGGTCTGGGGGACCGGGGCCGAGGTGGGTTTGCCGTTCTCGTCGAGGTCGGGCTGCGTCGAGGCGTCGGCGGGCATTTTGAGTCGGTAACTGCAGTCGAACGTGCCGCCGACCCGCTGGATCAGGCGGCGTCGTACCGCGAACGCCACCAGGCCGATCACACCCAGCGCCACGACCGCCGCACACACCACAAGCGCGAGGACCATGCTCACCTACCTCCTCGCTACCCGCGTTCCCCGTATCGGTCGTATCAAGCGACCGCGTTGACCTACCAACTACGACGACAGTCCCGGGGTCACGCTCACGCGTCCCCGGGACCGTCGGTCGACCCCGCTGAACCAGGGTCTTGGCGCACTCAGACGTGGGCCTTGAGGCCGCGCGCCGCGAACAGGCGGACCTCGGCGCGCCGCTCGGCGTGCTCGTCCAGGCCCGACTTGGCCTTCTCCAGCGCGCGCTCGGCACGGGCGACGTCGATCTCGTCCGCCAGCTCGGCGATCTCCGCGAGCAGAGACAGCTTGTTGTCGGCGAAGGAGATGAAGCCTCCGTGCACCGCGGCGATCACGGTGCCGCCGTCCGCCGTGCGAATGGTGACCGGACCGGTCTCCAGCACGCTCAGCACCGGGGTGTGACCCGGCATGATGCCGGTGTCGCCGGAGGCCGTACGGGCGACGACGATGGTGGCCGCACCGGACCACACCTTGCGGTCGGCTGCGACCAGCTCGACGTGCAGCTCAGCCAACGTGGGCTCCTAGGCTCATGCAACCCCCGATTACTCGGGAGTTTCGGTAAGAATAACGGCCGCGCGCCTCCGGCATGAAACCGGCGGCACGGATTTGACCGGAATCACAGCCGATGCGACGCGAGGGGTGGTCCCGGGCTCGGGGCCACCCCTCACGGTCACTCAGCTGCTACCGGCCGCGACTACTTCTTCGCCAGCTCGGCGGCGTTCTTCTCGAGGTCCTCGATGCCACCGCACATGAAGAAGGCCTGCTCCGGGATGGAGTCGTACTTGCCGTCCGCGATCGCGTTGAAGGCCTCGATGGTCTCCGACAGCGGCACGGTCGAACCCTCGACACCGGTGAACTGCTTCGCCACGTAGGTGTTCTGCGAGAGGAAGCGCTCGATGCGACGGGCACGGTGGACCGTGACCTTGTCCTCCTCGGACAGCTCGTCGATACCGAGGATCGCGATGATGTCCTGGAGGTCCTTGTACTTCTGCAGGATCCCCTTGATACGGAGGGCCGTGTCGTAGTGGGTCTGCGCGATGTACCGCGGGTCGAGGATGCGGGACGTGGAGTCCAGCGGGTCGACGGCCGGGTAGATGCCCTTCTCCGAGATCGGGCGCGACAGAACGGTCGTCGCGTCCAGGTGGGCGAAGGTGGTGGCCGGGGCCGGGTCGGTCAGGTCGTCCGCGGGGACGTAGATCGCCTGCATCGAGGTGATCGAGTGACCGCGGGTCGAGGTGATGCGCTCCTGGAGGAGGCCCATCTCGTCGGCCAGGTTCGGCTGGTAGCCCACCGCGGAGGGCATGCGGCCGAGCAGGGTCGACACCTCGGAACCGGCCTGGGTGAACCGGAAGATGTTGTCGATGAAGAGGAGCACGTCCTGCTTCTCGACGTCACGGAAGTACTCCGCCATGGTCAGCGCGGAGAGCGCGACGCGCAGACGGGTGCCCGGCGGCTCGTCCATCTGGCCGAAGACCAGCGCGGTCTTGTCCAGAACGCCCGAGTCGACCATCTCGTCGATGAGGTCGTTGCCCTCACGGGTGCGCTCGCCGACGCCGGCGAACACCGACACACCACCGAAGTTCTCGGCGACGCGGTAGATCATCTCCTGGATCAGAACGGTCTTGCCGACACCGGCACCACCGAACAGACCGATCTTGCCACCCTGGACGTACGGGGTGAGGAGGTCGATGACCTTGATGCCGGTCTCGAACATCTCGGTCTTGGACTCGAGGTCCTTGAACTCCGGCGCCTTGCGGTGGATCGGCCAGCGGACCTCGACCTGCTGGTCGAACTCCTTCTGGTCCACGTTCAGCACGTCGCCGAGGGCGTTGAAGACCTTGCCCTTGGTGATCTGGCCGACGGGCACCGAGATGGCGGCACCGGTGTCGGTGACCTGGGTGCCACGGACCAGACCGTCGGTCGGCTGCATCGAGATGCCGCGGACCATGCCGTCGCCCAGGTGCTGGGCGACCTCGAGGGTCAGGGTCTTCTTGCCCGAGCCGTCGGGGTTCTCCGCCTCGACGTGCAGGGCGTTGAACATGTTCGGAATAGCGTCGACGGGGAACTCCACGTCGACGACCGGGCCGATGACCCGCGCGACGCGGCCCGTCGCCGTGGTCGGCTCAACAGTGGTGGTCATTCTCATTCGCTCCCGCGGCTAGCGTCGGCGAGGGCGTTGGCACCGCCGACGATCTCGCTGATTTCCTGGGTGATCTCGGCCTGACGGGCCGAGTTGGCAAGCCGCGTGAGCGACTTGATGAGCTCGCCGGCGTTGTCCGTCGCGCTCTTCATCGCGCGTCGGCGGGCGGCGTGCTCGGAGGCGGCCGACTGCAGCAGCGCGTTGTAGATCCGGCTCTCGACGTACCGCGGCAGCAGCGCGTCCAGCACGCCCTCCGCCGACGGCTCGAAGTCGTACAGCGGGAAGATCTCCGCCTTGGCCGGCTGGTCGTCGCTGAGCTGGACCTCGTCCAGCTTCAGCGGCAGCAGCCGGGCCCCGACCGCGTTCTGCGTCAGCATCGACACGAACTTGGTCGAGATCAGGTGGAGCTCGTCCACGCCGCCCGTCTCGGCCGTGAAGGCCTCGATCAGGTCGGCCGCCACGGTCTTCGCGTCCCCGTAGGTCGGCTTGTCCGAGAAGCCCGTCCACGACTCCGCGATCTCGAAGCCGCGGAACGTGTAGTACGAGACGCCCTTGCGACCGACGATGTACGTCACCACGTCCTTGCCCTCGGCCCGCAGACGCTCGCTGAGCGACTGCGCGGCCTTGATGGCGTTGGTCGAGTAACCGCCCGCCAGGCCGCGGTCCGCCGTGATCAGCAGGACGGCGGCGCGCGAGGCGCTCGGGTTCTCGGTGGTGAGCGGGTGCTTGGCGTTGGACCGGGTGGCCACCGCCGTCACCGCACGGGTGAGCTCATCGGCGTACGGAGTGGAGGCGGCCACCGCGCGCTGCGCCTTGACGATGCGCGACGCGGAGATCATCTCCATCGCCTTGGTGATCTTCTTCGTCGCGGTGACAGAGCGGATCCGGCGCTTGTAGACCCGAAGCTGTGCTCCCATGGGTCGTTACGTCCTTTCCCTCGCTACCGGACTCAGGCCTGCTCGGAGAGCAGCTTGCCGTCAGCGGTCTGGTAGCCCTGCTTGAACGCGTCGATGGCGCTGGTCAGCGCGTCGACGGTGCCCTCGGCGAGCAGACCGGTCTCGACGATGCCCGCGAGCAGGTCCTTGTGCTGGAGGCGCACGTGGTCCAGGAACTCGCGCTCGAAGCGGCGGATCTCGGCGACCGGGACGTCGTCCAGCTTGCCGGTGGTGCCGGCCCAGATGGAGACGACCTGCTCCTCGACCGGGAACGGCTGGTACTGGCCCTGCTTCAGCAGCTCGACCATGCGCGCACCGCGCTCCAGCTGGGCCTTGGAGGCCGCGTCCAGGTCGGAACCGAAGGCGGCGAAGGCCTCCAGCTCGCGGTACTGGGCGAGGTCCAGACGCAGACGGCCGGCGACCGAACGCATGGCCTTGATCTGGGCGGAGCCACCGACGCGGGAGACCGAGATACCGACGTTCACGGCCGGGCGGATGCCGGCGTTGAACAGGTCGGACTCCAGGAAGCACTGGCCGTCGGTGATGGAGATGACGTTGGTCGGGATGTACGCCGAGACGTCGTTGGCCTTGGTCTCGATGATCGGCAGACCGGTCATCGAGCCGCCGCCCAGGGCGTCGTTCAGCTTGGCGCAACGCTCCAGCAGGCGGGAGTGCAGGTAGAAGACGTCGCCCGGGTAGGCCTCGCGGCCCGGCGGACGGCGCAGCAGCAGCGACACGGAGCGGTAGGCCTCGGCCTGCTTCGACAGGTCGTCGAAGATGATCAGGACGTGCTTGCCGTCGTACATCCACTCCTGGCCGATGGCCGAACCGGTGTACGGGGCGAGGTACTTGAAGCCGGCCGGGTCGGAGGCGGGAGCAGCCACGATGGTGGTGTACTCCAGCGCGCCGGCCTCCTCCAGGGCGCCGCGGACGGACGCGATGGTGGAGCCCTTCTGGCCCACGGCGACGTAGATGCAGCGGACCTGCTTCTCCGGGTCGCCCGAGCGCCAGTTGTCGCGCTGGTTGATGATCGTGTCGACGGCCACCGCGGTCTTGCCGGTCTGACGGTCACCGATGATCAGCTGACGCTGGCCACGGCCGATCGGGGTCATCGAGTCGATGGCCTTGATGCCGGTCTGCAGCGGCTGCTTGACCGACTTGCGGGCCATGACGCCGGGGGCCTGCAGCTCCAGGGCGCGGCGGCCGCTGGAGGCGATGTCGCCCAGACCGTCGATCGGGTTGCCCAGCGGGTCCACGACGCGGCCGAGGTAGCCGTCGCCGACCGGAACCGAGAGGACCTCGCCGGTGCGGCGCACGGTCTGGCCCTCTTCGATGCCACCGAACTCACCGAGGATGACGACACCGATCTCGCGGGTGTCGAGGTTCAGCGCGAGGCCGAGCGTGCCGTCCTCGAACCTCAGCAGCTCGTTCGCCATGACCGAGGGCAGGCCCTCGACATGCGCGATGCCGTCCGCCGCGTCAGTGACCGTGCCGACCTCTTCCACAGAAGCGGCGTCCGGCTGGTACGACTGGACAAAGTCGGCCAGCGCGTCCCGGATCTCCTCCGGACGGATCGTAAGCTCCGCCATCAGGCTTCCCTGCTCTCCTAGTTTGCGATCCTCGGCCCGCCATTGAGGGCCGCAAGTATTCGACTCTCGGCCGGGTCTGCCGAACCGGCCGTCCGATGTGCCGGCTCCTTGGGGAGCCGGTTTCCCGACCGAGGGTCGGATGTGCTGCTGCTTCGGTGTGCTCAGCCTTCGAGCGACTGGCGAGCGCCTTCGAGGCGGCTCGACACGGTGCCGTCGATGATCTCGTCGCCGACCTGCACCCGGACACCGCCGACGACCTCGGGGTCGACGTCGATGTTCAGGTGGACCTGGCGGCCGTACATCCGGCCCAGAGCACCGGACAGGCGCTCCTTCTGGGTGTCCGACAGCGGCACCGCGGTGGTGACCAGGGCCACCACGCGGCCGCGGCGCGCGGCGGCGAGCTTCGAGTAGGACTCCAGGCCCTGCTCCAGGCTACGGCCACGCGGCGCGTTGACGATGGCCGTGACCAGCCGGACGGTGCCCGCGTGGGCGCGGCCACCGAGCAGCTTCTTGATCAGCGCGGCCTTCGCGGCGGTGCCGGCCTTCGGCTCGGTCAGCGCGGCGCGCAGCTCGTGCGAGCCGCCCACCACCCGGCTGAACCGGAACAGCTCGTCCTCGACGTCGTCCAGGGCGCCTGCCCTGTCCGCCGCGATGACCTCGGCGTACGCGGCCAGCTCCTCGGTCCCGTCCACCAGGTCGCGCGAGCCCGACCAGCGGGAGCGGACCAGACCGGAGACGAGGTCGACGGTCTCGCCGGAGACCTGACCGGTCAGCAGCGAGGAGACCAGCTGGGCCTTGTCCTGACCCGACCGGGACGGGTCGGTCAGGACACGGCGCAGCGACACCTCACGGTCCAGCACGGCCGTGACGGCGGTGAGCTCCTCGGCGAGCTTGGCCGCGTCCACCGAGGTGGAGTCGGTCAGGCTCTCCAGGTTCTGCCGGCCGGCGGCGAGGGCCTCGCGGCTGGCGCCGATCACTTGGCCGCACCCTGAGCAACGGCGGCCTTGGCCTCCAGCTCGTCCAGGAAACGGTCGATCACGCCGCTCTGCCGAGCGCTGTCCTCGAGGGACTCGCCCACGATGCGGGAAGCCAGCTGGGAGGCCAGCGAACCCACGTCCTGGCGCAGGACGGCAGTCGCCTGCTTCTTGTCGGCCTCGATCTGCGCGTGGCCGGCGGCGACGATGGCCTCGCGCTGACGCTGGCCCTCCTCGCGCATCTCGGTGAGCTGGGCAGCGCCCTGCTCGCGAGCCTGCTCGACGATGCGGGCAGCCTCGTGACGCGCCTCGGCGAGCTCGGCGCGGTACTGCTCAAGCAGGGCCTGGGCCTCCGCCTGAGCGGCCTCGGCGCGCTCCATGCCGCCCTCGATGGCGTCCCGACGCTCCGACAGCACCTTCTCGATGCTGGGGAGGAGCTTCTTGCCGAGGAGACCGAAGACGATGAAGAAGCAGAGCAGGCCGATGATGATCTCGGGCCACGCGGGGAGGAGAGGGTTCATCTTCTCCTCGGCCGCGAGCGTAACCGCGATGCTCATATCTGGACCTTCCTCGAATGGGTCTGCGGCAGGATTACTTGTTGCCGAAGACGAACGGCATGACGATGCCGATGAGGGCGAGCGCCTCGGTCAGCGCGAAGCCGATGAACATGTTGGAGCGGATCAGGCCGGCAGCCTCGGGCTGACGGGCCATGGCCTGGACACCGTTGCCGAAGATCAGACCGACGCCGATGCCGGGGCCGATCGCGGCGAGGCCGTAGCCGATGGAGGCGACGGAACCGTAGACGTTGCCCTCAGCGAGGATGCTCATTGACGTTGTCCTTTGCAGGGGTGGTGAACCGGTGGTGATTGGCCACCGGGCAATCCGGAGAGGTTGGTTCAGGGAGGGCCGAAGCCCCCTGGCTCAGTGCGCCTCTTCGAGGGCACCGGCGATGTAGCTGCTGGCCAGCATCACGAAGATGTAGGCCTGCAGGAACTGGACCAGCAGCTCGAAGGCGGTCAGCGCGACGGCGACGATGAACGAGGCCGAGCCGTAGAGCGCACCCAGGGTCGGGCTGAGCAGGTACCAGGAGGCGATGGAGAACATCACGATCAGCAGGTGGCCGGCGAACATGTTCGCGAAGGCTCGGACCGCGAGCGTGAAGGGGCGCACGAAGATGTTCGAGAAGAACTCGATCGGCACCAGGATGAACATGACCCAGCCGGGGATGCCCGAGGGCCAGCAGAGGTTCTTCAGACCGCCGACGAAGCCGTGCTTCTTGAAGGTCAGCGTCATGTAGGTGATCCACACGACCGCAGCGAGGCCGGCCGGGAACGCGATCGCCGCCGAGACGGGGAACTGCGCGAAGGGGATGATCGACATGATGTTCATCAGCCAGATGAAGAAGAACATCGAGACGAGCATCGGGACGTACTTCTCGCCCTTCTTGCCGATCGTCTCCAGCACGATGGAGCGCTTGACGAAGTCGTAGCCGATCTCGCCGACGAGCTGCAGCTTGCCGGGGACCAGGCGCGGCTTGGCGAAGGCGGCCCAGAAGAAGACGACGACCAGCAGCGCAACGATGACCGACAGCAGCATCGGCTTGTTGAACTCGATACTGCCGATCGAGAAGATCGGCTTGAACTGGAACTCGTTCAGACCCGGGGCCGGGAAGCCGCAGCCAGCGTCCCCGAAGTGGCAACTGCCTGAGGCGAGGAACGTGAGCTGATCAGCACTCACCACGGACTCCTTCGTCGTGACGCATGGTTACGGCAACCTCGGTGTGTCGGCGTGGCCTGCGGCCACGGAGCGGCACTGGAACTTGATGGGTTTCTCGCGGATCCCGCGCGCCGGTGCGCCGCACCACAGCGGGATCATCGAAGACTGCGCGGATCCGGGGGGCGATCCGTCCGCTGTTCGGACAGACCTGGCCGCTTCCCGTACTCCGTTGTTGCGACGGACGATAGCAGTCCGTCAGTGCGGCATAAACACCGCCCCCCTCGTTGGGGGGACAGCCAGGGCTCGTCACTGTTGACGCCCCGAGTCGGAGGGCTTGTCGCCCTTGTTTTCGGAGGCGTCGGGGTCGACGTAGAAGGTCTTGGCCTTCAGCGCACCGCGCACCTGGAACCCCGTCCAGATCAGCGCGCAGCCGAGCAGGGTGAAGGCGAAGGCCTGCCGGTTGAAGAGCCCGGTGTTCTTGAAGACCGCCAGCACGATGCCGACCAGCAGGATCTGCGTGGTGTACACGAGCAGCGCCGCGGCCATCATGATGTGCGGGTTCGACCTGGTCAGCCGGTCGAGCGCGACCTGGCCGAAGCTGAAGAAGGCCATCACCAGGAGTGCGCCGAAGAGGGCGCCGAGCAGCCCCTTCCCACCGGCGACGGCGAACGAGATCGCCATGGCGATGATCCCGGCGGCCGCAGTGGGAATCGCGGCGCCTCGGAGGATCCGGGCGTCGGTGGACGGCATGTCGGCAGCTCCGGCGGCATGTCGATGTGACGGGGGACGGGGCACAGAAGGTGGTGGGTGACACCGGACCGAGAGGCCGCCGCCCGGGCCGCCCGCTGGAGCGGCGGGCCCGTCGAGGGAGACCGACCAGGGACGGAAGTCCTCCACCTGTCAGGTCTTTCGGCGTGTTCTCGGTACTCGTGAACGGTATCACAAACTATTTGATGAGAGCTTTACCATGAATGTGTGGCACCTGTCACACCGACGGCGCAACGGTGCAGCCGAACGGGTGAGGCCATTTGACGGAACATCAACTGCCTTGCTAGCGGCGGCCGGTGGCCCGGCCGTGGTCGTCGAGCGCGGAGGCTCCCCGGTCGGCTTCACCAAGAAGTTGCTTGTCCTTTGCCGACAGTTCAGCCATGGGGGCGGACGGACGGCGCCGGTAGCGCGGCGGGACGAAGGCCTGCACCGCCTTCGGCGCGCGCGGCCGGAACTGCGGCGTCAGCAGCACCACCAGGCCGACCAGGCAGAGCCCGGCGAGCGTCAGCACCACCGTGCGGCCGGTGTTGGTGACCGAGAAGGCCACCGTGCCGAAGGCGATCAGCGCGGCCCAGAAGTACATGATCAGCACCGCGCGGCTGTGCGAGTGCCCGACCTGGAGCAGCCGGTGGTGCAGGTGGCGCTTGTCCGCGGCGAACGGCGACTGGCCGGCCCAGGTGCGGCGCACCACCGCGAGCAGCAGGTCCGCCAGCGGCAGCGCGATGACCGTCAGCGGCAGCAGCAGCGGGATGTAGATCGGCACCAGGGCGTGCACGGTCGCGGTCTGCGAACCGGTCTCGCTGCTGATCAGGTCCGGGTCGACGCGGCCGGTGATGGAGATCGCGGCCACGGCCAGCATCAGGCCCAGCATCATCGAGCCGGAGTCGCCCATGAAGATCCGCGCGGGGTGCATGTTGTGCGCCAGGAAGCCCAGGCACATGCCGATCAGCAGCACGCTGAACAGCACCGCGGGCGCCGCGTCGGTGATCGTGTAGCCGTACCAGAGCCGGTAGCTGTACAGGAAGAACGCCATCGCGGCGATGCAGACCATGCCGCCCGCCAGGCCGTCCAGGCCGTCGATGAAGTTCACCGCGTTGACCATGACGACGACCAGGGTGACCGAGATGACCATGCCCTGGGTGGGGCTCACCGCGACCGCGCCGACACCGGGCACCGGGAGGGTGATCACCGTGACGCCCTGCCAGACCATCACACCGGCGGCGATCATCTGGCCGCCGAGCTTCACCAGCGCGTCCACGCCCCACTTGTCGTCGAGCACCCCGAGCAGCCACATGATCCCGGCGCCGGACAGCAGCGCGCGGATGTCGGTGCCCTGGGAGAACACCTTGCTCAGGTTGTCCAGCTGGGAGGCGACCAGGATGCCCGCGCACAGCCCGCCGAACATGGCGATCCCGCCGAGCCGCGGTGTCGGCTCGCGGTGCACGTCCCGGGCGCGGACCGGCGGCATGGCGCCCGCCGCGATGGCGAACTTCCGGACCGGGCCGGTCAACAGGTAGGTGACGGCGGCGGTGCAGAACAGCACCAGCAGATACTCACGCACCACCGGCCTCCTGCGTCACTGTCCAACGGGGAGGTACCGAAGGTACTCCCCTGCGTTCCCGGGGTTCGAGGTGCGTCGCCACGCCCCACACCTTATTGAGTCGGACGCTCAAGGCACGCATCGCGGTTCGCTCTCCCGGGTAGGAGATCCGAATATCCGTCGACGACGCTCTTGTCACCGCCGGTCGGCGAAGGACAGGGCCAGCTCCCGGACCCGGTTCGCCACCCGCGCGCCCGTGCCCCCGGCGAGCACCTGGGCGATCAGCCCGGCGAGCTCGGCGAGTTCCGCCTCGCCCATCCCCTGGCTGGTCACCGTGCCGGTGCCCAGCCTGATCCCGGAGGCCTCGGCCGCCGGCGCCGGGTCGTAGGGCAGCGCGCACTTGCCGAGCAGCAGTCCGGCCACGGCGCAGCGCCGCTCGGCCTCCGCGCCGGTGACGCCCAGCGGGCTCACGTCCGCCGTCACCAGGTGGGTGTCGGTGCCGCCGGTCAGCGGGCGCATCCCGGCCGCCGCGAGCCCTGTCGCCAGCACCCGCGCCCCGTCCACCGTCCGCTGCGCGTACGCCCGGTAGCCGGGCGTCGCCGCCTCGGCCAGCGCCACCGCCTTGCCGGCCACCTCGTTCATCGCCGCCCCGCCCTGGCTGAACGGGAACACCGCCCGGTCGATCCGCTCGGCCAGCTCCGCGGTGGACAGCAGCAGGCCCCCGCGCGGGCCGCGCAGCAGCTTGTGGGTGGCCGCCACGGTGACGTCCGCGTACGGCACCGGGGAGGGCGCCACCCCGGCGGCGACCAGGCCGGCGGTCTGGGCGACCGAGGCGATCAGGTAGGCGTCCACCTCGTCGGCGATCTCCCGGAAGGCGGCCCAGTCCGGGTGCCGGGGGTGCGAGATCGAGCCCGCCACGATCGCCTTCGGGCGGTGTTCGCGGGCCAGGTCGCGCACCTGGTCGAGGTCGATCAGGCCGTCGGCCTCGCGCACCCCGTACCCGGTGAAGGCGAACCAGCGGCCGGAGAAGTTCGCCCGCGAGCCGCAGCTGAGGTGGCCGCCGTGCTCCAGCGACATCGCCAGCACCCCGTCGCCGGGCCGCAGCAGCGCCGCGTACGCCGCCAGCATCGCCGAAGTCGCCGACCGGGGCTGGACGTTGGCGTGCGGGGCGGCGAACAGCTCACGGGCCCGGTCGATCGCCAGCAGCTCGGCGGCGTCCGCGAGGGCGCAGCCGGTGTGGTGCCGGCGGCCCGGGTAGCCCTCGGCGTACTTGTCGATCAGCGGCCCGGTCAGCGCCGCCAGGACGGCCGGGGAGGTCAGGTTCTCCCCCGCCAGCAGCTGGACCGTCTCGGCCCGCCGCTCGGCCTCGGCCG
The DNA here is from genome assembly GCF_040685395.1 of Kitasatospora sp. NPDC088779. Classification (NCBI taxonomy): domain Bacteria; kingdom Bacillati; phylum Actinomycetota; class Actinomycetes; order Kitasatosporales; family Streptomycetaceae; genus Kitasatospora; species Kitasatospora sp. NPDC088779. The sequence continues at coordinate 144,245 of NZ_JBFBHW010000010.1, read as the reverse complement.
CCAGCAGGTCGGCCACCTGCGGATCGGCCCGGTGCAGTGCCTCGGAGGCCCACGGGCGCCCTCTGGTCGCGGTCGGGCCGGTCGGGGCGTCGGTGACGGTCATGGCGGGGCTCCGGGGCGGCGTGGGGGCGCCTCCCGGCATGGGGGCCGGGAAGGGTGGGTTCCTCCAGCGTAGGACCGGCCGGGCCGGGCGGCTCGTCGGCGCGGGGCCATTCGGCGCTCGGCCGCCACGGGCCGTCCCCGGGCCTCCGGGGGGGCCTCCGGGCCGCTCGCGGCGCGGGCGGTCAGCGCAGCGCGGGCACGCCGGTGAGCGCGGTGACCACCGGGTCGACCGCGTGGAATATCTCCTCGCCGCAGTTGCGGAACATGCCGATCGGGGCCCCGTACGGGTCGTCCAGTTCGTCGGACTCCGGGGTGGCGGCGAGCAGCCAGCCGCGCAGCGCGGCGGCCGCCCGGACCAGGGCGCGGGCGCGCTCGGTGACGTCGGCGCCGCGGCGCGGGTCGGGCAGGGTGCCCGGGTCTATCGTCCGCACCAGGCGGGTGAACTCCTTCAGGGTGAAGGTGCGCAGTCCCGCCTCGTGGCCCATCGAGATGACCTGGGCGCGGTGGTCCAGGGTCGCGGTGAGCACCAGGTCGGCCTCGACCACGTGCTCGTCCAGCAGCTCGCGGCCGGTGAAGCCGCCGCTGTCGGCGCCGTACTCGTCCAGGACGGTCGCGGCGTGGTCCTCCATCGGCGCGCCCACGTGGCCCCAGGTGCCGGCGCTCTCCACCAGGATCCGGCCGGCCACCCGGGGGCTGAGCCGGGTGTCCAGCTCACGCCGGGTGAGCCGCTCGGCGATCGGCGAGCGGCAGATGTTGCCGGTGCAGACGAACAGGATCCGGAAGTGGTCCAGCGGCCTGGGACCCACGCTCAGGTACGGCGCTATGCCGGGCCCGGCATGGAGCGAGGCGATGGGCGTCAACTGCCGGCCTCCAGGTCGGGGACGACCTCCCTCAGCTGCTCGACGCTGATCGCGCCCGCCCGCAGCAGGACCGGGACCTTGCCCGTGACGTCGACGATGGACGAGGCGGTCGCGTGGTCCGCCTGTCCGCCGTCCAGGTAGACCGAGATGGCGTCGCCGAGCTGCGCCTGCGCCTCGTCGCAGGTGGCCGGGGACGGGCCGCCGGTCTTGTTGGCGCTGGAGACGGCGAGCGGGCCGGTGGCGTTCAGCAGCTCGATGGCGACCGGGTGCAGCGGCATCCGGACGGCGACGGTGCCGCGGGTCTCGCCGAGGTCCCAGCGCAGCGAGGGCTGGTGCTTGGCGACCAGGGTGAGCCCGCCCGGCCAGAACGCGTCGACCAGCTCCCAGGCCTGCTCGGAGAAGTCGGTGACCAGGCCGTGCAGGGTGGTCGGCGAGCCGACCAGCACGGGCGAGGGCATGTTGCGGCCGCGGCCCTTGGCGGCCAGCAGGTCGCCGACGGCCTCCGGCGAGAAGGCGTCCGCTCCGACCCCGTACAGGGTGTCGGTGGGCAGCACGACGAGTTCGCCCCGGCGAATGGCCGAGGCGGCCTCGCGCAGGCCGGTGGCGCGGTCCCCGGCGTCGGCACAGTCGTAACGGCGGCTCATCGGTGCGGTCCCCTTCCGGAATGGCTCATCACAGCGTTCACAGCACGGTCTTCACGGCGCGGCCGGGCGAGCGGCGGTACCGCGGCCCGGCCGGTCACGACGACGCCCCTCGGGTGGGCGTACGGCACTCGACCGCTCACAACGACGCCCTGCGGGCTGTCGTACTGTGCTCGATCGTTCACAACGACGCCCTGCGGGCTGTCGTACTGTGCTCGACCCTTCACAACGACGCCCTGCGGGCTGTTGTGAAGCGCGGTCGGTTGTTCAGGTCGCGGTGGTCGGCGGTGTCCGTCCAGCCGCGTTCCTCGTTGAAGATCCACGGGACCTGCCCGCCCTGCTGGTCGGCGTGCTCGATCACCACCGCGCCGCCGGGGCGCAGCAGCCGGGCGGCCACCCGCTCGATGCCGCGGATGGTGTCCAGGCCGTCCTCGCCGGAGAACAACGACATCTGCGGGTCGTGGTCGCGGGCCTCCGGGGCGACGTACTCCCACTCGGTGAGCGGGATGTACGGCGGGTTGGAGATCACCAGGTCGAAGCGGCCGTCCCAGGAGCGGTCGTCGGCGAAGGCCCGGGTGGCGTCACCGGCGTGCAGGGTGACCCGGGCGCGGTCGGGGCTGGCCTCGATGTTGCGCCGGGTGTACTGCAGCGCGCCCTCGTCGAGTTCGAAGGCGTGCACGGTCGAGCGCGGCAGCTCCTGGGCCAGGGCGAGCGCGATGGCGCCGGAGCCGGAGCACAGGTCGACGACCAGCGGCTCGGCCACGTCCATGTCGCGGACGGCGTCTATGGCCCACTCGACGACCGTCTCGGTCTCCGGCCGGGGTACGAACACCCCGGGGCCGACCTCCAGTTCGAGGTAGCGGAAGAACGCCCGCCCGGTGATGTGCTGGAGCGGTTCGCGCGCCTCGCGGCGGGAGACGGCCTCCCAGTAGCGGGCGTCGAAGTCGGCGTCCTTCACCGAGTGCAGCTGGCTGCGCTTGACGTTGTGGACGTAGGCGGCGAGTTCCTCCGCGTCGAAGCGCGGCGACGGCACGCCGGCCGCGGCCAACCGCTGGGTGGCCTGGGCCACCTCGGCGAGCAGCAGGTTCATCCGTACGACCTCTTGTTTCTGCGCTCCGGCTCGCGCCGTCGCTCGGGCTGGGCGCGCCGGTCTCAGTTCTGTTGGGCCGAGGCGAGCTTGGCCGCCGCGTCCGCGTCGACGCAGGACTGGATCACCGCGTTCAGTTCGCCGTCCAGGACCTGGTCCAGGTTGTACGACTTGAACCCCGTGCGGTGGTCCGAGATGCGGTTCTCCGGGTAGTTGTACGTCCGGATCCGCTCGGAGCGGTCCACCGTACGGACCTGGCTGCGACGCGCGTCCGAGGCCTCGCGCTCGGCCTCCTCCTGCGCGGCGGCCAACAGGCGCGACCGCAGGATGCGCATCGCCTGCTCCTTGTTCTGCAGCTGGCTCTTCTCGTTCTGGCAGGACGCCACGATACCGGTCGGCAGGTGGGTGATCCGGACCGCGGAGTCGGTGGTGTTGACCGACTGGCCGCCGGGGCCGGACGAGCGGTAGACGTCGATCCGCAGGTCGTTGGCGACGATCTCGACCTCGACCTCCTCCGCCTCGGGGGTGACCAGCACGCCCGCCGCGGAGGTGTGGATGCGGCCCTGGGACTCGGTGGCGGGGACGCGCTGCACGCGGTGCACGCCGCCCTCGTACTTCAGCCGGGCCCAGACGCCCTGCCCGGGCTCGGCGTTGCCCTTGGTCTTCACGGCCACCGAGACGTCCTTGTAGCCGCCGAGGTCGGACTCGTTGGCGTCGATGATCTCGGTCTTCCAGCCGATCCGCTCGGCGAAGCGCAGGTACATCCGGAGCAGGTCGCCGGCGAACAGCGCGGACTCCTCGCCGCCCTCACCCGCCTTGATCTCCAGGATGACGTCCTTGTCGTCGCTCGGGTCGCGCGGCACGAGCAGCAGCCGCAGCTCCTCGGTCAGCCCCTCGCGGCGCTGCTCGCCCTCCTTCACCTCGGCGAGGAACTCCGGTTCCTCGGCGGCGAGTTCGCGCGCGGCCTCGATGTCCTCGCCGGCCTGTCGCCACTGCCGGTAGACCCGGGTGATCGGGGTCAGCTCGGCGTACCGCTTGGCCAGCTTGCGAGCGTTGGCCTGGTCGGCGTGGACGGACGGGTCGGCCAGCCTCTTCTCGAGGTCGGCGTGCTCGACGAGGAGCTCTTCGACTGCCTCGAACATGGAGTGGGCCTTCTTCCCGTGAGAACCGTTGGAAGCCGGTGAGGACCGGCCGGTCGTGCGAACCGCTGGAGGGGGTGCTGGGGGATGCGAACGGCGCCGGCCCCCAGCGCCCCCGGAACGAGTACGGGGGCACCGGGAACCGGCGCCGTGGGAGCGCTAGGCCTTCGCGCTGTGCTGCTTGCCGAAGCGGGCCTCGAAGCGGGCCACGCGGCCACCGGTGTCGAGGATCTTCTGCTTGCCGGTGTAGAACGGGTGGCACTGCGAGCAGACCTCGGCGCGGATCTCGCCACTGGTCTCGGTCGAGCGGGTCGTGAACTCGGCGCCGCAGGTGCAGGTCACACGGGTGACCACGTACTCGGGGTGAACGTTGGGCTTCAAGGGGTTCTCCTAGGTTTCGGGAGGGCACCGGGTCGGCGGCTGGAGCGCCGCACGTGAACCGGGACCGACGGACCAGTCTGCCAGGACCGGCCGCATCTTCCCAAACCGGGTCGTGTTCCGGGATATTCCGGGCACCGCTCAGCGCCTGGCGGGAGCCTTCGCCGGGGCCGTGGGGGCGGCCGTGGGGGCGGCCGTGGGGGCGGCCTGGGCGGGGTTCTCGGGCTGCGCCGAGACGATCGCCTGCGGGACCGGCTGGTCGGCCTTGAGGGCCGCCCAGAGCTGGTCCGCCTGCGGCTGCTGCTCGACCACCCGGTTGGGGTCACCGGGGGCGGTCATCACCGGCAGGGTCACCATGCCGAGCTGGTCCGGCCCGATCCCCTTGAGCTCCTGGACGAGCCCCACCAGGGCGTTCACCGAACCCAGCGCGGAGTCGGTGGTGATGCTGCGGGTCATGGTGTCGCCGATCGACCAGAGCTTGACCGGGTTGGAGAACAGCCCGATCCCGCCGGCCTGCTGGAGCAGCGACTTCACCATCTGCTTCTGGAGTTCGATCCGGCCGAGGTCGCTGCCGTCGCCGACGCCGTGCCGGGTGCGGACGAAGGCCAGCGACTGCTGCCCGTCGAGGTGGTGCTCTCCCGGCGGCAGGTCGAGCCCGCTGTCCTTGTCGTGGATGGCCACCGCGGTGCTCACGGTGGCCCCGCCTATCGCGTCCACGACGCGGGCGAAGCCGGCGAAGTCGATCTGCACGTAGTGGTCCATCCGCAGCCCGGTGAGCTGCTCGGTGGTCTTGACCGCGCAGGCCGCGCCGCCGGCCTCGAAGGCGCTGTTGTACATCGCGCGCTTGGCGCCGGCCACCGCCTTGCCGGCGGCGTCGGTGCAGTCGGGCCGGGTGACCAGGGTGTCGCGCGGGATCGAGACGACCTCGGCGTGCGAGTGGTCCTGGTTGACGTGCAGCACCATCGCGGTGTCCGAGCGGGCGGTGTCGCCGGTGTCGCCGCCGGCCAGGTCGCCGTTCTCGCCGTTGCGCGAGTCGGAGCCCAGCACCAGGACGTTGAACGAGCCGTCGGTGGCGGCCGGCGGGCGGGCGTCGCCGAGGCGGGCGTTGATGTCGACGCTCTTGATGTTGCCGTTGAGTTCGACGTACGCGTACCCGGCCGCTCCGGCGCCGAGGACGACGAGCGCGGCGAACGTGCAGGCGGCCGCCCGCAGGATCTTGCGGCGGCGGGTCAGGACCCTCTTGTGCTCGGCCATACGGTCCAGAGTAAAACGGACAAGATGATCAAAAAGCCTCATGATGTCCCAACTCTGGAACAAAGCCGAGTGGACGCACCGAACCCCGGACCGCTCGCGCGGTCCGGGGTTCGGTGGGCGACAACCGTCCGGCTACGGTCAGTCGTTGGAGCCGGGGGTGGTCTTGGCGATCTGCATCAGGAACTCGGCGTTGCTCTTGGTCTGCTTCATCTTGTCCAGGAGCAGCTCGATCGCCTGCTGCGAGTCGAGCGCGTGCAGCACCCGGCGCAGCTTCCAGACGATGGCCAACTCCTCGCTGCCGAGCAGGATCTCCTCCTTGCGGGTGCTGGAGGCGTCCACGTCGACGGCCGGGAAGATGCGCTTGTCCGAGAGCTTCCGGTCGAGCTTGAGCTCCATGTTGCCGGTGCCCTTGAACTCCTCGAAGATCACCTCGTCCATGCGCGAGCCGGTCTCGACCAGCGCGGTGGCCAGGATGGTCAGCGAGCCGCCGTTCTCGATGTTGCGCGCGGCGCCGAAGAACTTCTTCGGCGGGTACAGCGCGGTCGAGTCGACACCACCGGACAGGATGCGGCCGGAGGCCGGCGCCGCCAGGTTGTAGGCGCGGCCGAGGCGGGTGATCGAGTCCAGCAGGATGACCACGTCGTGGCCCAGCTCCACCAGGCGCTTGGCGCGCTCGATGGCCAGCTCGGCGACGGTGGTGTGGTCCTCGGCCGGGCGGTCGAAGGTCGAGGAGATGACCTCGCCCTTCACCGACCGCTGCATGTCGGTGACCTCTTCCGGACGCTCGTCGACCAGGACGACCATCAGGTGGCACTCGGGGTTGTTGTGGGTGATCGCGTTGGCGACCGCCTGCAGCACCATCGTCTTGCCGGTCTTCGGCGGCGCGACGATCAGACCGCGCTGGCCCTTGCCGATCGGCGACACCAGGTCGATGATCCGGGTGGTCAGGATGCCCGCGTCGGTCTCCAGACGCAGCCGGTCCTGCGGGTAGAGCGGGGTGAGCTTGTTGAACTCGGGGCGGCCGCGGCCGCTCTCCGGGTCCATGCCGTTGACGGAGTCCAGCCGCACCATGGCGTTGAACTTCTCGCGGCGCTCGCCGTCCTTGGGCTGGCGCACCGCGCCGGTGATGGCGTCGCCCTTGCGCAGGCCGTTCTTGCGGACCTGGGCGAGCGAGACGTAGACGTCGTTCTGGCCCGGCAGGTAGCCGGAGGTGCGCACGAACGCGTAGTTGTCGAGGATGTCGAGGATGCCCGCGACCGGGATCAGGACGTCGTCCTCGCCGACCTGCGGCTCGGCGGGGCCGGCCTCGAAGCCCTCGCGGCGGGCGCCACGGCCCCGGCGGTCGCGGTAGCGGCCACGGCGGCCACGGCGGCCGTCACCGAACTCGTCGTCGTCGTAGCCGCCCTGCTGGACCTGCGGCTGCTGGGTCTGCTGGCCGCCCTGGCGGGCCTGCTGGCCGTCGCCCTGACCGGCCTGCTGCTGGCCGCCGCCCTGCTGGGGCTGGCGGTCGGTGCGCTCGCGGCGGTTGCGGCGGTCGCGGCGCGACTCGCGGGAGTCGCCGTCCTGGGCCTCGCCGCCGTCCTGGCGCTCGGCGCGCTCGGGGCGGTCGGCCCGCTCCGGGCGGTCGCCGCGGTCCCGGCGGTCCCGGCGGTCGCGACGGGTCTCGGTGCGGCCCTCCTCGCGGCCCTCGAAGGCGCGGGTCTCGGCCTGGCGGGTCTCGGCCTGCTTGGGCTCGGCCACCGCAACGGCGGCGTCGGCCGTGGCGTCGGCGGTCGGGGCACCGGCGGCCGAGGTGGCGCGGCGGCGGGTGCGCTCGGCACGGGCGGGCGCGGCGGTCTCGGCGGCGGCCTGGACCGGGATCTCGATCTGGGCCTGCGACTCGGCGGCGGCCGGGGCCGCGGCGGCGGTAGCGGCGGCGGCGGCGGCCTTGGTGCGGCGGGCCGGCTTCTCGGCCGGCGCCTCGGCGGCGTCCGCCTTGGAGGCGGTGCGCTTGGCGGCGGCCGGAGCACCACCGGCGGCGAGCAGCGGGTCTCCGCCGCTCTTCTCCTTGATGGTCTCGATCAGCTGGCTCTTGCGCATGCGTCCGGTACCGGTGATGCCCAGGTCCCCGGCGAGCTTCTGCAGCTCGGCCAGGACCATGCCGTCCAGGCCGGCGGCGGCGGTACGGCGGCGCCGCGCCGGGGCCGCGGGGGCGGCGGCTGCGTCCGACGCCTCGGCGTCCGGGCGCGCGCCCATCAGATCGGTGGAGTCGCTCACTAAGGGTCCTTCCCTGGAGCGGACGTCGGCCTGTCTGGCTCGGCGACCGGTTGTGCTGTCCTGACCGACGCTCGACTGCGTCGGTCCGAGGCGGTGATCCCCCGAAAGGCGGAAGCCGGTCGAGGGAGAGCTGCGAGGTGCGGTGCGTGAAGCACGGTGGTGCTGAGTGGCGCGGCGGGCCGGTCGGTCGTGTGCCGACCGGGCGTACCCCCACGCTTGCCTGCGAATCCCGGGCCCCCGTCGCGTGACGGTGGACCGCGCTCCGCCCGTCCTGGCCTCAAGGTGGGAGGCCGCGGGTGGGAGTCAGGTGCCGTCACGGCTTCGGGATGCGGCCGCGTGTCGCGCAGGCAGGCTGCGTACGCGCTGCGGTGGGCTCCCGGAGAATCGTCGCCCCGTGCATCGCCGCGACTCCACGGCAGTGGAGTGCTGGGATCGGGACGCGGCGCACCGATCCCCGGAGGGCACCTGGTGCAGCAATGAGGTTAACACTACCGACCCCCTCAGACATTCCCCAGCCTTGCGCTTGCCAATCGTGTCCGGACGGCCCGGCTCTCAGGTGGCCGGGCCGGGCCGGACGAGCAGCCCGGACGGGCCGTTCAGCCGTCCAGCGGGAGCACGGTGGCCCCGATCCGGTCGAGCTCCAGGCGGTGCGCGGCGAACGCCGGGTCGCCGCCGTGGCCGTGGTGCCCGGCGAAGGAGAGCACCTTGTCGGCGCCCGCCTCGTCGGTGAGCGCGAGGACGGTCGGGCCGGCCCCGGAGATCACCGCGGGGACGCCCTCCGCGCGCAGCGCGCCCACCAGGGCGGCGCTGTCGGGCATGGCGGAGGAGCGGTAGTCCTGGTGCAGGCGGTCCTCGGTGGCGGCGAGCAGCAGCTCGGGCCGCCTGGTCAGCGCCTCGACCAGCAGCGCGGCGCGGCCGGCGTTGACGGCGGCGTCGGTCAGCGGCACGGTCTTCGGCAGCAGGCCGCGGGCGGTCTCGGTGAGCACCTCGTCAGCGGGGACGAACACCACCGGGACGACCTGGTCGGAGGGCTCCAGGCTGACCGCCTTGGCCGACTCCTCGTCCGTCCAGGCGATGGTGAAGTTGCCGCGCAGGCAGGCCGCGACGTTGTCGGGGTGGCCCTCCAGCTCGGAGGCGAGGGCCAGCAGCGCGTCGTCGTCCAGCGCGGACGGGCCGCCGATGGTGACCGCGCGGGCGGCCACGATGCCGGCGCAGATCGCGGCCGAGGAGGAGCCGAGGCCGCGGCCGTGCGGTATCCGGTTGGCACAGACCACTTCGAGGCCGCGCGGCTGGCCGCCGAGGCGGTCGAAGGCGGCGCGCATCGAGCGGACCAGCAGGTGGCGCTCGTCGCGGGGCAGCGTGTCGGCACCCTCGCCGGCGATGTCGATGGAGAGCCCGGAGTCGGCGACCCGGACGACCACGTCGTCGTACAGGCCCAGCGCGAGGCCGAAGGCGTCGAAGCCCGGGCCGAGGTTGGCACTGGTCGCGGGAACCCGGACCCGGACGGCGGCGGCACGGAACGCGGGACCGGCCATGCGGTGGACTCTCCTGGGGAAATCGGGCGGCGCGGATCGCGTCGTCGGTGCGAAGGCGGGGAATGGACCACAGGCCCCGGCGGGGCGGGCGGTCACGGTCGTTGGCGCGGCCTGGAGAAGGCCGGACCCGGGGCATGTGCCACACGGCCGAACCCAGAGTATCGAAGAGAGGTTCCCCAGTGGTACACCCCGTGGTCCTCCGATCTGGTGTGTTGCCGCTTCTGGCCGGAATGCGTACCGGAATCGGATCGGAATGCGCGGCGTAATTGACACAAAAGTGTCACCGGAGAACATCGACGGGCCGCCCCCCGAAAGGGTCGGCCCGTCGAGGCGTCGGGCGCCCGTGGAGCCCGACGGCAGGTCAGTCGAGCAGGCCCAGGCGCTGCGCCGCCGCCTCCGGGTCGATCGGGACGATCTGCGGCTGCGGCGCGCCGGCCACCGCCCAGTCCGGGTCCTTGAGGCCGTTGCCGGTCACGGTGCAGACGATGCGCTGGCCCGGGTCGACCAGGCCGGCCTCCGCCTTGGCCAGCAGGCCGGCCACCGAGGCGGCCGAGGCGGGCTCCACGAAGACGCCCTCCTGCGCGGCCAACAGCCGGTAGGCGGAAAGGATCTGACGGTCCGTCACCTTGTCGATGAGGCCGCCCGACTCGTCCCGCGCGGCGAGCGCGAAGTCCCAGGAGGCCGGGTTGCCGATCCGGATCGCGGTGGCGATGGTCTGCGGCTTGAGCACCGGCGCGCCGTCCACGATCGGGGCCGAGCCGGAGGCCTGGAAGCCCCACATCCGCGGGGTGCGCGTGGCCAGGCCGTCGGCGGAGTACTCGCGGTAGCCCTTCCAGTACGCGGTGATGTTGCCCGCGTTGCCGACCGGCAGGACGTGGATGTCCGGGGCGTCGCCGAGCATGTCGACGATCTCGAAGGCCGCGGTCTTCTGGCCCTCGATCCGCACCGGGTTCACCGAGTTGACCAGCGCCACCGGGTACTTCTCGGACAGCTCACGCGCGAGGGTGAGGCAGTCGTCGAAGTTCCCGTCCACCTGGAGGATCTTGGCGCCGTGCACCAGCGCCTGGCCCATCTTGCCGAGGGCGATCTTGCCCTGCGGGACGAGCACCGCGCAGACCATCCCGGCCCGCACCGCGTACGCGGCGGCGGAGGCCGAGGTGTTGCCGGTGGAGGCGCAGATGACGGCCTGCGCCCCCTCCTCCTTGGCCTTGGAGATGGCCATCGTCATCCCGCGGTCCTTGAAGGAGCCGGTCGGGTTGGCACCCTCGACCTTGAGGTAGACCTCGCAGCCGGTGCGCTCGGACAGCACCTGGGCGGGGACCAGCGGCGTGCCGCCCTCCAGCAGGGTGACCACCGGGGTGGCCGCGGTGACCGGCAGGCGGTCCCGGTACTCCTCGATCAGGCCGCGCCACTGGTGGGTGTGCGCGCCTCGGACGACGTTCTCGGCAACGGCGTTCATGGCTGTTCCTTACTCCCCTTCGACCCGCATGATGCTGGCCACGTCCCGCACGCTGTCCAGCGCGCGGAGCTTGTCGACCGTCGCCGACAGCGCGGCGTCGGTGGCACGGTGAGTGACCACGACGAGCGAGGCGTCGCCGTCGCGGCCCTGCTGGCGCACGGTGTCGATGGAGACGCCGTGCTCCGCGAAGACGGACGCGACCTGGGCGAGGACACCCGCACGGTCGTCCACGTCCAGGCTGACGTGGTAGCGGGTGACCACTTCGTCCATCGGCTTGGCGGGCAGCTGCGTGTACACCGAGTCACCGGGACCGGTGGCACCGGCCAGCTTGTTGCGACAGACCGCGACCAGGTCGCCGAGCACCGCGGAGGCGGTCGGCGAGCCGCCCGCGCCCGGGCCGTAGAACATCAGCCGGCCGGCCGCCTCGGCCTCGACGAACACCGCGTTGTACGCCTCGCGGACGGAGGCCAGCGGGTGCGACAGCGGGATCATCGCCGGGTGGACCCGCGCGGTGACGGACTCGCCGTCCGCCGCCCGCTCGCAGATCGCGAGCAGCTTGACCACGCAGCCCATCTCCTTGGCGGAGGCGATGTCGGCGGCCGTCACCTCGGTGATGCCCTCGCGGTAGACGTCCGCCGCGGTGACCTTGGTGTGGAAGGCGATGCCGGCCAGGATCGCGGCCTTGGCGGCGGCGTCGAAGCCCTCGACGTCGGCCGTCGGGTCGGCCTCGGCGTAGCCCAGCGCGGTGGCCTCCTCCAGCGCCTCCGAGTAGCCGGCGCCGGTGGTGTCCATCTTGTCGAGGATGAAGTTGGTGGTGCCGTTGACGATGCCCAGCACCCGGTTGACCTTGTCCCCCGCGAGGGACTCGCGCAGCGGGCGCAGCAGCGGGATCGCGCCCGCCACCGCGGCCTCGTAGTACAGGTCCACCCCGGCCGCGGCGGCCGCGGCGTGCAGTTCGGTGCCGTCCTTGGCGAGCAGCGCCTTGTTGGCGCTGACCACCGAGGCGCCCCGCTGGAACGCCGACAGGATGAGGTGTTTGGACGGCTCGATGCCGCCCACGACCTCGACCACCACGTCGATGTCGCCCCGGTTGACCAGGGCCTCGGCGTCGGTGGTGATCAGGTGCTCAGGCACGCCCGGGCGCACCCGGCCGGCCCGGCGGACCGCGATCCCCGCGAGCTCGACCGGGGCACCGATGCGCGCGGCGAGGTCGTCGGCCGTCGTCGTCATGATGCGCGCCACCTCGGAGCCCACCACACCACAACCCAGCAACGCCACCTTCAGCGGGCGCGTACGCATCATCCGACTCCGCTCTGCATTCTTCGTGCTTCGGTAATTCCGGCGGGATTCTGGGGGCCGCCGGGAACTTCGGTCCGTACCAGTCTCGGGGACTTCCCGCACGGATCTACGGTCGTTCCATGATCTGAGACAAGGATTTCGTCATCCGATATCGAGACGCAGGAGATCCTCCTCCGTCTCGCGCCGGACGATCACCCGCGCGGCGCCATCCTTGACGGCCAGCACGGGAGGCTTCAGGGCGTGGTTGTAATTGCTCGCCATCGAGCGGCAGTACGCGCCGGTTGCGGGCACCGCGATCAGGTCGCCCGGGGCCAGGTCGGCCGGCAGGAAGGCGTCCCGGACCACGATGTCGCCTGACTCGCAGTGCTTGCCGACCACCCGCACCAGCATCGGCTCGGCGTCGCTGCGGCGCGACACCAGGGCCACCGAGTACTCGGCGTCGTACAGCGCGGTCCGGATGTTGTCGGACATCCCGCCGTCCACGCTGACGTAGGTGCGCAGGCCCTCCAGCGGCTTGACGGTGCCGACCTCGTACAGCGTGAACGCCGTCGGGCCGACGATCGCCCGGCCCGGCTCCACGCTCAGCCGGGGGGTGTTCAGGTTCGCGGCGGCGCACTCGCGGCGCACGATGTCGGCCAGCGCGGCCGCGATCTCGGCCGGCTCGCGCGGGTCGTCCTCGCTGGTGTACGCGATGCCCAGGCCGCCGCCCAGGTCGATCTCGGGCAGCTCGACGCCGTGCTCGTCGCGGATCTCGGCCAGCAGGCCGACCACCCGGCGGGCGGCCACCTCGAAACCGGCGGTGTCGAAGATCTGCGAGCCGATGTGCGAGTGGATGCCGCGCAGCTCCAGGCCCTCGTGCCCGAGCACCCGGCGCACCGCCTCGGCGGCCGAGCCGCCCTCCCGTCGCCCACCACCACCCTCGACCGAGCCGCTTCGCGGCGCGGCCAGACTCAGGGACAGCCCGAACTTCTGGTCCTCGTGCGCCGTGGCGATGAACTCGTGGGTGTGCGCCTCGACGCCGACGGTGATCCGGATCAGCACCTGCTGGCGGACGCCCTGGCGGGCCGTGATCGCGGCCAGCCGCTCGATCTCCTCGTAGGAGTCGACCACGATGCGCCCGACGCCGGTCTTCACCGCGTGTTCGAGCTCGTCCGCCGTCTTGTTGTTGCCGTGCAGCGCGATCCGCTGCGGCGGCATCCCGGCGGCCAGCGCCACCGTCAGCTCGCCGGAGCTGCACACGTCGAGGTTCAGGCCCTCCTCGTGCAGCCAGCGCACGATCGCCTTGGAGAGGAACGCCTTGCCGGCGTAGAAGACGTCCGCCTCGGTGCCGAAGGCGTCGCGCCAGGCCCGCGCCCGGGCCCGGAAGTCGTCCTCGTCGAGCACGTAGGCCGGCGTGCCGAACTCGGCCGCCAGGGACTTGACGTCGATCCCGCCGACGGTGGCCACGCCCTCGGCGTCGCGGGCGACGGTGCGCGACCAGACCTTGGGGTCGAGCGCGTTCAGGTCGGCCGGCGGGGCGGCGTAGTGGCCCTCGGGCAGCACGTCACCGTGACGGGGGCCTGCGGGGTGTGCGGAGCGAGACATGTCCTGCTTCCTTGACCTATGGCGAGGGGCGGCGACGGTCTCCGTTGACCGTCAGCCGCCCCCGCTGCGCACTTGGGGGTGGTGCCTACATCCGCTCGGGCGCCGTGACGCCCAGGAGCGTCAGGCCGTTGGCCATCACCGTTCGCGTGGCCTCGACCAGCCAGAGCCGGGCGCGGTGCGTGTCCGTGAGCTCCTCGTCGCCCTTGGGCAGGAACATGCAGTTCTCGTACAGGCGGTGGTACTTGCCCGCCAGGTCCTCCAGGTAGCGGGCGACCCGGTGCGGCTCGCGCAGCTCGCCGGCCGTGGCCAGGATCCGCGGGAACTCGCCGAGGGCACCGAGGATGTCGTTCTCCCACACGGTGGCGAGCAGCTCGGGCTTGAAGTCCTCCGCCGCGCCCTTGTCGACGCCGAGCTGCGCGGCCTTGCGGGCCACGCCGCACATCCGGGTGTGCGCGTACTGGACGTAGTAGACCGGGTTCTCGTTGGACTGGCTGGTCAGCACGTTGATGTCGAGCGTGATGGTGGAGTCCGTGGGGGACCGCGTCAGGGTGTAGCGGGCGGCGTCCACGCCGATCCACTCGATCACGTCGTCGATCGTGATGATGTTGCCGGCCCGCTTGGACATGCGGACCTCTTCGCCGTCGCGAAGCATCTTCACGAACTGGCCGATCTTGACCTCGATGTTGCGGTTCATGTCGTCGCCCGCGCAGGCCACGATGGCCTTCAGCCGGTTGACGTAGCCGTGGTGGTCGGCGCCCAGCATGTAGACGGAGACCTCGGCACCGCGGTCCCGCTTCGACAGGTAGTACGCGGCGTCGGCGGCGAAGTAGGTAGTCTCGCCGTCGGCCTTGACCAGGACGCGGTCCTTGTCGTCGCCGAAGTCGGTGGTGCGCAGGAAGACCGCGCCGTCCTGCTCGAAGACGTGGCCCTGCTCGCGCAGCCGGTCCATGGCCTTCTCGACCGCGCCGGATTCGTGCAGCGTCTTCTCGGAGAACCAGACGTCGAAGTGGGTGCCGAACTCCTGCATCGAGCGCTGGATCTCGGCCACCATGAGCTTGAGGCCCTCGGTGCGGAAGGCCTCCAGCTGCTCGGCGTCGGGCAGGTCGAGCACGCCCGGGACGCCGTCGGTGATCGCCTTGGCGATGTCGCCGATGTACTCGCCCACGTAGCCGTCGGCGGGGACGGGCTGACCGTTCGCGGCGGCCTTCAGCGAGCCGGCGAACTTGGAGATCTGCACGCCGGCGTCGTTCAGGTAGTACTCGGTGGTGACGTCGGCGCCGCTGGCCCGCAGCACGCGCGCCAGCGAGTCGCCGACGGCGGCCCAGCGGACGCCGCCGATGTGGATCGGGCCGGTCGGGTTGGCGGAGACGAACTCCAGGTTGATCTTCAGGCCCTTGAGCGCCTCGTTGCGCCCGTAGGCCTCGCCCGTCTCGACGATGGTGCGCGCCAGCGCGCCCTGGGTCGCGGCGTCCATGGTGATGTTCAGGAAGCCCGGCCCGGCGATGTCGACCTTGGCGACGCCGGTGATCCCTCGCAGGCGGTCGGCCAGCAGTTCCGCCACGGCTCGCGGCGGGCGGCCGGCCGCCTTGGCGAGCTGGAGGGCCACGTTGATCGCGTAGTCGCCGTGGTCCCTGTTCTTGGGTCGCTCGACCGTCACGTGCTCGGGCACGGCGACGGTCAGCTCGCCCGCCTCGACGGCGGCGCTCACTGCGGCCTGGACTGCCTGGGAAAGCTCTGCGGGTGTCACGACGCCAAGCGTAGGCGAGACGGGGTGCCCGCCCGCCACCCGGTTTGCCGGTCGGGACGCCCGCGAGCCCTCCCGTCAGCGGTGTCAGCCTCGATCGGTCCGCTCTGTTCGCTCAGGGCGAAACCCGCCCGGCTGTCCCCCCAGAGCCATCAGCCGCCGCACCAGCGCCACCAGATCGGCCGGGTCGAAGGGCTTGCCGAGGTAGCCGTCCACCCCGACGGCCTCCCCCAGGTCCAGATCGGCCGGGGTGCAGGCACTCACGATCGCGATCGGCAACCGGCTGGTCCCCGGGGTCGCGCGCAGCCGGGCCGCCGTCCGCAGGCCGTCCAGGCGCGGCATCATCACGTCCAGCGTCACCACGTCCGGCTTCACCCGGCGGACCACCTCCAGGCACTCGGCGCCGTCGGCGGCGGTCACCACCTCGAAGCCCTCGAGCTCCAGGTTGACCCTGATCAGCTGGCGGATCACCTCGCTGTCGTCCACCACGAGGACCCGCCCGGACACTCCCGACACCTCACCGAGGGTATCGGCGCCCCCGCCGCCCCGTCCGGCCTTTGGGCACTTCCGCCGACCCCCGCCGCCCGCCGCCGGCGCACCCCACAGCTGCTCGGCCGCCCCCGCCGGAAACCCGTGCACGGACCACGCCCGGAGCCTGGTAGTGTTCTTCACGTCGGAGGCCGAAACGCCGACGACACCGAGCAGGCCCCCGTAGCTCAGGGGATAGAGCACCGCCCTCCGGAGGCGGGTGCGTAGGTTCGAATCCTACCGGGGGCACTTCGCAAGGAGTGCAACTGAGGCCCAGATCAATGGAGTTGATCCACGGATCTGGGCCTTCGTCATGTCCGGGCCCGGTTGGCGGCGCGCGGCGCGGGCCCGGCCGGGCTCAGGACGAGGCGCCCTCGACCTGGGAGACCAGCCCGGCGATGGTGTGGTCGAAGTAGGCGCTGTAGGACACGTCGTCGGTGTCGCCGCCCTGCTGGTAGCCGCCGATGGCGCCGACCACGTCGCCGGTGGCGACGTTGATCCAGGGGCCGCCGCTGGTGCCGGACGGGTAGGCGGGGCAGTCGATGACGCGCTGGTAGGTGCTCTGCCGGCCGGTGGTGTTGGTGCACAGGATGGGCTCCTCGGCGTCGCCGGGGTAGCCGTAGAGGCGGACGGTCGCGCCGAAGGGCTCGTCGGCGCCGAGCCGGTTGCCGCCGACCACGTCCTCGACGTTGCGGCCGTTGCTCGGGGCCGTCTCCAGGACGGCGAAGTCCTCGTCCTGGTCGCCCTTCTGGGACCAGCCGGTGGTGGTGTGGACCGCGGTGACCTGCCAGCTGCCGTACGGGGCGGAGCCGTCGCGGTAGCCGGGGACGAAGGTGACGCCGCCGGCGCTGCTGAGGCAGTGCGCGGCGGTCAGCAGCAGGTTGCCGCCGGGGCTGTGCAGCACGCTGGCGGTGCAGAAGTGGTTTCCGGCCGCCACGGTGCCGCTGAACAGCGCGCCCACGGTGGCCGCTTCGGGGGTGGCGGCGGCGGTGGCGGTGGTGCCGAGGACGGCGCCGCGGGTGTCGGGGGTGGCCGGCGCGGAGGGCGTCGGGGTGGCCGCCGGGGCGCTGCCGGGGTCGGCGCTCGCACTGTCGGTCGGGCTGTCGGTCGGGCTGTCGGCCGGGGCGGCGGAGGGGCTGTCGGTCGGAGCGGGGGCGTCGACCGGTGCGGGTGCGGCGGGCGCCTCGGACGCGGGCCCGGTCGCGGCCGGCGCGACGGCGGCCCGGGAGCTGCGGGCCGCCTTCCCGGCGGCCGTCGCGTCGGACAGGCTCAGCCCGTGCGTGCCGGTGACCACGGCGGCCACCACCACCGCCGAGAGCGCGGTGAACAGGGTCGGCCCCAGAAGGCTGCGGCGGCGGCGCGACGTCGGGCGGCGGTGCTGACCCATGTCTGTCTCTCCTGCCAGTGATCGACGGTTTCCCGGGGGCTGCGTGCGATCAACGACTATGCCGTTTCAGCCTGGAAAGGTCGTTACCGGTGGCTGGGATATCCATGAGAAAAACCTCACCCGTCGGCGAGTAAGCGGTCCAGCGCGCTCCCCAACTCCTCGGCCCCGACGAAGGCGGTGTGCGTCCCGGCGACGGTGCAGGTGAAGGCACCCGCGACCGAGCCGGCCCGGGCGCACTCCAGCGGCGGGCGGCCCCGGAACCAGGCGGCGAGGAAGCCCGCGACGAAGGCGTCCCCGGCGCCGTTGGTGTCCACCACCGGGTGGCCCGGGTCGACGGCCGGGAGGTGGTGCACCTCGTCGTCGTCCCGGGTGAGCAGGTAGCAGCCGTCGGCGCCCGCGGTGGCGGTGACGACACCGGCGCGGCCCTCGGCGAGGATCGCGCGCATCACCTGTTCGTGCCGGCCGCGGCAGCCGGCCACCGAGAGGAACACCAGGTCCGAGCCGAGCGCGTAGTCGCGGTGGTGCGGGTTGGTGCCGTCCCAGTCGTGCAGGTCGGTGGAGGTGGTGCGGCCGAGCCGGTGGAGGTCGGCGTACATGTCCCGGTTGACGCCGGTGATGGAGAGGTGGACGTGCCGGCTGCGCCGCGCGTACGGCAGGTAGAACTCGGGCGGCAGCCGCAGGTCGGCGGGGTGGCGGCCGTCGAAGAAGGAGAACCGGCGCCCGGCGGCGTCCACCAGGTTGACCCCGCGCGGGGTGCCGTGCGGGCTCACCAGGTGCGCGAAGTGCAGGCCGTGGCGCTCGTAGGAGGCGCGGACCAGGGCGCCCTGCGGGTCGTCGCCGAGGAAGTCGAGGAAGGCGGTGCGCAGGCCGAGGTGGTGGGCGCCGAGGGCGACGCCGTTGCCGGTGTGGCCGACGTAGTCGCGGACGGGTCCGACGAACAGCGAGTCGCCGGGCGGGACCTCCAGCCGGTCCACCCGGACGATGGTGTCGACGCCGGAGCCGCCGACGACGAGCAGGTCGAACTCGGGCAGCACGACGGCGCCTCCTCGGTTCCTGGACGGTGGCCAGGAGTCAAGCAGGCGCCGGAGGTTGACTGCAAGGTCTTGCTGAAAATTTCAGGGTTCTCGTCGGGGCTCCGCCGGGACGGCCGTGTGGGCCTGCGCCCCGCCCGGGACGACGGTCGTCACAGCGGGCGCCGGCCGGTGGTCGATCACCCGGAAGGCGATCAGCGCGGCCAGCAGCAGGACGCCAGTCGACACCCAGGTGGCGACCACGTAGCCGTGCACCGTGCCCTGGGCCCGTACCGCCGGCGACGAGGCGATCCGGGTGGCCAGGAACGACGCGGTGGCACTGGCCGCGACCGTGTTCAGCAGCGCCGTGCCGAACGAACCGCCCACCTGCTGGGCCGAGTTGATGGTGGCCGAAGCCGCGCCCGCCTCGCGCGGCGAGACCCCGAGGGTGGCCAGGTTCATCGACGGCATGAAGACCAGGCCCATGCCGGAGCCGAGCAGCAGCTCGGCGGGCAGCACCGTGCCGGCCCACGGGCTGTCGACCGTCATCCGGGTCAGCCAGGCCATGCCGGCCGCGGCGAGCAGCAGCCCTGGGCAGACCAGGTTCCGGGTCGGCACCCTGGTCATCAGCCGGGCCGCGAAGCCGGTCGAACTGAGCACGATGGCGGCCGTCATGGGCAGGAAGGAGACGCCCGACAGCACCGGTGAGAAGTGCTTGATGACCTGGAGGTAGTAGGTGAGGAAGAGGAACAGGCCGAACATGCCGATCATGGCCAGGCCGACCGAGAGGGCGGCGCCGCCGCGGTTGCGGTCGGCGACGATGTGCAGCGGCAGCAGCGGGTGCGCGGTGCGCCTCTCGACCAGGACGAACACCGCGAGCAGCGCCAGACCGACGGCCAGCGAACCGAGCACCAGCCCGTCGCCCCAGGTCCGGGTGACGGCCTCGGAGGTGCCGAAGACGATCGCCAGCAGGCCGCCGCAGCCGAGCAGCGCGCCGGGCAGGTCGAGCCGGACCCGGCGCCCCCCGGCGGCGTTGTCGCGCTCCAGGAGGCCGGTGGCCGCGAGGGCCGCGGCGGCGGCGATCGGGACGTTGACGAACAGGCACCAGCGCCAGTCCAGGTACTCGGTCAGCAGCCCGCCCAGGATCAGGCCGAGTGCGGAGCCGCCGGCGGCGATCGCGCCGAAGACGCCGAAGGCCGTACTGCGCTCCCTGGGGTCCGTGAAGGTGGTGGAGAGCAGCCCCAGGGCCGAGGGGGCGAGCAGGGCGCTGAACCCGCCCTGGAGGGCGCGGGCGCCGAAGAGCATGGCGGAGCCGTCCGCCGAGCCGCCGAGGGCGGAGGCGGCGGCGAAGCCCAGCAGGCCGACGGTGAAGACGCGTTTGCGGCCGAAGAGGTCGCCCAGCCGTCCGCCGAGCAGCAGCAGGCCGCCGAAGGCGAGCGTGTAGGCGGTGATCACCCACTGCCGGTCGGCGTCGGAGATGCCCAGGTCCCGCTGCGCCGACGGCAGCGCGATGTTCACGATGGTGACGTCGAGGACGATCATGAGCTGGGCGATGGCGATGACCACCAGCACCCACCAGCGGCGGCTGTCCGCGTTCTCATGACCGGTGGCGGTTTGCGCAGACACTGGTCAGCCTTCCGGAGGGGTACGGAGGGGTCACGCAGTCGGGGATGTCACGCAGTCGCCTTCAAGCGAAGCTCCCGCACGGGCGGATGGCAAGGAAAAACCTCGCCAAATCGACCTTTTCGGGCCAAAGGACCAGCGGCCCCGGGACTCGCGGACGAGGCCCGGGGCCGACGGCCGCCCTACAGCGCGGACAGCTCCTCGACCAGGTCGTCCAGCCCCAGCGAGCCCTGCGAGAGCGCCGCCATGTGCCAGGCCTTGAGGTCGAACTCCTCGCCGCGCGCCTCGTGCGCCGCCCGCGCCGCCGCCCGGCCGCGCAGCCAGGCGCGCTCGCCCAGCTTGTAGCCGATCGCCTGGCCGGGCATGCCCAGGTAGCGGACCAGTTCGCTGTCCAGGTAGTCGGGGGTCAGGCCGCAGTACCGGCCGAAGAACTCCCGGGCCGCCTCCGGGCTGACCGGCTCGCCCGGCAGGTACGGGGAGTCGGCCGGGAAGTCCAGGCCCGCGTGCATGCCGATGTCGACGATCACCCGCAGCGCGCGCATCATCTGCGCGTTGAGGTAGCCGAGGCGGTGTCCCGGGTCGGTGAGGTAGCCGAGCTCGTCCATCAGGCGCTCGGCGTACAGCGCCCAGCCCTCCAGGTTGGCGCTCACCCCGCCCAGGCTGACCTGGTAGGTGGAGAGCCGGTCCGCGACGTAGTTCCACTGCGCGAGCTGCAGGTGGTGGCCCGGGACGCCCTCGTGGTACCAGGTGGAGACCAGGTCCCAGACCGGGAAGCGCTCCCGGCCGAGCGCCGGCAGCCAGGTCCGCCCGGGGCGGCTGAAGTCCAGCGAGGGCGCGCTGTAGTACGGCGCGGCCGCGCTGCCGGGCGGGGCGATCCTCGACTCGACCCGGGTGATCGGCTCGGCCAGGTCGAAGTGGGTGCCCTGGAGGTCCCGGACGGCCTGGTCCATCAGCTCCTGGAGGTACACGCGGGTGGCCTCGGCGCCCTCCACGGCCGGGCCGTCCGCCTCCAGCCACTTCATCGCCGCCATCGGGCCGGCGCCCGGGCGTACCTTCTCGGCCTCGGCCTCCATCTGCGCGAGCAGGTCGTGGAACTCGCCCCAGGCCCACGTGTAGGCCTCGTCCAGGTCCAGGTCGGAGCCGGTCCAGAAGCGGACGAAGCGGCGGTAGCGCTCGCGGCCGGTGGTGTCGGGGGTGTCGGCGGCGGCCGGGCCGTAGACGTCGCGCAGCCAGTCGCGCAGGGCGGCCAGCGCCTCCCCGGCGGCCAGCGCGGGCCCGGACAGCTCGGCGCGCAGGCCCTCCGGCGCGCCCTGGACGAACTCGCCGAACCAGCCGCCGGGTACGTCCCCCTCCAGCCACTCGCCGAGCTGCCCGACCACGGTGGCCACCTGGCGCGGGCCGGACAGCAGGCCGCGCTCGATGCCGGCGGCCAGCGTCTCCCGGTACTGCGCCAGCGCGAGCGGGACGCGGGCCAGCCGGCGGCCGACCACCTGCCACTCGGCCTCGGTGTCGGTCCCCATCAGGGTGAAGACGTCCCGGACCTCGTGCACCGGGGAGCCCAGGTTGCGCACCGCGCGGAAGTTCTCCCCGGCCTCGTGGACGGCGAGGGAGGCGGTCAGCCGCTCGCGCAGCAGCCGGGCGCAGCGGCGCTCCGCCTCGTCCTGCGCGGCGTCGGAGCGTTCGGCCTCGGCAAGGGCCGCCAGGGTGCGGCGGCCGAGGTCGGCGATCGCCTCGGCACCGGCCGGCGAGAGGTCGGGCAGCCGGTCGTCCTCGGGGCTGAACCCCAGGTAGACCGCGGTCAGCGGGTCGAGTTCGGCCAGGGCCCGGACGTAACCGTCGGCGATGCGACGCGGGGTGGTGGCGTCGGAGGTGATCAGTTCTTCAACCATTCGGACATCATGGCGTGGCGAGGGCCGATTGCAAGCCTTTACCGGGCGATCGGTGACATGCACCGGCCGACCGCCGCCGGGCGGGCCCGGACAAACACACGTTCGGGAAACCGCCGCGCGCGACAGGATCCGATCGGGCCCACGCCCATTACGCTGACCGCCATGGAAGCCCGCCCCACCACGGCAACCGACCAGGTGCCCGCCCCGGCCGCACCCGGCCCCCGCCCGCGCCGCACCGGCTACCGGCGACTGCCGGTGCAGCAGCGTCGTGAACAGCTGATCGCGGTCGCTCTGGAACTGTTCGCCGCCCGGCCGCCCGAGGAGGTGGGCCTGGACGACGTCGCCGAGGCCGCCGGAGCCTCCCGCCCGCTGGTCTACCGCTACTTCGCGGGCGGCAAGCAGCAGTTGTACGAGGCCGCGCTGCGCAGCGCGGCCGACGAGCTGACCAGCCGCTTCGCCGTCCCGCTGGCCGGGACCCCGTCCGAGCAGCTGGCGGCCGTCCTGGACGGCTACTTCGCCTTCGTGGCCGAGCACGACGCCGGCTACTCGGCGCTGCTGCGCGGCGGTTCGGTGGTGGAGACGGCCCGCACCTCGGCGATCGTCGACGACGTCCGGCGGGCGGCGCTCAAGCGGACCCTGCGGCACCTCGGCGTGCGGGAGGCCGGGCCCCGGCTGACGCTGCTGGTGCGCTCGTGGATCGCGGTGGTCGAGGGCGCGTCGCTGACCTGGCTGGACGAGGGGCGCACGCTGCCGGTGGGCGAGCTGCGCGACTGGCTGGTGGACCAGTTCACGGCGATGGCGGCGGCGACCGCGCTGCACGACCCGCAGACCGCGCAGGTGCTGGCCCTGCTGCTCGCGCTGGAGGGGCCGCAGGCGTCGCGGGCCGAGCGGCTGCGCGAGGTGCTGGCGGCCCGGTGACCCGACCCCCGTGCCCGGGGTCGGGGCGGCCGGTGCCGCGCCGGCGGGGCGTTACGCCGTGCCGAGGACCTGCCGCTGGCGGCCGAGGCCCTCGATCTCGATCTCGACGATGTCGCCCGGGGCCAGGAACGGCGTACCGGGGTGGCCCAGGGTGACGCCGGCCGGGGTTCCGGTGACGATCACGTCGCCCGGCTCCAGGACCATGAACTGGCTGACGTAGCGGACCAGTTCGAGCACCGGGAAGATCATCTCGCCGGTGTTGCCGTCCTGCCGCAGCTCGCCGTTGACCCACAGCCGCAGCGGCAGCTGCTGCGGGTCGGCCACCTCGTCCGCGGTGACCAGCCAGGGCCCCAGCGGGGTGAAGGTCTCCGCCGACTTGCCCTTGTCCCACTGGCCGCCGCGCTCGAACTGGAAGGCCCGTTCGGTGACGTCGTTGGCGATCGTGTAGCCGGCGATCACCGCCGCGGCCTCCTCGTGCCCGGCCAGGTAGCGGGCGGTGCGGCCGATCACGAGGGCCAGCTCGGCCTCGTAGTCGGTCTTCTCGCCGCCGCGCGGCACCAGCACCTCGTCGTACGGGCCGACCACGGTACAGCTCGGCTTGAGGAAGATCACCGGCTCGTCCGGGGCCGCGACCCCGGCCTCGGCGGCGTGGTCGCGGTAGTTGAGCCCGATGCCGACCACCTTGCCCGGACGGGCGACCGGCGCGCCCACCCGCTGCCCGGCGAGGTCCACCCGGGGCAGCGCCCCGGCGGCCACGTCCCGCGCCAGGGCGGCGGCGTCCAGCCCGGCCAGGAAGGCCCCGTCAATGTCCCGGGCACGCCCGGAGAGGTCGTACCCGATGCCGTCCTGGCCCAGCACGACCGGGCGCTCGGCGCCCGGGGGTCCGACGCGGAGGAGCTTCATCGATCCGTCACCAGCCTTTTCGTCGTAGCTCGCCGGGGCGGCCGAAGACACCGCGCCCGACTCCGGCAACGAGGTATATCAACGCCACCGGTCGGTGGACCAGACAGTCCCGATGGGCGGATTCCTATCAATTCCCACAGTCGCCGCAGGCGGCGAATCAGCGGCCCGCACGGTTGACAGCCTCCCGTCCGTGCGGCGCCGAGGGCCCTCAGCCGCCCTGCGGGCCGCCGCCGAGCAGGCCGGCCAGGCTCAGCGCCCGCGGCCGGCCCGGCCCGCTCCGGGCGGCCTCCCGGTGCCAGCGGTCCAGGTCGCGCAGCGCGTCGGCCCGGACGTCCGGTTCGGCGGCCGGCTCCGCGGCCAGCTCGCGCAGCAGCGCGACGGCGGCGCCCGGGCTGCCGTCCTGGGCCAGCCAGAGGGCCAGGTCGTGGCAGGTGCGCAGGGTGCGCGGGTCGGCCGGGCCGCAGATCCGGGCGAGGTCGGGGATGAGCGCGGTGAGCATCTCGACGGCCTCCCCGGGGGCGCCCTGCGCGCCGCGCCGCCAGGCCTGGTCGGCCCGGCGGCGCAGCTGCTCCGGGCTGGGGTCGTCCGGGCGGAGCACCCCCGGCCGGATCCGGCGCAGCCGTTCCAGCACCTCGGCGGCGGTGGCCGGCCGGTCCGCGGGCCGTTTGGCGAGCAGCCCGGCGACCAGGTCGGCCAGCGCCGGATCGGTGCTGCGCACCCGGGGCGGGGTCTCCTCCAGGTGCTTGTACATGT
Source organism: Kitasatospora sp. NPDC088779 (assembly GCF_040685395.1). Taxonomy (NCBI): domain Bacteria; kingdom Bacillati; phylum Actinomycetota; class Actinomycetes; order Kitasatosporales; family Streptomycetaceae; genus Kitasatospora; species Kitasatospora sp. NPDC088779. The sequence continues at coordinate 119,896 of NZ_JBFBHW010000010.1, read as the reverse complement.
ACTCGGCGGCCGAGGAGGCGCGGAACGGGCGCCGCCCGGTGCAGAGTTCGTACAGCATGACGCCGAGCGCGTAGAGGTCGGCCCGGCCGTCCACGGCGGCGCCGGACCAGCACTCGGGCGCCAGGTACGGGACGGTGCCGACCACGCTGCCGGTGGAGGTGAGCACCGCGGACTGGGTGAGCAGCCGGGCGATGCCGAAGTCCAGCACCTTGGCCTTGCCGCCCGCGTCGACCATCACGTTCTCGGGCTTGATGTCGCGGTGGACGACGCCCGAGCGGTGCGCGGCGTCCAGTGCCTTGCAGACCTGGCGCATCCACTTCAGCGCGGCCTCCTGGTCCGGGGCGCCGTCCTTGAGGATGTCGGACAGGGCCCGGCCGCGGACGAGTTCCAGCACCAGGTAGTGGGTCCCCCCGGCGGCGGTCGCGACCAGGCCGTAGTCGTACACGGTCACGATGTGCGGATTGGAGAGACCGCCGGCCGTGCGGGCCTCGCGGACGAACCGCCCGACGGCCTCCCGGTCGGCGGCGTGCTCCGCCAGCAGCAGCTTGACCGCGACCTCGCGGTCGAGCCGCCGGTCGGTCGCCTTCCAGACCACACCGAAGCCGCCCCTGCCCAGCCACTCGTCCAGCCGGTACCGGCCGTCGAGCACCTCCCCCTGCTGCATGTCCTCCCCCAAGTCCGCCGTGTCCGGGCGGTGTTCGCCGCCGGAGGGGTCACCATAGCGGCGGGGGGCGGCGAACGGGTGAACGGACGGGCCCTACTGCTTGGGCAACCCGGGCGGGTTGACCTCGGAGGTCGGCACGGCCTCGTTGTCCAGGCCCCAGCGCTTGAGCACCTGGCCGTAGCTGCCGTTCCTGATCACCTCGTTCAGCGCCTCGTTGAGCGCCCGGACCAGCCCGTTGCCCTTGCGGGTGGTCGCGGCGATCTTGCCGAGGACGTCCGCGCCGCCGCCCGAGTAGGTGCCGACGATCTCGGTCTCGCCGGTCTGCGCGACGTGGAAGGCCAGGCTGGGATTGGGGCCGACGTAGGCGTCGATCCGGCCGGAGGAGAGCGCCAGGTAGAACTCGGTGCCCTGGAAGTACTTGATGTCGATCGGCTTGAGGCCGTTCCTGGTGTTCTCCTCGCTCCAGGAGATCAGCAGCTTCTCCTGGTTGGTGCCGGAGGAGACGCCGACCGACCTGCCCGCCAGGTCCTTGGCGCCGGCGACCTTGAGGCCGCTGCCCTTCCTGGCCTCGAAGCCGAGGACGTCCAGCCGGTAGGTGGCGAAGTCGTACTTCTCCTTGCGCGCCTCGGTGACGGTGATGTTGGAGAGGCCGACGTCGTACTTGCCGCTGTCCAGGCCGACGAAGATGTTCTCCCAGGAGACCGGGTTGAACTCGACCTTGAGGCCGAGCACGTTGCCGACCAGGGCGGCGATGTCCGGCTCGACGCCGATGATGGTCCTGTCGTCGTTGGCGTAGAAGTCCAGCGGCGGGGTGGTGCCGAGGGAGTCGACGACGGCCAGCGTCCCCCTCCGCCTGATCTCCTCCGGGACGAGCGCCGCGATCGCGTCGACCTTGGCCGTGGTCACCCGGTTCTGCTCGGCCGTCAGGTTCACCACGGCGCCGTTCGGCGCGGTGCTGCCCTTGGCCGGGGCGAGTTCCGCCGTGGCTCCCGAGGACGCGCCGCCGCAGGCGGTCAGGGCGAGGGCGGCGGCGAGGGCGGCGGCGGCGGTCACCAGGGCGCGACGGGGTAGGGGCATGGCGGAACTCCTGCTCGGTGAAGGGGGTTTCGGTGCGGCGGGGAGGGCTGGAGCACCTCGGCTCAGGGCACCTCGGTTCAGAGCACCTTGGCGAGGAAGGCCCGGGTGCGTTCGTGCCGGGGGCGGTCCAGGACTTCGGCCGGCGGGCCCTGCTCGACCACCACGCCGCCGTCCATGAAGACGACGGTGTCGGCGACCTCGCGGGCGAAGCCGATCTCGTGGGTGACCACGATCATGGTGGTGCCGGTCCGGGCGAGGTCCTTGATGACGTCCAGCACCTCGCCGACCAGCTCCGGGTCGAGCGCCGAAGTGGGCTCGTCGAACAGCAGCACCTTCGGCTCCAGGGCCAGCGCCCGGGCGATCGCCACCCGCTGCTGCTGGCCGCCGGAGAGCTGCCGGGGGTACGCGGCGGCCTTGTCGGCCAGCCCGACCCGCTCCAGCAACGCCAGCGCCGTCGCCCTGGCCTCGGCCCTGGGGCGGCGCAGCGCGGCGATCGGCGCCTCGACCAGGTTCTCCAGCACGGTGAGGTGCGGGAACAGGTTGAAGTTCTGGAACACGAAGCCGATGTGGGTGCGCTGGCGCAGCACCTCGCGCTCCTTGAGCTCGTACAGCCGGTCGCCGGAGCGCCGGTAGCCGATCAGCTCGCCGTCGATGGCGACGTAGCCGCCGTCGAGCTTCTCCAGGTGGTTGATCGCGCGCAGCAGCGTGGACTTGCCGGAGCCGGACGGGCCGAGCACCACGGTGACCGAGCCGACCGGGACGTCCAGGTCGACGCCGCGCAGCACCTCCAGTGGCCCGAAGCTCTTGTGCAGGCCGCGGACCTGCACCATCGGTGCGGCCGCCGGTTCGGTCTTGGTGAGCGTGGTCATCGACGTCCTCCGGTGGTGCGCGCGGTCGCTGCGCGAGTGGTCGGCGTGCGGGCGGTCGGCGTGCGGGCGGGCAGGCTCCGGACGAAGGCCCGGGCGCGCTGGAGCGGGGTGGGCGGCGGGGTGCGCTGCGCGCCGCGGGCGAAGTAGCGCTCGACGTAGTACTGGCCGATGGACAGCACCGTGGTCAGCAGCACGTACCAGACGGTGGCGACCATCAGCAGCGGCACCACCCGGCCGGTCCGGCCGTAGACCACCTGGGCCTGGTAGAAGAGCTCGCCGATGGCCATCACGTAGACCACCGAGGTGCCCTTGAGCAATGAGATCACCTCGTTGGCGGCGGCCGGCAGGATGCCGCGCATCGCCTGCGGCAGCACGATCCGCCAGCCCTGGCGCCAGCGCGGGATGCCGAGCGCGGTGGCGGCCTCCCGTTGGCCGGCGTCCACCGCGATGACGCCGCCGCGGATGATCTCGGCGGCGAACGCGGCCTGGTGCAGCCCGAGGCCGAGCACGGCGGCGCCGAGCGCGCTCAGCACGCCGACCGTCTCGAAGTCCCCGAAGGTCGGGCCGAACGGGATGCCGATCCCGAACCGCTTGTAGAGGTACGACAGGTTGAACCAGAACACCAGCTGGACGATCAGCGGGATCGAGCGGAACACCCACACGTACGCCCAGGCGATGGACTGGAGGATCGCGCTGCGGGACAGCCGCATCGCGGCCACCACGGCGCCCAGCAGGAAGCCCAGCCCGGTGCCGTAGACGGTGAGTTCGAGGGTGCGGCCGACCGCCTGGACGATCGTGTCGGCGGTGAAGTAGACCCGGAAGGTGGCCCAGTCCCAGCCGGGATTGGTGGCCAGGCCGTGGGCGAACTGGGCGAGCACGACGAGGGCGGCGACCCCGATCCCCCAGCGCCAGGGGTGCCGGGCGGGGACGGCCCGCAGAGCGGCCAGTTCGTCGAGGTCCAGACGGGCGCCGGTGCCCGGACCGGGATCGGGTCCGGACGCCGGTGCCCGCTCGACCCGGGCCTGGGCCTGGGCCTCGGCTTGAGCCTCGGCTTGGGCCTGGGACGTCGCGGTGGTGCTGGCGGTCATCGGGGGGCTCCTTCGGCAGACCCGGGGATCACTGGTGTTCGGGCGGGCTGATCAGGGACTCCTTGATCGCCGATTCGGCGACCCCCCACTTCTTGAGGATCCGCTCGTACGTCCCGTCCTTGATCAGCTGGTTGACCGCCGCCTGGAAGGCCGGGGTGAGCTTCGAGCCCTTCTTGAACGCGAAGCCGACGTCCAGCCGGTGGAACTCGCCGAGGAAGCGCGTCCCGGAGACCTCCTGCGCGGCCTGGTAGCGCAGGCCGTTGATGGTGGACATCAGGACGTCGACCCGGCCCTGCTGGAGGCCGGTGAGCACGGCCCCGGGGTCGCTGAACGCCCTGACCTCGTACGGCTTCTTCCCGGCGTCGGTGCAGGCGTTGCGCTTCGCGTTCAGCGTGGTCTCGAAGGTGGTGCCGGCGCCGGTGCCGATGGTCAGCCCGCAGAGCTGGAGCAGGTCGGTGACCGGCTGGACGGCCTGGTTGTCCTTGCGGACGGCGAAGCCCTGGCCGTCGTCGATGTAGGTGACGAAGTCGATGGTCTTCAACCGGGCCGTGGTGACCCCGAAGTTGCCGGTGCCGACGTCGAACTTGCCGCTGTCCAGGGCGGGCAGGATGGTCTCGAAGGCGGCCTCCTGGCGCTGCACGGTCAGCCCGAGCAGCCTGGCCACCGCATCGGTGAAGTCCACGTCGATCCCGGCCGGCTTCTTGGTGGCCTGGTCGGCGTAGAAGGCGGTGGGCGGCGAGCCGAAGGACGCGCCGAAGGTCAGCGTGCCGGCCTTGCGGACCTCCTCGGGCAGCAGCGCGGCGGCGGCGTCCGACTTCGCGAGACCGGAGACGACGTCCTGGGAGACGGCGGTGGCGGCGGGCCCGCTCGCCCCCGCCGGGCCCGCGATCTTCGGGTCCGAGCCGCACGCGGCCAGCGCCAGCACCGGCAGCAGGGCGGTGGCCGCGAGCAGGCGGCGGCGGACGGTGGTGCTTCTCACGGGGGGCCTTTCAGGGGGTCGGAGCCAGCACCGGCAGGTGCTTCTCGAAGGGGAGCGGGCCGATCGTCAGGGGATCGGCGGCGACGTCGAACAGCGGGGTGTAGCCGGACGCCAGGTAGAGGCCCCTGGCCTCGGGCTGGCGCGGACCGGTGGTGAGGTAGATCCGGGCGTAGCCGACGGCGGCCGCCGTCCGCTCCAGCTCGGCCAGCACCCGACGGGCCAGGCCGCGGCGGCGGTGCGCGGAGTGCGTCCACATCCGCTTCAGCTCGGCGGTGCGCTCGTCGTACCGCTTGTACGCGCCGCCGGCGACCGGCTCGCCGTCCTCCAGCAGGAGCAGCAGGACGCCGTGCGGCTCGGCGAAGGCGTCCCGGGGGTAGCGGGTCATCTCCTGGTGCGCCTCGGGGCCGTAGCGGCTGACGTACTCGTGGGTGAGCTCGCGCAGCAGCGGTTCGACCAGCGGGTCGTCGATGGTGACCCGGCGGAACCCGGCCGCCGGGCCGGCCCACCGGTCCGGAGCGCTCACGCCTGCACCGCGATCAGCTGGTGCCGGTCCCGCTCGGTCCGCTCGGCGCGCTCGGCCGCCGCCGCGGCCTTGGCGGCGTCCCGCTTGGCGACCTCCTCGCGGACGATCGGGATGACGTGGCGGCCGAAGTCGATCGCGTCGTCGAGCAGGTGGTAGCCGCGGGCGGAGAGGATGTCCACTCCGAGGTCGTAGTAGTCGAGCAGCGCCTCCGCGACCGTCTCCGGGGTGCCGACCAAGGCGTTGGAGTTGCCGGCCCCGCCGGTGGCCGCGGCGGTCGGGGTCCACAGCGCGCGGTCGTAGCGCTCGCCGGCCTCGGCGATCTCGATCAACCGCTGGGAGCCGGTGTTCTCGGGCGCTGCGGCGCCGAACGGGCGGCCCCGGCGGACGAGTTCCCCGGACTCCCGGCGGGCCTTGATCGCGGCCACCGTCCGGTGCGCCTTCTCCCAGGCCAGTTCCTCGGTCGGCGCGATGATCGGCCGGAACGCCACCTGGATCCGCGGCACGTCGGTGCGCCCGGCGGCCCGGGCCGCCTCCTTCACCCGCTCGATCTGCTCGGCGGTGCGGGCCAGCGGCTCGCCCCACAGGCAGTAGACGTCCGCCTCGGCGCCGCCGGCCGCGTAGGCGGCGTCCGAGGAGCCGCCGAAGGAGACCCCGGGGCGCGGCTGCTGGACGGGGAAGACGTCGGAGACGAAGTCGTTGAAGCGGTAGTGGGCGCCCTCGTGGTCGAAGGGCTCCCGGCTGGTCCACGCCTTCTTGACGATGCCGATGTACTCGCGGGTGCGCTCGTAGCGCTCGTCCTTGGACAGGAAGTCGCCCTCGCGCTGCTGCTCGTGGTCGCTGCCGCCGGTGATGAAGTGGACGGTCAGCCGCCCGTCGCTGATCTGGTCCAGGGTCGCGAAGGTCTTGGCGGCGAAGGTCGGGTAGGAGACGTTCGGCCGGTGCGCCAGCAGGATCTGCAGCCGGTCCAGGTGCGAGGCGAGGAAGGCCGCCGCGGCCGCGGGTTCCGGGGAGCCGGCGCCGTACGCGAAGAGCACCCGGTCCCAGCCGTGGTCCTCGTGGGCCCGGGCCAGCCGCAGGGTGTAGTCGCGGTCGAAGGCCGCGGTGGAGCGGGGGGTGGTCTCCGAGCCGTCGCCGGTGGCGGCGATACCGAGGAATTCGACGGGCATGGCGGAACCTTTCGGGGTGAGCGGAGTCCGGTGGACTGCGGGTGGGCAGGCCGGAGCCGGCCGGGGCGGGGCGGCCGTGGACACGGGTGCGCGGCGGCCGCGCCGACGGTGGGGTCGGCGCGCGCGGCGGGAGGAGGTGGGAGGCAGACGTGGACGAGGGAGTACTGCCGGAGTTCAGTGCGAGGTCGTCGGACGGCAGCGTGCGCCTGGGACGCCGTCAGCTGGGGACGGCTGGTCCCGGCCCGCGGCGGGGCAGACCGAGGGAGGGCTCCCCGCGGGAGATCGGGGCCGGACGGGCGGCCCGCTGCCGGGTCAGCCGCGACACGCCGCGGACCACACCCGACCGAAGTCGATGTGGTCGCGGGTGACCAGGGGCTGCTCGGCGTACATGGCCTCAAGTTGAACAGCCTGCCAAGTGGTCCGTCAACCACCCATCATTGCCGCTCTGTTGCGATCTCCTGTCGTCCTGCGACCGGTCCGCGCCGGGCCCCGGTCGGAGCCCGGACCACCCTTGACAGCCGTCGATCGCGCATGCGTACGATCACGGCGGAGTGCAGTGCACAGCGCCGGCCGTGTTGAGGGACGCGGGCCGGTGCGACGGCCGTACGTGACCACACCCGTACCTCCCGCCCGCCCGCACCTCCGCCAGGAGCCGCCGCCATGGCCACCCCGCAGGACCTCCTCCCCGCCCGCTCCACCCCCACCCCCGCGGGCGCCACCGCCCCCGACCGCCCCGACCGCCCCGGCCCGCCGCCCGACCCCGCCGCCCGGATCGTCGCCCGCCGCCGGCCCGGGCAGTGGGTCTGCGCCGGGATCGCGCTGCTGCTGGCCGCGATGGCCGTCAACTCCGTGGTGCGCAACAAGGCCTTCCAGTGGGACGTGGTCGCCGACTGGTTCACCGCCGGGTCGGTGCTCAACGGCCTCACCCTGACCCTCTGGCTCACCGCCGTCACCCTCGCCCTCGGCTTCGTCCTCGGCACCGGCCTCGCCGTCATGCGGATGTCCGGCAACCCGGTGCTGCGCACCCTGGGTTGGGGCTACATCTGGATCTTCCGCTCCACCCCGCCGCTGGTGCAGCTGCTGTTCTTCTTCAACATCGGCGCGCTCTACCCGACCCTCGGCCTGGGCATCCCGTTCGGCCCCGAGTTCGTCACCGTCAAGACCGTCAACCTGATCGGCCCCACCCTCACCGCCGTCATCGGCCTCACCCTGCTGGAGACCGCGTACGCCGCCGAGGTGATCCGCGGCGGCATCCTGTCCGTCGACCGCGGCCAGCTGGAGGCCGCCTCGGCGCTCGGCCTCGGCCGGTGGCGGGTGCTGCGCCGGATCGTCGTCCCCCAGGCGATGCGCTCGATCGTGCCGACCGCCGGGAACATGCTGATCAGCGCGCTCAAGGGCACCAGCATCGTCAGCGTGCTGGCCGTCTCCGACCTGCTCTACTCGGTGCAGCTGGTCTACCTGCAGTCGTACCGGGTCATCCCGATGCTGGTGGTCGCCACCATCTGGTACCTGGTGGTCACCACCCTGCTGTCCGTCGGCCAGTACTACGTCGAGCGCCACTACGCCAAGGGCGCCACCCGGGACGGCCTGCCGCCCACCCCGCTCCAGCGGGCCCGGGCCGCCCTACGGCGGCTGCGGGAGGTGGCGGCATGAGTCTTCTGGTGATCGTCGGCGCGGGCCCGCGGGGCACCGGGCTGCTGGAGCGGATCGCCGCCAACGCGGCCGAACTCCTGCCCGCCGAAAGGCCGTTGCACGTCCACCTGGTCGACCCGCACCCGCCCGGCGCGGGCCGGATCTGGCGCCACGAACAGTCCCCGCTGCTGCGGATGAACTCGATGGCCGAGGACGTCACCATGTTCACCGACGAGCGCTCGACCATCGACGGGCCGGTCCGCCCGGGCCCCTCGCTGGCCGAATGGGCGCTCCGGCGGCGGGAGTTCGCGCCCTACCGGGAGGTCGCCGACCCGGCCGTCCGGGCCGAACTGGACGCCCTCGCGCCCACCGACTTCCCCACCCGCCGGGCCCAGAGCGCCTACCTGGACTGGGCGTTCCGCCGCGCCGTCGCCGACCTGCCCCCGCACGTCACGGTCACCGTGCACCGGGACACCGTCCGGCGGATCGACGGCCCGCCCGACGGCCCGCAGACCGTCCACCTCACCGGCCGCACGCTCACCGCCGACCACGTCGCCCTCACCCTCGGCCACCTCGACTCCACCCCGCACCCCCGGTACGCCGCCGACGCCGACTTCGCCGCCCGGCACGGCCGCTTCCACCTCCCGCCCGCCTACTCCGCCGACGCCGACCTGGACGGCATCGCCCCCGGCGAGCACGTCGTGCTGCGCGGCCTCGGCCTGGCCTCCGTCGACCTGGTCGCCCTGCTCACCGAAGGGCGCGGCGGCCGCTTCGAGCCCACCGGGGACGGGCTGCGCTACCGCCCGTCCGGCCGCGAACCGGTGCTGCACCTCGGCTCCCGGCGCGGAGTCCCGTACCACTCCAAGACCGGCTACCGCCTCCAGGGGCCGCCCGCCCCGCTCCCCCGGTACTTCGACGCGGCCGCCGTGGACGCCGTCCTCGCCACCGGCGGTCCGCTCGAACTCCGGCGCGACTTCTGGCCGTTGATGGCCAAGGAGACCGCCTTCGGGCACTACCACGAGCTGTTCCACGCCCACCCCGAGCGCACCGCGCTGCCCTGGCCGGAGTTCCTGGCCCGGTTCGACCGGCACGACTGGTACTCCCCCGCCCTGGCCGCCCTGGCCGCCGAGGCCGTACCCGACCCGGCCGACCGGATCGACTTCGAACGGCTCGACCACCCGCTGGCCGGCCTCGAACTCGGCTCCGCCGAGGAGCTCCAGCAGCACCTGCGCGCCTACGTCACCGCCGACGCCGACCGCCGCGCCGACCCCGCGCACAGCGCCGACCTCGGCGCCTTCCTCGCCCTGCTCTCGCTGTTCGGCCAGCTCCCGCGCATCCTCGCGACCGGCCGGCTCACCGCCCGCTCGGTCGCCGAGGAGGTGGACGGGTGGTTCTTCGGCTACTTCAGCTACCTCGCCTCCGGCCCGCCCGGCTTCCGGCTGCGCCAGCTGCTCGCCCTCTCCGAGGCCGGGATCGTGCGCTTCCTGGGCGCGGGCGTCCGGGTCGAACGGGACGAGGCCACCGGCACCTGGCGGGCCGGCGGCGACACCGTGCCGGGCCACACCGTCGCCGCCACCGCCCTGGTCGAGGCGTACCTGCCCAAGCACCAGCTGACCCGCACCCTCGACCCGGTGCTACGCGAACTGCACCGCGCCGGGCGGCTCGTGGAGGAGGTGGTCGCCGACGAGGAGTACACCCACCGCTCCGGCCTGGTCACCATCGCCCCCGGCGACAGCCGGCTGCTCGACCCGGCCCTGGGCGGCGCCCCGCACCCCCGGCGCACCGCACTCGGCCCGCACACCAGCCTGCGCGCCGCCGCCGCCTTCGCCCGGCCCCGCACCAACTCCCCGGGATTCCGGCAGAACGACGCCGCCGCCCGCGCGCTGCTGCGGGCGCTGGCCGCGCTCCCGGCCGCCGCCCCGGGGCCCGTCGACGATCCCCCGCCCGCCCGCCGCCGCCAGGGCACCCGCCTCGCCGCGCTGTCGGCGGTCGCCGCCCCTGCTCCGCCGTGCGGTCAGCGCACCCCGCCACCGCCGCGCCCGCCCTCCGGCCGGACGAGGGGGGCCTGAGGGCGGGCCCCGGGGTGGGCCCGGCAGCGGGTTCCAGGGCCCACCCCGGCCTCTCCGACTCCACCGACGCCCGTTCGGCCCCCCTCCCCCCGCCTTCACCCGGATGGAAGGATGGGCCCTGAGCCCCCGCGACGAAGCGGCGGGCCCGACGGCCCCGGTGTCGCGGCCGCCGGACGAGCAGAGCCGAGGAGAAGCGGTCATGGCCAAGCAGGCCCCGCAGAGCGACCCGGCGCAGGACGCCCCCGAGGTGTCCGCGCCCCAGCACGCGGCGGCCGGGCTGCCCGCGGTCGGCCACAGCCTGCGGATGGCCGCCGAGCAGATGGGCCCCCTCCGCACCCTCGCCACGCTGCGCAAGGTCAACCAGCCGGACGGCTTCGACTGCCCCGGCTGCGCCTGGCCGGAGCCGGGGAAGACGCACACGGCGGAGTTCTGCGAGAACGGCGCCAAGGCCGTCGCCGAGGAGGCCACCGAGCGCCGGATCCGCGCCGAGTTCTTCGCCGCCCACCCGGTCGCCGAGCTGGCCGGGCGCTCCGGCTACTGGCTGGGCCAGCAGGGCCGCCTCACCCAGCCGATGCTGCTCGACGAGGGCGCCACCCACTACACGCCGGTCTCCTGGGACGACGCCTTCGCGCTGATCGCCGAGGAACTGCGCGCCCTGGACACCCCGGACGGCGCCGCCTTCTACACCTCCGGGCGGACCAGCAACGAGGCCGCCTTCGCGTACCAGCTGTTCGCCCGCCGGCTGGGCACCAACAACCTGCCGGACTGCTCCAACATGTGCCACGAGTCGTCCGGTTCGGCGCTCACCGAGACGCTCGGCGTCGGCAAGGGCAGCGTCAGCCTCAAGGACCTCTACCAGGCCGACCTGATCATCGTGGCCGGCCAGAACCCGGGCACCAACCACCCCCGGATGCTCTCCGCGCTGGAGCGCGCCAAGCGGGCCGGCGCCACCATCGTGAGCGTGAACCCGCTGCCGGAGGCCGGCCTGGAGCGCTTCAAGAACCCGCAGCACGCGCGCGGCCTGGTCGGCCACGGCACCAAGCTGACCGACCTGTTCCTACAGATCCGCCTCGGCGGGGACCTGGCGCTGTTCCGCGCGCTCAACCGGATGATCCTGGAGCAGGACGGCGTCGACCGCGCCTTCGTCACCGAACACTGCCACGGCTTCGAGGAGTTCGAGGCGCAGGCGGAAACGACCGACCGCGCCGAGGTGCTCGCCGCGACCGGCCTGCCGTGGGAGCAGATCGAGGAGCTCGGCCGGCTGGTGCTGGGCTCCCGGAAGATCATCGTCTGCTGGGCGATGGGCCTCACCCAGCACAAGCACGCCGTCCCGACCATCCGCGAGGTGGTCAACTTCCTGCTGCTGCGCGGCAACGTCGGCCGCCCGGGCGCCGGGGTCTGCCCGGTGCGCGGGCACAGCAACGTCCAGGGCGACCGGACGATGGGCATCTTCGAGCGGCCCTCGACGGCCTTCCTGGACGCGCTCGGCGAGGAGTTCGGCTTCGAGCCGCCGCGCGCGCACGGCCTCGACTCGGTGGACACCATCCGGGCGATGCGCGACGGCCGGGTCGGGGTGTTCTTCGCGATGGGCGGCAACTTCGTCGCGGCCACCCCGGACACCGACGTCACCGAGGCGGCGATGCGCCGCTGCCGGCTGACCGTGCACGTCTCCACCAAGCTCAACCGCTCGCACGTGGTCACCGGCGCCCGCGCACTGATCCTGCCCACCCTGGGCCGCACCGACCGGGACGTCACCGGCGCCGGCGCCCAGTTCGTCAGCGTCGAGGACTCGATGGGCCAGGTGCACTCCTCGCGCGGCGGCCTGCGCCCGCCCGCCCCCGGCCTGCTCTCCGAGACCGCGATCGTCTGCCGGCTGGCCCGCGCCGTCCTCGGCCCCGGGGACACCGTGCCGTGGGAGGACTTCGCCACCGACTACGACACCCTGCGGGACCGGATCGCCCGGGTCGTCCCCGGCTTCGAGGACTACAACGAGAAGGTCCGCCGCCCCGGCGGCTTCACCCTGCCGCACGGCCCGCGCGACTCCCGGACCTTCCCCACCGCGACCGGGAAGGCCAACTTCACCGTCAACCCGCTCACCGCCCCCGAGGTCCCGCCGGGCCGCCTGCTGTTGCAGACGCTGCGCTCGCACGACCAGTACAACACCACCGTCTACGGCCTGGACGACCGCTACCGGGGCATCAAGGGCGGCCGCCGGGTGGTCCTGGTCAACCCGGCCGACGCCGCCGAACTCGGCCTGGCCGAGGGCGACTTCGTCGACCTGGTGAGCGAGTGGCGGGACGGCGTCGAGCGGCGCGCCCCGCACTTCCGGGTGGTCCACTACCCGGTGGCCCGCGGCGGCGCGGCGGCCTACTACCCGGAGACCAACGTGCTCGTCCCGCTGGACTCCACCGCCGACATCAGCAACACGCCGACCTCCAAGGCCGTGGTCGTCCGCTTCGAGCCGGACACCGGCGCCCCGGCGTGACGCACGCGAAGGCCGCCCGGCGTCCGCGGACGCCGGGCGGCCTTCCTCATGACTCAGTTGGTGCCGAGCGGCAGTGTCGCGGTGGCGCTGCCCGGGGCCCCGGCGCTCGCCGAGCCGGTGGTGGTGGAGGCGGCGGTGCCGGTGGAACCCGGGGTGCCGGCGCCGGTCGGGGTGGGCGTCGCCGGGCCCGTGCCGGTCGGCGCCGGGGTGCCCGTCCCGGTCGGGGCGGGCGTGCCGGTCCCGGTGCCGGTCCCGGTCGGCGTCGGGGTGGGCGTGCCGGGGGCGGTGGTGCCGGTGCCGGACGGCGTCCCCGGGTCGGTGGGCGTTCCGGTGCCGGACGGCGTGCCGGTGCCGGTGTCCGCGGGCGTGCCCGGGGTGGTGGACGGCGTGCCCGGGGTGGCCGGCGGGTCGGCGGGCGTGCCGGGGGCCGGGGCGGTCGGGACCTGGTTGGCCGGGCTGGGCGCGATCGGGGTGACGGTGTCCCAGCCGGCGGGCAGGTCGGGCACCTTCCAGCTGCCGCCGGCCTCGTCCGCCGCGCCGGACGGGTCGGGCCGCACCGCCCCGAGGATCGGCATCGAGCCGATCGGCGACACCTTGATGACGGCGCCCGGCCGAGGTGCCTGGACGACCAGCCCGCCGCCGATGTACATCGCGACGTGCGTGGCGCCCTCGAAGTAGATGACCAGGTCGCCGGGGCGGAGCTGGTTCAGCGCGATGTGCGGGAGCTGGGCCCACTGCTCCTGGCTGGTGCGCGGGATCGGCAGCCCGGCGTGCAGCCAGGCCTGCGAGGTGAGGCCCGAGCAGTCGTAGGAGTCCGGCCCCGCGCCGCCCCACAGGTACGGCTTGTTGAGCTGGGCGAGCGCGAAGGCGACGGCGGTGCGGCCGGCCGCCGACGGGGTGCGCTCGCCCTTGCCGAGGGCGCCGGAGGCGAGGAAGGCGAGCTGGGCCTCGTCGGCCTTGGCCTTCTCCAGCTTCTCCAGTTCGGTGCGCTGGGCGCCGGTGAGCGAGGAGACCAGCTGCTCGACGGAGGCGAGGTCGGTGGCGACCTTGGCCTTGGCGGCGTCCTGCTGGGTGACCAGCGTCTGGGAGGTCCTGAGCGCGTCCTCGGTCTGCTTCGTCAGGCCGGCGAGGGCCTCGCGGTCGGTCTTCAGCCGGTCCAGGAACTCGGACTGCGAGCGGCTGGCGGCGGTGAGCAGTTCCGCGATGGTGACGGCCTCGTACGGGTCCTTGGAGAGCAGCAGTTCGGCGTAGGCGGAGGCGGCGCCGTTGCGGTACTGGGCGGCGGCGAGCTGGGAGGCGATGTCGGTGCCGGCGTCGACCTGCTTCTGCTGGCGGTCCAGCCGGCCCTGGAGGTCGGTGAGCGCGGCCTGCTGCTCGGCGACCTTGGCGACGGCGCCGTTGTACTGCTCGGTGGCGGTCTCGGCGCTCTGGTAGAGCGTGTGCAGCTGGTCGAGCAGCGGGCCGAGGGTGGCCTTGGCGGCGGCGAGCGGGTCGTCGCCCGGGCTGGCCGCGGTGATCGAGGCGCCCGGATCGGGGGCGGCGTACGCGGCCTGCGCGGCGAGCGGGAGGGCGAGCGCGGCGGCCGCGAGGGCGGCTCCGCAACGCAGTGCCGCCCTCAGCCAGGGCCGTACGACTGCCGATTCAGTGCGCTGTGCAGCCCCGCCCATGGGTTGGTCCTCCCCGCCCCAGCCTGTCACCGGCGTCCCCGGATCCCGCAGATCCTCCCACGGGTTACTCACCGGAAACAGGGCGCATCCGGACTGGGAGGTTAATTCTCGGTTGATCTGTGAGACAGCTCTCAGCAAACCGGAGCGAACCGGGGCGAACTTCGCTAATGTCCAGCTCAGCGCGACCGCCGACACCCCTCCGAAAGCTTCCGGACACCACTGGGACACCAGCGGAACCACGATTCCCGGCTCAGTTCACCTTCCGTTTACCAAACAGACCTACGGTCGCGACGACACCAACGTCCGTGCGACAACTACGACGATTGTTTGGGTATGGAACACATCTCGTTCCTGGTAGCCGTTGTGATCATCACGGCGCTCGCCTTCGACTTCACCAACGGGTTCCACGACACCGCCAACGCGATGGCCACCTCCATCGCGACGGGAGCCCTCAGGCCGAAGGTCGCGGTCACCATCGCGGCCGTCCTCAACTTCGCGGGCGCGTTCCTGTCCGTGAAGGTCGCCACCACCATCTCCGGCGGCATCGTCAACGAGAAGAGCGGCATCCACCCCGAGATCATCTTCGCCGCACTGGCGGGCGCGATCCTCTGGAACCTGCTGACCTGGCTGCGCGGCCTGCCGTCCAGTTCCTCGCACGCGCTGTACGGCGGCCTGATCGGCGCCACCGTGGTCGGCGTCGGCATGAACGGCGTCAACTTCGACACCGTCCTCTCCAAGATCCTGATCCCGGCGATCGCCTCCCCGCTGGTCGCCGGCCTGGCCTCCTGGGGCGCCACCAAGCTGGCCTACGCGATCACCCGCAAGGGCAACGAGGCCACCGCCACCAAGGGCTTCAAGACCGGCCAGATCTTCTCGTCCTCGCTGATCTCGCTCGCGCACGGCACCAACGACGCCCAGAAGACGATGGGCATCATCACCCTGACCCTGGTGTCGGTCGGCGCCCTGCCGCACGGCGCGCTGCCGCCCACCTGGGTGATCATCTCCGCGGGCGCCGCGATCGCGCTCGGCACCTACATGGGCGGCTGGCGGATCATCCGCTCGATGGGCAAGGGTCTCGCCGACATCAAGGCGCCGCAGGGCTTCGCCTCCGAGTCGGCCGCCGCGACCGTCATCCTGACCTCCTCGCACATGGGCTTCGGCCTCTCCACCACCCAGGTCTGCTCCGGCGGCATCATGGGCGCCGGCCTCGGCGGCCCGAAGGCCGAGCTGCGCTGGAGCCTGGTGCGCCGCATGGTCTACACCTGGGCGCTGACCCTGCCGGCCGCCGCGCTGGTCTCGGGCGGTGCCGCGCTGCTGGTCCGCCAGGGCACCTGGGGCATCGTCCTGGTGGGCGCCGTGCTGGTGGCCGGCTCCGGCGCGATGTGGCTGATCTCCCGCCGCCAGCCGATCAGCGCGGACAACGTCAACGACGTCAACGACGTCACCCCGGTGGAGATCCCCGCCACCGCCGCCCCCGCGAACACCCCCACCCCCGCCTCGACCACGGTCGCGGCCTGAGCGCCGCAGGCTGAGGAGCACCCGCCATGCACATCAAGTGGAACGCCCTGGCCCAGACCGCCGGTGCCAGCTTCGGCATCACCGTCGCCGTGGTCTCCGTCTTCGCGCTCGGCATCCTGGCCCTGTCCCGCCGCGAGGCCGCGCTGAGCGCCCGCGAGGGCGAGGCCGCCCAGGAGCCGGGCGGCGGCCGGCTGGCCCTGGCCGGCGCCTACGCCTGCTTCGGCCTCTGCGCCGCGGCCGTCGTCTACGGCCTGGTCCTGATCGCCGCGCCGTAGGGCGCGGTCCGACGGTTCCCGCCGTCCGCGCGCGGGACGAACCGAACGGGCCGGGGAGTGTGATCCACACTCCCCGGCCCGTTCGCGCGTCCCCGCCCGGAGTCAGCCCTGCTGGCTGGTCTTCAGCGCGGTCTCCCGGATGAACAGCACCGTGACGAAGGCCAGCGCCGCGAACGGCGCGGCCCACAGGAAGACGGTGCCGACGCCGTGCCCGAACGCGTCCGTCACCAGCGGGACGATCGGGGCGGGCAGCTTGTGCAGGTCCGGGATGCCCCCGCCGCCGGCCGCGCTCGCGGCCGGGATGTGCGCGGCGGCCAGGTTCTCCGCGAGGTAGTGGGTCACCTTGCTGTTCATCAGCGCGCCGAGCGCGGAGACGCCCATCGCGCCGCCCATGGTGCGGAAGAAGGTCACCACGGAGCTGGCCGCGCCGAGCTCGTGGCGCGGCACCGTGTTCTGCACCGCGAGCACCAGGTTCTGGCTGGTCAGGCCGAGGCCGATGCCGGTGATCGCCATGTAGACGCAGAGCAGCTTGTAGTCGGTGTCGGCGCGGGCGGTGGCGAGCAGGCCGAAACCGATCGCGAGCAGCGCCGTGCCGGCGACCAGGTAGGCCTTCCACTTGCCGTACTTGGTGATCAGCCGGCCGGCGACGGTGGAGGCGAGCGCCAGGCCGAGGATCATCGGCAGGGTCATCAGGCCGGCCATGGTCGGGGACTTGGCGCGGGCCAGCTGGAAGTACTGGCTGAGGAAGGTGGTCGCGCCGTACATCCCGACGCCGACCAGCACGCTGGCCACCGCGGCCAGGGTGACGGTGCGGTACTTGAAGAGGTCCGGCGGGATGATCGGCTCGGCGGCGCGGCGCTCGATCACCACGGCCAGGGCGCCCAGCAGCAGGCCGCCGCCGACCATCGCGGCGGTCTGCCAGGACAGCCAGTCGTAGTTCGTGCCGGCCAGCGTGATCCAGATCATCAGCAGGCTGACGGCGCCGGTGATGACCAGCGCGCCCAGGTAGTCGATCTTCGCCTTGCGCTTGACCACCGGCAGCTTGAGGGTGCGCTGCACCACCAGGATCGCGGCCAGCGCGAACGGGATGCCGACGTAGAAGCACCAGCGCCAGCCCAGCCACGAGGTGTCCACGATGACGCCGCCGATCAGCGGTCCGCCGATGGTGGCCAGCGCGAAGACCGCGCCGAAGTAGCCGCTGTAACGGCCGCGTTCGCGCGGCGGGACCATCGCGGCCAGACAGATCTGGCCCAGTGCGACCACACCGCCGGCACCGATGCCCTGGAGGGCGCGGCAGGCGATCAGCTCGGCGGTGTTCTGGGAGAGGCCGGCCAGGGCGGAGGTGGCGATGTAGATCAGCAGGGCTATCTGGAGCAGCAGCTTCTTGCTGACGAGGTCGGAGAGCTTGCCCCAGATCGGGGTGGAGGCGGTCAGGGTCAGCAGGGCCGCGGTGATCACCCAGGTGTAGGCGGACTGGCCGCCGTGCAGGTCGGTGAGGATGTGCGGCAGGGCGTTGGAGACGACGGTCGACGAGAGCACGGCCACGAAGAGGCCGAGCAGCAGGCCGGACAGCGCCTCCATCACCTGCCGGTGGGTCATCGGTTGATCGTCGACGGCGGCTCCGACGGTCGCCTCGGCTGTGACGGTCATCTGGGTCCTTCGGCGGGAGGAGTGAGCGGGGGGCGGGGGTGCACGGGCAGGGAAAATCGTTGCCTTACGCAACCATAGGCCCGATGGTTGACTAAGGCAACTTTCTTCAAGCCCAAGTAAAGGCCTCGCCCCAGCCGCCGCCCCGGCCGCCGCCCCGGCCGCCGCCCCGGGCCCGGCCCCAACCGCCGCGGACCGGCCCCGCCCCGGGGCCCGGCCACCGGTCACTCCGCCGGCGGATCCCCGATCACGTCGTTGAAGCGGTGCAGCAGCACCGCGAAGCGGTCCACGTCCTCCGGCGACCAGCTGCCCAGCAGCTCCCGCACCCGCCGCATCCGGACGTCCCGGGCCGCCAGGTAGCGCCGCCGCCCGTCCTCGGTCAGCGAGACCAGCGCGGCCCGGCGGTCCAGCGGATCCGTCTCCCGGGCCACCAGGCCCAGCTCCTCCAGCGCCCGGATCTGCCGGCTCACCGTGGCCTTGCCGACCGCGAAGTGCACGCCGACGTCCGTCACCCGCACCCGCCCGGCCTGCTCGATGTAGCCGAGCATGCTGTAGGCCATCCCCTCCAGCTCGGGGTGCACCCGGCGTGAGAGCTCCGCCACTCGGGCCCGGCCCCGCCGGAACATCAGCGCGACCTCGCGCTCCACCGCCAGCAGGGATTCCTCGTCACTCACCGCGCCAGTATCCCGCAGCCGCGTTGGCCGGAACGCGGCGCGCGGGGTGCGACAAGCCAACTAGTTCATGGTATGAAGTATCCGTTTTCCCCCAATACACAAGGAGATGTGGATGGCCGCCCCGGGGCAGGGTTTCGTCGCTGAACTGAAGGGCGCGGTCACACCGCGTGCGGCACTGCTCGTGATCGGCGTGCTGCTGCTGCAGCTCGGCTTCATCACCTCGTACGTCGGGGCGCTGCACCACCCGGCCCCGCACGAGCTGTCGATCGCGGTGGTCGCCCCGCCGCAGGTCACCCCCAAGCTGGTCCAGGGGCTGGAATCCGTGCCGGACGACGCCGTCAAGGCCGTCACCGCCCCGGACGCCGAGACGGCCACCCAGCAGATCAAGGACCAGAAGATCTACGCCGCGCTGGTCGTGAACCCGACCGGCACCGAGGACACCCTGCTGGTCGGCGGCGCCCGCGGCACCTCCGCCGCCAAGGCCGCCGAGTCCATCACCACCGCGCTGGACAAGTCCCAGGGCCGCACCGTCAAGGTCGAGGACGTCGTGCCGCTCGCCAAGGGCGACACCAACGGCCTCTCCGCGTTCTACCTGGTCATCGGCTGGTGCGTCGGCGGCTACCTGGTCGCCTCGATCCTCGGCATCAGCGCCGGCTCCAAGCCCGCCAACGTCCACCGCCTGCTGATCCGCCTCGGCGTGCTGGCGCTGTACTCGGTCGGCGCCGGCCTCGGCGGCACGATCATCGCCGGACCGGTGCTGGACGCGCTGCCCGGCTCGATCCTGGCCCTGACCGGCATCGGCGCCCTGGTGGTGTTCACGGTCGGCGCGTTCACCATGGCGCTGCAGTGCCTGTTCGACGTCATCGGCATCGGCGTCGCGGTGCTGATCTTCGTGGTGCTGGGCAACCCGAGCGCCGGCGGCGTCTACCCGGCACCGATGATGCCGCCGTTCTGGCGGGCCATCGGCTCGCTGATCCCGAACGGCGCCGGGACCAGTGCCACCAAGTCGATCGCCTACTTCGGCTCCACCAACCTGGGCATGCCGATCGTGGTCCTGGTGGTCTGGGCGCTGATCGGCATCGGCGTCGCCTACCTGGCCGTGCTGCGCGGCCCGCGCTCCGGCGGCCGCGAGATCGTCGCCGCCGAGGCGTCCTCCGAGGCCTGATCCCCCGCGTTCCTCACCCGGAGCCCCCTGCCGCCCGGCCGGGGGCTCCGGTGCGTCCCGGGCCGGGAGTCAGCCGCCGGCGAACCGGCCCGGGTCCGCGACGACCGCCCGCACCACGCCCACCGCGGCGCCCAGCAGCGGCCCGCGCCGGCCCAGCCGGGACACCGTCAGCCGCTCGTCCGACCAGGGCCGCACCGTCACCCGGGCGGCCAGCTCGGCCCGCATCGCCGGCAGCAGCCAGGGCGCCAGCCGGGCGTAGCCGCCGCCCAGCACCACCTCGGCCGGGTCCAGCAGGTTGACCGCCCCGGCGGCCGCGATGCCCAGCGCCGAACCGGCCCCGGCCAGCACCGCGAGGGCCGGCTCGTCCCCGGCCCCGGCCCGCCCGGCGAGCAGCGTCACCCAGTCGCCCCGCGCGCCCGCCGGCCCGGCCGCCCGCAGCACGGCCGCCTCCCCCGCGTACTGCTCCAGGCAGCCGTGCGCGCCGCAGGCACAGCGGTGGCCGTCCGGGTGGACCGGTACGTGGCCGAACTCGCCCGCGTAGCCGCGCGCCCCGCGCAGCAGCCGCCCGCCGACCACGATCGCCGCGCCGACGCCGGCCTCGGCCGAGACGTACAGGAAGTCCTCCGGGCCGCCGCCCAGCCACCGTTCGGCCAGCCCGCCCAGGTTGGCCTCGTTGTCCGCCTCGACCGGCAGCTCGGCCAGTTCGGCCGCGCCGGCCGCGCGCAGCGCGGGGCGCAGTTCGGCCGCCAGCGGGACGTCCCGCCAGCCCAGGTTGGCGGCCCGCTGGAGCACCCCGCCGGAGGTGCCGACCAGCCCGGGGACGGCCAGGGTCAGCCCGGCCGGGCGCAGGCCCGACTCGGCGACGGCCGCGTGCAGCAGTTCGGCGAGGTCGGCCATGACCGCGGCGGGCCGGCGGCCCCGGTTGCGGACCTCGCGGCGGCGCCAGGTCCGGACCTCGCCGCTCAGGTCGACCACGCAGGCGCCGAGGTGCTCCACGCCGATCTCGGCGCCGAGGCCGCCGGGCCCGAGCGGGTTGAGCCCGAGCGCGGTGCCGGGGCGGCCGACCTTGCCGCTGGGCGCGGCCGGGCCCTCCTCGACGACCAGGCCGCCGGCGATCAGCTGCTCGGCGAGCGAGGAGACGGCGGCCCTGGTCAGGCCGGTCTCGGCGGCCACCTCGGCCCGGGATCGCGGGGCGCGCGCGATCACCCCGAGCACCAGGGCCAGGTTGGCCCGGCGCATCCCCTGCTGGCTGGCGGGCCCGCTCCGAACCGCGTCCGGTTCCCCGCGCATAACCCTCACCTCACGGCCTTATGGCGCATCCCGTGGCATCTCGGGTGCAGCGTAACCGGGTTCGTACCTAGGGTGCGCCCGTTCGGCGGGCCGGGTGAAGACCCACCGCTGCATCGCCCAGAAGCGGAACAGCATCGCGGCGAAGGTGCCGACGACCATCCCGCTGAGGAAGTCCGCGGTCTCCTGGGCGAACGGGCCGACGTACGGCTCGCGCAGGTCCAGGGCGTAGCGGGAGAGTGCCAGCGGCAGGTCGTTGACGGCGATCGCCATGGCGCTGACCAGGAAGAACAGCAGTGCCTCGCGCGGGTGCCCGGCCGTCCGGAAGGCCCAGCGACGGTTGAGCACGTAGGAGACGACGGTCGAGATCACGGTCGCGATCGTCAGCGCGACCACCGGTTTGTGCTCCAGCACGGTGAACTTCAGCTCGAAGTCGATCACCAGGGTGAGGGTGAAGCAGGCGCCGCCGACCAGCAGGAACTTCACCAGCCTGCGGTGCCGCACCAGGTACGGACGCAGCCGGGCCGGCACCCGGGCCAGGGCGCGCTGCGTGGGGGACGGCATCTCCGCAGTGTGGCACGCGCAGACGCCGTCCTCCCGTCGGTCCTCCCGTCGGTCCGCCCGTCGACCCGGCGCGGCCGGGTCAGGCCGCCGCGGCCAGGACCTTGGCCGGTTCCAGGGCCAGCTCCAGCACCTCCCGCACGTCCGCCACCGGGTGGACGGTGAGCCGCTCCAGCACCTCGGCCGGGACGTCGTCCAGGTCGGCCTCGTTGCGCTTGGGGATGATCACCGTGGTGACGCCGGCCCGGTCGGCGGCGAGCAGCTTCTGCTTCACCCCGCCGATCGGCAGCACCCGCCCGGTCAGCGACACCTCGCCGGTCATCGCCAGGTCGGTGCGCACCTTGCGGCCGGACAGCAGCGAGGCGAGCGCCGTGGTCATGGTGATGCCGGCGCTCGGCCCGTCCTTGGGGACGGCCCCGGCGGGGACGTGCAGGTGCACGCCGCGGTCGCGCAGCGAGGTGACCGGCAGCTCCAGTTCGGCGCCGCGCGAGCGCAGGTAGGAGAGCGCGATGTGCGCGGACTCCTTCATCACGTCGCCCAGTTGCCCGGTGAGGGTGAGTCCGGTGCCGCCGGTCTCGGCGTCGGCGAGCGAGGCCTCGATGTAGAGGACGTCGCCGCCGGCGCCGGTCACGGCGAGGCCGGTGGCCACGCCGGGGACGGCGGTGCGCCGCTCGGCCGGCGCCTGGGCGGCCTCCGGCACGTGGTGGGGCCGGCCGATCAGGGCGCGCAGCTCGTCCGGGCCGATCGCGGCGGGCAGTTCGCGCTCGCCGAGTTCGGCCTGGGCGGCGATCCTGCGCAGCACCCGGGCGATCGAGCGCTCCAGGTTCCGCACGCCGGCCTCCCGGGTGTACTCCCCGGCCAGTCGGCGCAGCGCCGCCTCGTCGACGCTGACCTGGTCGCCGCCCAGTCCGGCCTTCTCGCGCTGGCGCGGGAGCAGGTGGTCGCGGGCGATGACGACCTTCTCGTCCTCGGTGTAGCCGTCGAGGCGGACGAGCTCCATCCGGTCGAGCAGCGGCTCGGGGATGGCCTCCAGCACGTTGGCGGTGGCGAGGAAGACGACGTCCGAGAGGTCGAGCTCGACCTCCAGGTAGTGGTCCCGGAAGGTGTGGTTCTGCGCCGGGTCCAGCACCTCCAGCAGGGCGGCGGCCGGGTCGCCCCGGTAGTCGGAGCCGACCTTGTCGATCTCGTCGAGCAGGACGACCGGGTTCATCGAGCCGGCCTCCTTGATCGCCCGCACGAGCCGGCCGGGCTGCGCGCCGACGTAGGTGCGCCGGTGGCCGCGGATCTCGGCCTCGTCCCGGACGCCGCCGAGCGCGACCCGGACGAAGGTGCGGCCCATGGCGCGGGCCACCGACTCGCCGAGCGAGGTCTTGCCGACGCCGGGCGGGCCGACCAGCGCCAGCACCGCCCCTCCGCGCCGGCCGCCGACCAGCCCGAGCCCCTGGTCGGCCCGGCGCTTGCGCACCGCGAGGTACTCGACGATGCGGTCCTTCACGTCGGCCAGGCCGGCGTGGTCGGCGTCCAGCACGGCGCGGGCGCCGGCGATGTCGTACGCGTCCTCGGTGCGCTCGTTCCAGGGCAGCTCCAGGACGGTGTCCAGCCAGGTGCGGATCCAGGGGCCCTCGGGAGACTGCTCGGAGGCCCGCTCCAGCTTGTCGACCTCCTTGAGGGCCGCGTCGCGGACCTTCTCGGGCAGGTCGGCGGCCTCGACCCGGGCGCGGTAGTCGCCCTCCTCGTCGGCCGGGTCGCCGTTGAGCTCGGCCAGTTCCTTGCGGACGGCCTCCAGCTGGCGGCGGAGCAGGAACTCCTTCTGCTGCTTGGCCACGCCCTCCTCGACGTCCTTGCGGATGGTGTCGTTGACCTCCTCCTCGGCGAGGTGGTCGCGCAGCAGGGTCAGCGCGTACTCCAGGCGGGCGACCTGGTCGGCCTCCAGCAGCACCTTGAGCTTCTGCTCGGCGGTGGCGAAGGGCGCGTAGCCGATGTTGTCGGCGAGCTCGCCGACGCCCTCGATCTGGGCCACCCGGTCGACGATCTGCCAGGCGCCGCGCCTGCGCAGCCACTGGGTGGACAGCGCCTTGTACTCCTTGACCAGCTCGGCGGCCCGGCCGGCCACCGGGGTGTCCACCGAGGACTCCCGGAAGGGCGTGGTCTCCACCCAGAGGGCGGCGCCGGGGCCGGTGGTGCCGGCCCCGATGCGGACCCGGCGCACGGCGCGCACCAGCGCGGCCGGCTCCCCGTCGGCCAGTCGGCCGACCTGTTCGACGGTGGCCAGGGTGCCGACCGCCGCGTACGAGCCGTCCACCCGCGGGACCAGCAGGACCTGCGGCTTGCCGGTGCCGGTGGCCGCCGCGCGGGCGGCCTCGACCGCGGCGCGCACCTCGGTGTCCTTGAGGTCCAGCGGGACGACCATGCCCGGCAGGACGACCTCGTCGTCGAGCGGCAGCACGGGCAGGGTGAGCGGTGTGGACGTCGATGCCATGATCTCTCCCCAGTCAGTGAAGTTGAGTCGACCTGACTAAGGCCTGGCGCGCGCCGGATGTTCCCGGGGCGGCGTTCGCCGTGAGCGAACAGGAGCGGGTGTGGAGCGAGCAGGGGGAGGGCGAGGGAAGTGCCGTCAAAAGCGCCCGGGGGCGACACCCGGAAGGGTCAGCGCACGTCCAGGACCGGAGCGCCGCCCGGCGCGGGCGAGGAGCCCGCGGCCGGCGCCTCGACCCGGCGCGTCCGCGGCTTCGGCCGCGGCCGGCGGGCCTGGGCCCGGCGCAGCCAGCGCCACAGCGCCACCCCGGTGAGCACCGCGGCCGGGTGCCCCACGGCGGTGACCAGGTCCCGCTCGGTGAGGATCTGCTCGGCGATCAGCAGCCCGGCGCCGCCGAGCGCGACCAGCCGCCCGCGCCACGGCAGCAGCCCGGCCACCGCGCCCAGACAGGTGAGCACGCCGTAGCTGACGCCGATGTCCAGGTAGTCCAGTGCCCCGGCCTCCATCCGCCCGGTCTCCACCGCGGTGATCACCACGCCCTGGGACAGCAGCGTGGCCGTGACGTGCCCGATCGCGAAGACCGCCGCCGCCCGGGCGGGGCCGATCCGGCGCTCCAGCGGCGCGAGGGTGACGGCGAATCCCCACAGGTACGGCATCCACACCTCGCCGGCCACCCAGAAGCCGCTGAGCACCAGCGCGCGCAGGGGGTGCTGCAGGAGGTTGTGGCCGTCGGAACTGGAGGCCTCCTGCAGCCGCTGCACGAGTTCCGGATCGGCGAGTTTGGCAAAGGTCGTGGTGGCGCCCACCACGGCGAGATAGCCGAGGGTGAAGGGGTTTCGCCGGGGTGTCGGCACCCGCGCCAGCAGCCACTCGACGACGCCGGTGCGCAGACCGTGCCGGAGCATCCCGTACGGCGGGCCGGCGGGCGGCGCCCCGACCCGTCCGGCACCTCGCCGCAGTCCAGCCATGCCGCCCTCCGCTCCACGCCGGCAGCCACCGGCCCCTCACCCAGGTGCCCAACGTACCGGCGCGCGCCGCGGATCCCGCCCTGCGGGGGCGTTGTCGTGGCCACGTTACGTCGAGGTTCTGAGAGGCATCTGAGAAAAGCCGGTGAAGACCGCCAGGAAACCGGTCGACCGGATTCCTGATATTGGTCCAGACCTTCTTTCGGCGAGCGCGCCGACAGGGGCTCTGACCGGCGACTTGGCGTCAACTCGACTGCATACGTACCGTTACGCAGAGAAAAATCGCCGGGTAAGGTATCGGCCCGTGCCCACTCGTGCAGTGGGCTCCGAGGGCGGCCCGACAGCCGGCCCACGGGCCGGAAACGTCCGGTCCACCTGCCGGGAGGCATCCGCTGTCCGTACGCTGCGAAGTGCGCGGGAGAAGTGGGCGGGCGACAATCCGCCCGCCGACCCGCACGCACGACGGGACGGCGGACCCGGCACAGTCCACGACGGAACAAGACTACGAGCGGAGTCCCGCCATCCCCACAGGTGGCCGGCCCGCAGCCCTGGGGGCGGTGGCGTGACCGTGACAGAACTTCAGCAGGACAACAACCACAGCGGCGGCACGGTGAGCAGCCAACGCAGAGTGCTGGTGGTGGAGGACGAGCCGACGATCGCGGAGTCGATCGCGGCCCGGCTGGGCGCGGAGGGCTTCAAGGTCGCCGTGGCCCACGACGGGCCGGGCGCGGTCGACGGCTTCCACACCTGGCAGCCGGACCTGGTGGTCCTCGACATCATGCTGCCCGGCTTCGACGGCCTTGAGGTGTGCCGCCGGATCCAGGCGCAGCGCCCGGTGCCGGTGCTGATGCTGACCGCGCGCGACGACGAGACGGACCTGCTGGTCGGCCTCGGCGTGGGCGCCGACGACTACATGACCAAACCGTTCTCGATGCGCGAACTGGCCGCCCGGGTCAACGTGCTGCTGCGCCGCGTCGAGCGCGCCCAGCAGGCGGCCCGCACGCCCGCGCTCGGCTCGCTGCGCTTCGGCGAGCTGGAGATCGACCACGTGCAGCGCCGGGTCCGGCTCGCCTCGGGCGACGTCCACCTGACGCCCACCGAGTTCGACCTGCTCGCCTGCCTGGCCGCGCAGCCGCGCGCCGTGCTGACCCGCGAGCAGCTGCTGGCCGAGGTCTGGGACTGGACGGACGCGTCCGGCACCCGCACCGTGGACAGCCACGTCAAGGCGCTGCGCCGCAAGATCGGCGCGAGCTGGATCCGTACCGTCCACGGCGTCGGGTACGCGCTGGAGGCCCCGCTCTCCTAGCGGCGAGCCTCGGGCGACGGGCCTCCGGGGGGCCCGTGTCCCGAACTGCCGCGCACCACGCGGGGGACGTACGCGGGGATCACAGGGGACCAATGACCTTTCCACAGCAACGCAACGGGGACACCGGCGGCACGCGGTCGCAGACGCTGGCCGCCCGCGCCGCCCGCCGGGTCTGGGCCGACATCCGGCCGCTCGACCCGGTCCGCTCGATCAAGGGCAAGCTCGCCCTGCTGGTGATCGTCTCCGTCTTCCTGGCCACCGGCATGGTGGTCGTGGCGATCCGGTCCGAGACCCAGATCCGGATCATCATGGTCTTCTCCATGATCGCCTCGCTGCTCTTCATGCAGTTCCTCGCGCACGGGCTGACCGCCCCCCTGCGCGAGATGACGGCCGCCGCCCGCGCGATGGCCTCCGGCGACTACAGCCGCCGGGTCGAGGTGAACTCGCGCGACGAGATCGGCGAACTGGCGACCACCTTCAACCAGATGGCCGCCGATCTGGGGGCCGCCGACCGGCACCGCCGCGAGCTGGTCGCCAACGTCTCGCACGAGCTGCGCACGCCCATCGCCGCGCTGCGCGCCGTGCTGGAGAACGTGGTGGACGGCGTCGTCCAGCCCAATCCGGCGACCCTGGGGGCCGCCCTGGAGCAGACCGAGCGGCTCGGCCGCCTGGTCACCCACCTGCTGGACCTCTCCAAGATCGACGACGGCGTTGTCGACCTGGACGCCCGCCCCTTCGAGGTGCGCGAGTTCCTGGACGGCGTGCTGCGCGGGGTCACCGTGGACGGCGCGACGGCCGGCGGGGCGTTCTCCCGGCGCGGCGACGTCCGGCTGGCGCTGGAGGTCAGCCCGACCGGCCTGACCGGCGTGGCGGACCCGGAACGGCTCCACCAGGTGGTCGCCAACCTGGTCGACAACGCCTGCAAGCACTCCCCGCCCGGCGGGACCGTGACGGTGCGCGCGCGGCCCGACGGCGGGCCCGGCGGCCTGCTGCTGGAGGTCGAGGACGAGGGCCCGGGCATCCCGCCGGCCGACCGCGGCCGGGTGTTCGAGCGGTTCAGCCGCAGCGGCACCGCGACCGCCCAGGGGCCCGGCTCGGACGGCGGCACCGGCCTCGGCCTGGCCATCGCCCGCTGGGCGGTGGACCTGCACGGCGGTCGGATCGCGGTCGCCGAGTCGCCGCGCGGCTGCCGGATCGAGGTCCGGCTGCCGGGGCAGCGCTGAGGGTCGGATGTGTCACAGAAGCGACACAGACGTACACGAAGATCATTGGATGATCCGCATGGGGCTTTGTCCGGTTTTGCTCGGATATGCCCTATGGGTGGAGGCGATCGCTTCCCCTCAGATACGGCTTTCTAACGCACATTTTCAGCCAAACTGCAGGTCAGGACTGTGATCTGGGCGACGCCTGGGGCCCGGGGACTGCGCGATCACTGGTCAGGGGCGTAGCCTTAATCCCCGCTGTCCAAACATCCCAAAAGGAAGCGGAAGAGGGCGGTTGCCGCCGTGTCGCCACAGTCCCCTGAAACCCCCAATAGCTCGGCTAGCTCCACTGGCTTCGGTCCCAATGAGTGGCTCGTCGATGAGATCTACCAGCAGTACCTCCAGGACCCGAACTCGGTCGACCGAGCCTGGTGGGACTTTTTCGCCGACTACAAGCCCGGTACCGAGGTGACCCCAGTGACCCAGGCCGCGACCCAGGCCGGCCCCACGCCGACCCCTGCCGCTGCCCCCGCGCCCGCTGCTGCTGCTCCGGCCGCGACCGCCCCCGCCGCACCGGCCGCCCCGGCCGCTCCGGCGCCGGCCCCCGCGCCGCTCGCCGCAGCTCCCGTCGCGCCCCCGGCCCCGGCCCCCAAGGCCGCCGCCCCGACCGCTCCGGCCGCTCCGGCCGCCGCCGCGGCGGACGCGCCCGCCGGCCCCGAGCTGATCCAGCTGCGCGGCCCGGCCAAGGCCGTCGCCACCAACATGGACGCCTCGCTGGAGGTGCCGACCGCGACCTCGGTCCGCGCGGTACCCGCGAAGCTGTTGATCGACAACCGCATCGTCATCAACAACCACCTGCAGCGCGCCCGCGGCGGCAAGGTCTCCTTCACCCACCTGATCGGCTACGCCCTGGTCCAGGCCATCAAGGCCGCCCCGGGCATGAACTACAGCTACAAGGTGGAGAACGGCAAGGCCTTCCTGGTCAAGCCCGAGCACGTCAACCTCGGCCTGGCCATCGACCTGGTCAAGCCGAACGGCGACCGCCAGCTCGTCGTCGCGGCCATCAAGAAGGCCGAGACCCTCGACTTCTTCGGCTTCTGGCAGGCCTACGAGGACATCGTCCGCCGGGCCCGCGCCAACAAGCTGACCATGGACGACTTCACCGGCGTCACGGTCTCGCTGACCAACCCCGGCGGCATCGGCACCGTGCACTCCGTGCCGCGCCTGATGCAGAACCAGGGCACCATCGTCGGCGTCGGCGCCATGGAGTACCCGGCCGAGTTCCAGGGCTCCGCCCCGGAGACCCTGTCCCGCCTGGGCGTCTCCAAGATCATGACGCTGACCTCGACCTACGACCACCGCGTCATCCAGGGCGCGGCGTCCGGCGAGTTCCTGCGCGAGATCCACCGCCTCCTCCTCGGTGAGAAGGGCTTCTACGACGAGATCTTCGAGTCGCTGCGGATCCCGTACGAGCCGGTCCGCTGGGCCACCGACGTCGCCACCACCCACGACGACGAGGTCAACAAGACCGCCCGCGTCATGGAGCTGATCCACGCGTACCGCGTGCGCGGCCACCTGATGGCCGACACGGACCCGCTGGAGTACAAGCAGCGCAAGCACCCCGACCTGGACGTCACCACCCACGGCCTCACCCTGTGGGACCTGGAGCGCGAGTTCGCGGTCGGCGGTTTCGGCGGCCAGAAGATGATGAAGCTCCGCGACATCCTCGGCCTGCTGCGCAACACGTACTGCCGCACCGTCGGCGTCGAGTACATGCACATCCAGGACCCGAAGCAGCGCAAGTGGCTGCAGGAGCGCCTGGAGAAGCCCTACTCCAAGCCCGAGCGCGAGGAGCAGCTGCGCATCCTGCGCCGGCTGAACTCGGCCGAGGCCTTCGAGACCTTCCTGCAGACCAAGTACGTCGGGCAGAAGCGCTTCTCGCTGGAGGGCGGCGAGTCGCTCATCCCGCTGCTGGACGCCACCATCGACGCCGCCGCCGAGCACCGCCTCGACGAGGCCGTCATCGGCATGGCCCACCGCGGCCGCCTGAACGTGCTGGCCAACATCGTCGGCAAGCCGTACGGCAAGATCTTCGGCGAGTTCGAGGGCAACCTCGACCCGAAGTCGATGCACGGCTCCGGCGACGTGAAGTACCACCTCGGTTCCGAGGGCACCTTCACCGGCCTGGACGGCGAGACCATCAAGGTCTCGCTCGCCGCGAACCCCTCCCACCTGGAGACGGTCGACCCGGTCGTCGAGGGCATCGCCCGCGCCAAGCAGGACATCCTGGACCAGGGCGGCACCACCTTCCCGGTGCTGCCGATCCAGATCCACGGCGACGCGGCCTTCGCCGGCCAGGGCGTCGTCGCGGAGACCCTGAACATGTCGCAGCTGCGCGGCTACCGCACCGGCGGCACGATCCACCTGGTGGTCAACAACCAGGTCGGCTTCACCGCCGCCCCGGCGTCCTCGCGCTCCTCGATGTACTGCACCGACGTGGCCCGGATGATCGAGGCCCCGATCTTCCACGTGAACGGCGACGACCCGGAGGCCGTGGTCCGCGTCGCGCGGCTCGCCTTCGAGTTCCGCCAGACGTTCCACAAGGACGTCGTGATCGACCTCATCTGCTACCGCCGCCGCGGTCACAACGAGGCCGACAACCCGTCGTTCACCCAGCCGCTGATGTACGACCTGATCGACAAGAAGCGCTCGGTGCGCAAGTTGTACACCGAGGGCCTGATCGGTCGCGGCGACATCACCATGGAAGAGGCGGAGCAGGCGCTCCAGGACTTCCAGGGCCAGCTGGAGAAGGTCTTCGCCGAGGTCCGCGACGCCGCCCAGACCCCGGCCCCGGCCACCGCCGGCAAGCCGGTCGCCGACTTCCCGGTCAACATCCAGACCGGCATCTCCCAGGAGATGGTCAAGCGGATCGCCGCCTCGCAGGTCAACCTGCCGGACTGGCTGACCGTCCACCCGCGCCTGCTGCCGCAGCTCCAGCGCCGCGCCGCCTCCGTCGAGGACAACACCATCGACTGGGCGACGGGCGAGACCCTCGCCATCGGCTCGCTGCTCATGGAGGGCCACCCGGTCCGCCTGGCCGGCCAGGACAGCCGCCGCGGCACCTTCGGCCAGCGGCACGCCGTCCTGATCGACCGCAACACCGGCGAGGACTACACCCCGCTGCAGTACCTCACCGAGGACCAGGCCCGCTACACCGTCTACGACAGCCTGCTGTCGGAGTACGCGGCGATGGGCTTCGAGTACGGCTACTCGCTGACCCGCCCGAACTCGCTGGTCATGTGGGAGGCGCAGTTCGGCGACTTCGTCAACGGCGCGCAGACCGTGGTGGACGAGTACATCGCCTCCGCCGAGCAGAAGTGGGGCCAGCACTCGGGCGTCACCCTGCTGCTGCCGCACGGCTACGAGGGCCAGGGCCCGGACCACTCGTCCGCCCGCCCGGAGCGCTTCCTGCAGCTGTGCGCGCAGAACAACATGACGGTCGCCATGCCGACCCTGCCGTCGAACTACTTCCACCTGCTGCGCTGGCAGGCGCACAACCCGCACCACAAGCCGCTGGTCGTCTTCACCCCGAAGTCGATGCTGCGTCTCAAGGCCGCGGCGAGTGCGACCGAGGAGTTCCTGTCCGGCTCCTTCCGCCCGGTCATCGGTGACAACACCGTCGACCCGGCGCAGGTGCGCAAGGTCGTCATCACCGCCGGCAAGTTCTACTACGACCTGGCGGCGGCCCGCACCGAGCGCGGCGTCACCGACACCGCGATCGTCCGGGTCGAGCGGCTCTACCCGCTGCCGGTGGCCGAGCTCCAGGAGGAGCTCGCCCGCTACGGCGACGACGTCCAGTTCGTCTGGGCGCAGGAGGAGCCGGACAACCAGGGCGCCTGGCCGTTCATCGCGATGAACCTGGTCGACCACCTCCAGGTCGTCGTCGGCCGCAGCGCCAACGGCTCGCGGCTGCGCCGCGTCGCCCGCACGACGGCCTCGTCCCCGGCGGTCGGCTCGGCCAAGCGGCACGCCGCCGAGCAGCAGGCGCTGATCGAAGAGGTCTACTCGCTCTGAGGCCCTGACGCCCCGAGGCGCTGGAGCACCGACGCCCGCGGCCCCCGTCCTCCCCTGGGAGACGGGGGCCGCGGGCGTCCCCGACTATCCTGACCAGGTCAATCCCCATCGGACCGGAGTGAACCCGTGTACTTCACCGACCGCGGCATCGAGGAGCTGCAGAACCGGCGCGGCGACGAGGAGGTCACCTTCGAGTGGCTGGCCGAGCGACTGCGCGAGTTCGTCGACCTCAACCCGGACTTCGAGATCCCCGTCGAGCGGCTGGCCACCTGGCTGGCCCGGCTCGACGACGAGGACGACGAGTGACCGGTGCGGTGCCGTCGCACTGAACCGCTGATGAGGGGCCCGGGAGGCGATCGCCTGCCGGGCCCCTCACGTATCCGCGCCCGCCCGTAGGGGGCGCCTCGGGGGCGGCTCCGGGACGGCTCAGGGATGGGATCCGGGACGGCGCGCTTGACTTGCGCGTCACGCGATATATCGTCTTTGGAAGAGAACGCGATACATCGCGATCGGCAACGGGAGGCGGCAGAGATGAGCCAGTGGACGGTCGAGGGACCCGAGAGGATCACCATCGACGAGGCGGTCCGGGCGCTGCACGTGCGGATCATCGAGGGCACGGTGAACGTGGTGGCGGCCGAGGGCCCGGCCCGCCTGGAGGTCACCGAGCTCCAGGGCGAGCCGCTGCACGTGACCCTGGTGGACGGCGTCCTGACGGTCACCTACAAGGACATCAACAGCTGGGGCGAGTTCGGCGACCGGCTCAAGTCGGTCGACGCGGTCAAGGGCTTCTTCAGCTCCTTCAAGCGCAAGCGCGTCGCCGGCGTCACCCTGACCGTCCCGGCCGACGCCGAGGTCAAGGTCGGCACCGTCTCGGCCGACGCCACCGTCTCCGGGATCACCGGCCACGTCTCGGTGCAGAGCGCCAGCGGCGACGCCACCCTGGTCGGCCTGACCGGCCGCACCGAGGCCAACACCGTCACCGGCGACGTCGACGCCCAGTCGGTGGCCGGCCAGCTCAAGGTCAACACCGTCTCCGGCCAGCTCACCGTCGTCGCCGGCACCGCCGACCGGGTCCAGGCCAACGCCGTCACCGGCGCCGTCACCCTGGACCTCGACGTCGCCAACCCGGCCGACGTCAAGGTCACCACCGTCAGCGGCCCGGTCGTCATCCGGATCCCGTCGCTGGCCGACGCCAAGGTCGAGGCCGGTTCCACCAGCGGCGACATCTCCAGCACCTTCGACGGCCTCAAGCTCAGCGGCAGCTGGGGCGCCAAGCGCCTGTCCGGCCAGCTCGGCGACGGCCGGGGCAGCCTCGCCGTGACCACCGTCTCCGGCGGCGTCACCGTGCTGCGCCGCCCCGACCCCGAGGACGAGGCGCCGGTGGTCGTCAAGGAGCTCCCGGCCGGACTCGGCAAGCCCGACCTCACCAAGGAGGCGTGAGATGACGCCCGTGTTCGGCCACGGCCGGCTCCGGCTCTACCTGCTGAAGCTGCTCGACGAGGCCCCGCGGCACGGCTACGAGGTGATCCGCCTGCTGGAGGAGCGCTTCCAGGGCCTGTACGCGCCCTCCGCCGGGACGGTCTACCCCCGGCTCGCCAAGCTGGAGCAGGAGGGCCTGGTCACCCACAGCACCGAGGGCGGCCGCAAGGTCTACCGGCTGACCGACGCCGGGCGCGCCGAACTGGAAGCCCGACAGGGCGAGTTGGACGACCTGGAAGTGGAGATCCACGACTCCGTGGCGCAGTTGGCCGGGGCGATCCGCGAGGACGTCCGGGACAGCGCCAAGGACCTGCGCGAGGAACTGTGGCAGGCCGCCCGGCAGGCCCCCCGGCCGGACCGCGCCGAGGGCGGGGACCCGTGGTCCGGACCGTGGGGCGACAACGAGTCCTGGCAGCGCGCCAAGGAGGAGTTCGCCCAGTTCAAGCGGCAGGCCAAGGACCAGGCCAAGCGCGCCCGGGAGCAGGAGAAGGCCGCCAAGGCCAAGGCGAAGGCCGCCGAGGAGGAGGCCCGCAGGCTGCGCGAGCAGGCCAAGGCCTCGCGGACGGCCGCTCAGCAGGAGGCGCTGCGGATCAAGCGCCGGGTCGAGCAGCAGGTGCGCGAGCACGCCGCGAAGGGCGACTGGCCGACCGGCCTGGCCGAGGGCCTGGCCGAGCTGACCAAGGGCCTGTCCGGGCTGGCCGACGCGGCCCGCTGGGGCCAGTCGGCCGACGGGCCGGCCGAGGAGGTCACCGTCACCCGGATCGACCTGGACAAGGACGAGCCGACCACGCCGACCGCCGCGGCCGACCTGCCGCCGTGGGCGCGGACCGACCCGGCCGGCGACCCGGCCCGCGAACTGGAGCGGCTGCTCGACCGCTTCCGCGACCAGGTCCGCGACGCGGCCCGGGACGGCGGCGTGAGCAGCGACAAGCTGGCCGAGGCCCGCTCGGTGCTGGGCTCGGCCGGCGAGCGGCTGAAGCGCCTGCTCGGCTGACCGGCAGGCCGCCGGACCACCACCGGCCCGGCACGCTCCACGGAGCGTGCCGGGCCGGTCCGCGTCAGGGCCGCACCGGCGTCAGAGCCGGACGGCGCCAGGGCCGCAAGACGTCACGGCGTCACGGCGTCACGGCGTCACGGCGTCACGGCGTCACGGCGTCACGGCGTCACGGCGTCAGCACGATCTTGCCGAAGACGTCGCCCTTGGCGAGCCGCGCGAAGCCGTCCCGGGCCTCTGCCAGCGGCAGCACCGAGTCGATCACCGGCCGGACGCCGCTGGTCGCGCACAGCGAGAGCAGCCCGGCCAGTTCCTCCTTGGTGCCCATCGTCGAGCCGACCACCTTGAGCTCCAGGAAGAAGATCCGGTTCAGCTCGGTGGCGCTCGGGTTGGGGCCGGAGGTGGCACCGGAGATGACGACGGTGCCACCCGGGCGCAGCGCCTTCACCGAGTGCGCCCAGGTCGCGGCGCCGACCGTCTCCATCACCGCGTCCACCCGGGCGGGCAGCCGGGCGCCGCTCTCGAAGGCGGCGTCGGCGCCGAGTTCGACCGCCCGGCGGCGCTTGGCCTCGTCCCGGCCGGTGACCCAGACCCGCAGCCCGGCGGCCTTGCCGAGGACGATCAGCGCGGTCGCCACGCCGCCGCCCGCGCCCTGCACCAGGACGGTGTCACCGGGCTTGACCCCGGCGTTGGTGAACAGCATCCGGTAGGCCGTCAGCCAGGCCGTGGGCAGGCAGGCGGCCTCTTCGAAGCTGAGTTCGGCGGGCTTGGGCAGCAGGTTCCAGGTGGGCACGGCCACCTGCTGGGCGAAGGTGCCCTGGTAGCGCTCGGTCAGGATGGACCGGGGTTCGTCCGGGCCCACCCCGTGGCCGCTCTGGCCGATCACCGAGTGGAGGACGACCTCGTTGCCGTGCTCGTCGACACCGGCGGCGTCGCAGCCGAGGATCATCGGCAGCCGTCCGGCGGGCAGGCCGACCCCGCGCAGCGACCACAGGTCGTGGTGGTTGAGGCTGGCGGCCCTGACCGTGACCACGCTCCATCCGGGGCGGGCCTGCGGCTCGGGGAGTTCACCCAACTCCAGTCCGCTGAGCGGGTCATCGGCGTCGATACGTGCGGCGTAGGCAGCAAACATGCTGCGGACGATAGCCGCGCCGGCCGGGGCCGGGAACCACGCGCGGGTGTGACGCGTGTCCCGGCCCCGGCCGTGTCGGCGGCGCCGCTCCCGCCGGGTCCTGCCCGGCAGCGGCGACCGGATCGTCAGATCCGGGCCACGCCCTCGGCCCGGGCGGCCTCGGCGACGGCCTTGGTGACCGCCGGG
This sequence comes from Kitasatospora sp. NPDC088779, assembly GCF_040685395.1. Classification (NCBI taxonomy): domain Bacteria; kingdom Bacillati; phylum Actinomycetota; class Actinomycetes; order Kitasatosporales; family Streptomycetaceae; genus Kitasatospora; species Kitasatospora sp. NPDC088779. Next base: position 84,736 of record NZ_JBFBHW010000010.1, on the reverse strand, counting down.
GCGACCCGCTCGTCGAACGGCGAGGGGATGACCTTCTGCGGCGTCAGCTCGTCGGCGACGACACCGGCCAGTGCCTTGGCGGCGGCCAGCTTCATGCCCTCGGTGATCCGGCTGGCCCGCACCTGGAGGGCGCCGGCGAAGATGCCGGGGAAGGCCAGCACGTTGTTGATCTGGTTCGGGAAGTCGCTGCGCCCGGTGGCGACGACCGCCGCGTACTTGTGCGCGACCTCGGGGTGGATCTCCGGGGTGGGGTTGGCCATCGCGAAGATGAACGCGCCCGCGGCCATGGTCGCGACGACCTCCTCCGGCACGGTGCCGCCGGAGACGCCGATGAACACGTCGGCGCCGGCCAGCGCGTCGGCCAGGGTGCCCCTGAGCCCGGTGCGGTTGGTCAGTTCGGCGATCTCGGCCTTGACGTCGGTGAGGTCGCCGCGGCCGTCGTACACCACGCCCTTGCGGTCGCAGACCGCGACGTCGCCGATGCCCGCCGCCACCAGCATCTTGGCGATGGCGATGCCGGCCGCGCCGGCGCCGGAGATGACGGCCCGCAGCGAGCCGATCTCACGGCCGGTCACCTTGGCCGCGTTCCACAGGGCGGCGGTGGTGACGATCGCGGTGCCGTGCTGGTCGTCGTGGAAGACCGGGATGTCCACGGCCTCCTGGAGCCGGCGCTCGATCTCGAAGCAGCGGGGGGCGGAGATGTCCTCCAGGTTGACGCCGCCGAAGGAGGGCGCCAGCCGCACCACGGTCTCGACGATCTCGTCGACCTCGGTGCAGGCGAGCGCGATCGGCACCGCGTCCACGCCGCCGAACTGCTTGAACAGGATGGCCTTGCCCTCCATCACGGGCAGGGAGGCCTCCGGGCCGATGTCGCCGAGGCCCAGCACGGCGGTGCCGTCGGTGACCACGGCGACGGTGTTGGACTTCCAGGTGTAGTCGTTGACCAGCTCCGGCTGCTCGGCGATGGCCGTGCAGACGCGGGCGACACCGGGCGTGTAGGCGAGGGACAGGTCGTCCGCGTCGCGCACCGGGACGGTCGCCCGGATCTCCATCTTGCCGCCGCGGTGGAGCGCGAAAACGGCGTCGACCGGATCGACGGTGTCCTGGGTGCTGCTGATGATCTCCGCTGCCACGATGACCTCTTCGTCATTGATCTGGCGAGGGTGCGCGACCGACGGACAGGACGACCCGTCCGGAAACCGGAAACCGGGTACGCCGAAGCGGACCCGGGGGCTGGGTCGGGGCGCTGCCGTCGGGCGGCGCCCTCGGATGAGGGTTTTATGGGTCTTGTTGGTCCGCGTAGTGCTTCCGGGCCGAGCGTAGGACGGACCAAGGCATCGCACCTATGCCTTTTCGTCCTCGTCACGTGCAGTTCATCGCCGAGCTGTCGCGTCACTGGGGCCCGGCGTCGGAAGCGCCGGGCTCCGGCGGCGGCAACGGTGATGGCGGCACGCGCACCCGCAGGAGTGAACGCAGACGCGCTGGGGAGTCGGCGTCCCGGATACGGAGCCACGTGATGACTTCCGTTCCCGGACACCCCGAGCCTGTCGGGACTCGTCGGTCTGGTTCGAGCGTTCGGGGGTCACCCGGTACCGAATTCTGACACACCCGCCGCCGGGCCCGGCAGGGCGGGATGGCCGGATCGCGTGTCCGCCATTTCGCGTACACCCGCGCGTCACCGTGGCGGCCGCACACCCCTGCGCCGTGGTCGACGGCGGCATCCGAGCCGGGGCGGCGGGCCTCCGGGCACCGGGCGGGGGGATCTGCATACTTATGCACGGAGTGACAGGAACACGGAATAAGTCCGAATAGCGGACAGCCCGGGCCCTCGTTATCCGATTTTGATCTGGATGAGGGCCATCCGACCGTCCACAGATGGCAGGATTCCCCCCATCTCGGATCGAGCCGGCCACTGGTCGAGGCGGTTCGCTCGACGTCCACCTCGGCGGAGGGTGGCGGAAGCAGTACCCCGTAGCAACCTGGGCGGCCCTGCCGCGCAGGCATCGCACCACCCGGCCCTGCACGTACGACGACGTACAGCGAAATACACCCGTACAGCGCCGCACGGCCCTGCCACCCCGGTGTGCCGCCCCCGCGGCGCGCTCCGCCCGCCCCTCTCCCTCAGGAGGAGATCCCCCTCATGACCGCCCGTACCCAGCGCACCCGGCTTCTCGCGGCCGGCGCGGTTGCCGCCTCCGTCACCCTCGTCCTGACCGGCTGCAGCAGCAGCAAGAGCGACGGTGGCAGCGGCGCGCCCAACGCCTCCGCGACCGTCAACGCGGTCAAGGCCGACGACAAGCTCGCCGCCCTCGTCCCCGCCGACGTCAAGTCCTCCGGCAAGCTCGTGGTCGGCGCGGACGCCTCGTACGCGCCGGACGAGTTCAAGGACGACAGCGGCAAGGTCATCGGCATGGACGTGGACCTGGCCAACGCCATCGCGGCCAAGCTCGGACTGAAGGCCGACGTCCAGGACTCCGGCTTCACCGCGATCATCCCCGGCATCCAGTCGAACAAGTTCCAGCTCGGCATGTCGTCCTTCACGGACAACAAGGAGCGCGAGCAGATCGTCGACATGGTGACCTACTTCAACTCCGGCAGCGCCATCGCGGTCAAGAAGGGCAACCCCGACAAGGTCGACCCCGCCGACCTGTGCGGCAAGAAGGTCGCCGTCCAGACCGGCACCACCCAGGCCGACGAGATCAAGGACACCCGCAACCCGGACTGCGCCAAGAACGGGAAGCCGGGCATCCAGAACGACGGCGACAAGTTCGACCTCCAGACGGACGTCACCAACGCCGTCGTCTCCGGCCGCGACCAGGCGATGATGGCCGACTCCCAGGTCGTCGACTACGCGATCAAGCAGGCCGGCGGCCAGCTGGAGAAGCTCGGCTCCACCTACGGCGTGGCCCCCTACGGCGTCGCCGTCGCCAAGGGCTCCAAGCTCACCCCCGCGATCCAGGGCGCCGTCCAGTCGCTGATCGACGACGGCACCTACAAGCAGATCCTCACCAAGTGGGGCGTCGAGTCCGGCGCCCTCGACAAGTCGACCGTCAACGGCGCCGTGAACTGACCGTCCGCCTGCTCCATCTCTCCCCCGAGGCCACACCGTGAACTCTCTGGACAAGGGGAAGGCGGAGGAGGGACGGCCTGAGACCATCAAGGCCGTCCCGGTCCGCCACCCCGGACGCTGGGTGGGCGCCGTCGTCATCGCCCTGCTCGCGGCGATGCTGCTGAGCGCCCTCTTCACCAACCCCGCTTTCAAGTGGGACATCGTCGGGCAGTACCTGTTCCACGACAGCATCGTGCACGGCATGGTCGTCACGCTGGAACTGACCGTCCTCTCCATGCTGATGGGCGTGATCGGCGGCATCGTCCTCGCCGTGATGCGCCTGTCCCCGAACCCCCTGCTCTCCGGCACCGCCTGGATGTACATCTGGGTCTTCCGCGGCACCCCGGTGCTGGTGCAGCTGGTGTTCTGGAACTTCCTCGGCCTGATCTGGGCCAAGCTGTCGATCGGCGTCCCGTGGGGGCCGGAGTTCTGGTCCGCGGACACCAACGTCCTGATCCCGACCTTCGTCGCCGCCCTGCTGGGCCTCGGCCTCAACGAGGCCGCCTACATGGCGGAGATCGTCCGCGGCGGCATCCAGTCGGTGGACGAGGGCCAGACCGAGGCCGCCCACGCGCTCGGCATGAGCCGGTTCCAGACCATGCGCCGGATCGTCCTGCCCCAGGCCATGCGGGTGATCATCCCGCCGACCGGCAACGAGACCATCTCGATGCTCAAGACCACCTCGCTGGTCAGCGTGATCTCCCTGGAGGAGATCTTCCGGGCCGGTCAGGTCATCTACTCCCGGAACTACCAGAACATCCCGCTGCTGATCGTGGTCAGCCTCTGGTACCTGTTCTTCACCTCGCTGCTGACCATCGGCCAGTACTACATCGAGCGCTACTACGCCCGCGGCTCCAACCGGACCCTCCCGCCCACCCCGTTGCAGCGGCTGCGGGGCCTGTTCGCCGGGAAGCCCGCCCCGAAGACCGGCGCCGACGTCGTCCCGGGGCTCGAGGGAGGTGGTCACGTATGACCGACCTGAGCAAGACCCCGGCCGCCGCCACCGGACAGCCGATGGTGCGCGCCGAGGGCGTCCACAAGTCCTACGGCTCCGTGCACGTGCTCAAGGGCATCGACCTGGAGGTCAAGCAGGGCGAGGTGTTCTGCCTGATCGGCCCCTCCGGCTCCGGCAAGTCGACCTTCCTGCGGTGCATCAACCACCTGGAGAAGATCAACGGCGGACGCCTCTGGGTGGACGGCGAACTGGTCGGCTACCAGCAGAAGGGCGACAAGCTCTACGAGCTCAAGGACCGCGAGGTCGCCGTCAAGCGGCGCGACATCGGCATGGTCTTCCAGCGCTTCAACCTGTTCCCGCACATGACGGCCGTCGAGAACGTCATGGAGGCCCCGGTCCAGGTCAAGGGCGAGAGCAAGGCCGCCGCCCGGGAGCGGGCGATGGTCCTGCTGGAGCGGGTCGGCCTCGCCGACAAGGCGAAGAACTACCCCTCCCAGCTCTCCGGCGGCCAGCAGCAGCGCGTCGCGATCGCCCGCGCGCTGGCCATGAAGCCCAAGCTGATGCTGTTCGACGAGCCCACCTCGGCGCTCGACCCCGAACTGGTCGGCGACGTCCTCGACGTCATGCGCGGCCTCGCCGAGGAGGGCATGACCATGGTGGTCGTCACCCACGAGATGGGCTTCGCCCGCGAGGTCGGCGACGCGCTGGTGTTCATGGACGGCGGCGTGGTGGTCGAGTCCGGCAACCCCCGCGAGGTGCTCACCGACCCCCGGCACGAGCGCACCCGCGCCTTCCTCTCCAAGGTGCTGTAGAACCGTACCGACCGGCGCCCGGCAGGCTGCTCCTGCCGGGCGCCGACGTTTTCCCCACCCAGGTAATAGGCTGGACGCAATCAGCCCGTTACCGACCTTCTGGAAGGACCTCCGTGGAGCTCGCCTCGTACGCCGATCTCGCCGTTCGGCTGGTGAACACCGAGGAGCCCGGGCGCGGCACCGACACGCTGACGTCCGTGGACGCGGTGCGCGGCCTGTTCTCCGACTCCTCACGGGCCGCCGCACAGGCCGACGAGTCCGACCTGCCCCGGCTGCGGGCGGTGCGGACCAGGCTGCGCGGGGTCTTCGAGGCCGCCGCCGAGGGCGACGAGATCCGGGGCGTCGACCTGCTGAACAGCCTGCTGATGGAGTACCCGGTCAGCCCGCTGGTCTCCGGGCACGACTACCTGGACGACGCCGGCCGGCCGCGCTGGCACCTGCACCTGGCCGACAACTCGCCCACCGCCACCGCGCACTTCAGCGCGGTCGCCTGCATGGGCCTGGCCGTCCACCTGACCGAGCTGGGCGCCGACCGGCTCGGCATCTGCCAGGCCGCGCCCTGCCGCAACGCCTACCTGGACACCTCGACCAACCGCTCCCGCCGCTACTGCTCGGACCGCTGCGCGACCCGCGCCAACGTCGCCGCGTACCGGGCCCGCAAGCGCCAGGAGGCCGAGGCCGCGGCACTCGGCGCCGCCGGCTAGGTCCTGTCCGGGCCGGGCCCAGGGGGTCAGAGCTCGTCCGCCCAGACGCCCAGGCGGCGGGCCAGACCCGGCACCCGGGCCAGCCGGGTGCCCAGCAGCAGCCGCTCCAGCCGCCGCCCCGGCGCCAGCCAGGCCGGGCGCGGGCGCAGCCGCAGCAGCACCCGGCCGAGCACCAGCTCGTCCGGGACCGGGCCGTAGCTGCGGCTGTCGCTGTCCACCGGCCGGTTGTCGGACAGCAGCCACCAGCCCCTCGGACGCCGCTCGGCGGCCCGCTTCACCACCAGCAGGTCCTGCTGGAAGGGGTGCCGGAAGAGCACCACCGCGCCGGGCCGGATCGGCGCGCCGTAGCGCACCAGCAACTGGTCGCCCTCGCGCAGGGTCGGGACCATCGACGGGCCCGCCACGTCGACCAGCCCGAACGGCACCGCGCCGCCGCCCCGGCCCCGGCCCCGGGGTTCCGTGCCCATCGGTTCCGCGTCCGCCGGTTCCGTGCTCCGCGCCACGACTCCTCCTCCCGGACCGCCCGGTCCCAGTCTGCCGTACGGACCGTCACCCCGTTCGATCCGTTCGATGTCCGGATTACCCCGGTTCCGGGTCCGCCTTTTGCCCTAGGCCCACCGCCCGATCGCGAAACCCCGGGTGCGGAAGGGTAATCTCGGGCGCGGGAAGACGATCTAAGGAAGGACTCCCATGTTCTCTCGTCTGTTTGCACCGCGCGCCACCGCCCACGCCCACTGTGACCTGCCCTGCGGCGTGTACGACCCGGCGCAGGCCCGGATCGAGGCCGAGTCGGTCAAGGGCACCCAGGAGAAGTACCAGGCCAACGAGGACCCGGCTTTCCGCACCCGCGCCCTGATCATCAAGGAGCAGCGTGCCGAGGCCGTCAAGCACCACATCTCGGTGCTGTGGAGCGACTACTTCAAGGCCCCGCACTTCGAGAAGTACCCGCAGCTGCACCAGCTGATCAACGACACCCTGAAGGCCGCCTCGGCCGCCAAGGCGTCCACCGACCCCGCCACCGGCCAGGCCCTGCTGGACCTGATCGCCGAGGTCGACAAGATCTTCTGGGAGACCAAGCAGGCCTGAGCCTGACGCGTCGCCACCCGACCGCCCCCGTCCGCGAGCCCGGACGGGGGCGGTCGTGCGTTCACGCCCCATCCGAGCCCGGTAAGGGTTGCCTAGCCTGAGTGGCTGTTATGCTGCCAGGGCGTCCGAGGGGGAAGTCCGGTGTGAATCCGGCGCTGACCCGCAACGGTGAGCACGGCCCCGGGGCCGCGCCAGCCCGATCGCCCCCGGCCGCTGAACTCCCGACAACTCGCCGTGGACTGCGAGGGGATGGCGCCCGGGCCCGCGCCCGACCGGTGCCGCCCCCGCGCACCCGCGGCCCGAGGCAAGGCGCACCGTGAGCAGCACCGCAGCCGCGGGCAGTGGCGCAACGAGCCCGCCCGCCCGCCGAATACCCGCCCTCCCGCTCGCCGTCGGCCTGGCCGCCGCCCTGCTGCTCTCGCTGCTCTGCGGCGTGGCGCTGGGCGCCTCCGGGATCGGCCTGCCCCGCGCCATGCGGCTGCTGGCCGCCGGGCTGACGGGCGGACGGCTGGAGGCGGACGAGGCCGCCGCCTACGCGATCGTCTGGGAGATCCGGCTGCCGCGCGCCGTGCTGGCCTCGGTGGTCGGCGCCGGGCTGGCCGCCACCGGGGTCGCCGTCCAGGCCCTGGTGCGCAACGCGCTGGCCGACCCGTTCGTGCTCGGCATCTCCTCCGGCGCGGCCGTCGGCGCCAACGCCGTGCTGCTGCTCGGCGCCTTCGCCTCGCTCGGGGTGTGGGCGATCTCGGCCTCCGCGTTCGGCTCCGCGCTGGTCGCCATGGTGCTGGTCTACCTCGCGGCGCGCACGGCCTACGGGCTCACCCCGCTGCGGCTGGTGCTCACCGGCACCGCGCTCTCCTACGGCTTCTCCGCCGTCACCGCGCTGATGGTCTTCGCGGCCGCCCGAGGCGAGGCCGCCCGGGACGCCATGATGTGGCTGCTCGGCAGCCTCGGCGGCGCCACCTGGGGCTCGGTGCCGATCGCCGCCGCCACCGTGCTGGCCGGCCTGGCGTACCTGGCCTGCGCCGCCGGCCGGCTGGACGCGCTCGCCATGGGCGACGAGACGGCCGCCTCGCTGGGCGTGGACCCGGACCGGCTGCGCCGCGAGCTGTTCGTGGTGACCGCCGCCGTCACCGGCACGGTGGTGGCCGTCAGCGGGGCGATCGGCTTCGTCGGGCTGATGGTGCCGCACCTGGCCCGGATGCTGGTCGGCGCCGGGCACCGCCGGGTGCTGCTGGTCGCGCCGCTCGCCGGGGCGCTGCTGCTGGTCTGGGTGGACATCGTCTCGCGCACCCTGCTGGCGCCCGCCGAACTGCCGGTCGGGGTGGTCACCGCGGTGCTCGGGGTGCCCTGTTTCCTGCTGCTGATGCGCCGTCGCGGCTATTCCTTCGGAGGCCGCTGATGGATCTCGCCCTGGACTCCGTCTCGGTCGAGCTGGCCGGCGCCCGGCTGGTCCACGACGTCGCCCTGGACGCCGCCGCCGGGCAGGTGGTCGGACTGGTCGGGCCCAACGGCAGCGGCAAGTCGACGCTGCTGCGCTGCGTCTACCGGGCGCTGCGGCCGGCCGCCGGGGCCGTCCGGCTGGACGGCGCGGACCTGCACGCGCTGACCGCGCGCGAGGCCGCCCGGCGGGTGGCCGCACTCCCCCAGGAGCACTCCGCCGAGTTCGACTTCACGGTGGCCGAGGTGGTCGCCATGGGCCGGTTGCCGCACCGGCGCGGGCTGGGCGGCCCGGGTGCGGACGACCACGCGCGCTGCACGGAGGCGCTGCGCAAGGTCGGCGCCGAACAGTTGGCCGGGCGGGGCTTCCTGAGCCTGTCCGGCGGCGAGAAGCAGCGGGTGCTGATCGCCCGCGCGCTGGTCCAGGAGCCCCGGCTGCTGGTGCTGGACGAGCCCACCAACCACCTGGACATCGGCCACCAGTTGGACGTGCTGGCGCTGGTCCGGGAGGCCGGCCCGACGGTGCTCACCGCGCTGCACGACCTCAACCTGGCGGCCGGCCACTGCGACCTGCTGTACGTGCTGCGGGCCGGCCGGATCGTCGCCTCGGGGCCGCCCGCCGAGGTGCTCCGACCCGCCCTGCTGGCCGAGGTGTTCGGCGTCCGGGCCACCCCCGTCCGGCACCCGGTGACCGGCGCCGTCCAACTGCTCTTCGACCGGATCTGACCCACCCCCCGAAGGAACCCCCGTGCGCACCAAGGCCGTTGCCATCACCGCCCTGCTCACCCTCGGGCTCACCGCCTGCGGCGCCGAGATCGCCCCGAGCGGCGACGCCACCGCCGCCTCCGCCCACTACCCGGTGACCGTGGAGAACTGCGGCACCAAGCTCACCTTCCCGCAGAAGCCCGCCCGGACGGTGACCAACGACGTCGGCATCACCGAGCTGATGCTCGCCCTCGGCCTGGCCGACCGGATGGCCGGCTACGTGATGCCCGACGACAAGGGCCGGGTCGACCAGGTCGCCTGGAAGGACGGCTACCAGCAGACCGTGTGGCTCTCCAAGAAGGAGATCACCAAGGAGATCGTGCTGGGCGCCAAGGCCGACCTGGTCTTCGCCGGCTGGCACTACGGCTTCGACGAGGGCCGCGGCTTCACCCCGCAGGCGCTCAAGGACCTCGGCATCCCCTCGTACGTGCTCAGCGAGTCCTGCCGCAGCGGCAAGGGCACCGAGCGCGGCGTGATGTCCCCGCTGGACGCGCTCTACACCGACCTGGCCAACCTCGGCGAGATCTTCGACGTCCGCGACCGGGCGGACAAGCTGGTCGCCGATTTCAAGGCGAAGGTCGCCGCCGCCCCGCAGCCCGAGCGCCGGCCGTCCGTGTTCCTGTACGACAGCGGGCAGGACAAGCCGTACACCGCCGGGAAGTTCGCCGCGGCCGACGAGATCATCGCCAAGGCCGGCGGGACCAACGTGATGGGCGACCTCGCGGACACCTGGGTCACCGTCGGCTGGGAGAGCGTGGTCCAGCGCGACCCCGAGGTGATCCTGATCAACAACTACGGCGAGACCGGCGCCGACGCCAAGCGCGCCTTCCTGAAGTCCTTCCCGCCGCTGGCCGGCGTCTCGGCGGTCAGGAGCGACCGGATCTTCGTCCTGGACTACGTCGACCTGGTGGAGAGCCCGCGCAACCCGGCCGCGATCACCGCGCTGGCCGACTACCTGCGCAGCGTCCCCGCCCGCTGACCCGCCCGCCCCCGGCCCGGGCCCCGATCCGGGCCTGGGCCGGGGGCGGGGACGCGCAGTAGGCTCGCGGCATGATCCGCACCGCCGTCGTGACCGACGTTCCCGTCATCCTCGCCCTGATCCGCGAGCTCGCGGAGTACGAGAAGGCCCCGCAGGAGGCCGTGGCCACCGAGGAGCAGCTGCGTGACGCCCTCTTCGGCGCCAACCCCGCGCTGTTCGCCCTGATCGCCGAGGACGACGCCACCGGCGAGCCGGTCGGCTTCGCGGTCTGGTTCCTCAACTTCTCGACCTGGCGCGGCACCCACGGGATCTACCTGGAGGACCTGTACGTCCGCCCGCTGTCCCGCGGTGGCGGCCACGGCAAGGCGCTGCTGCTGGAACTGGCGCGGATCGCCGTCGAGCGCGGCTACGCGCGGGTGGAGTGGTCGGTGCTCGACTGGAACACGCCCTCGATCGACTTCTACAAGTCCCTCGGCGCGGTGCCGATGGACGACTGGACCGTCTACCGGCTCACCGGCGAGGCGCTCGCCGCCGCCGCCGGCGGTCACTGAACGGACCGCCCGAACCCCTGCCACCCTGCGTCGCGATGGCTTACCATGAGTGACTCCCGAGCCCCGGCCGGCGTGCGGAAGGCGGTAAGGTCTCAGGCGGATACGCGGCGTCCGGTCGCCCCGCGAAGGGTATGACCGGTACGTACCGCACCACCCCTCTGGACAGTTGGGGCGAAGCAGTTGAGCCAAGCAACAGACAGTGCCGCGGCCACCGGCCCGGAAGCACAGCGCGTCACCCAGGAGGTGAGGGTGTCCCAGATCGACGGCGAGCCCGGAGTGCAGGACTTCGTGGAGGTCCGGCTGCCCGCGGCGGGTGCCTACCTCTCGGTCCTGCGAACAGCGACGGCCGGCCTGGCGGCGCGGCTCGACTTCACCCTCGACGAGATCGAGGACCTGCGGATCGCGGTCGACGAGGCCTGCGCCATCCTGCTCCAGCAGGCGGTGCCCGGCTCCGTCCTGACCTGCGAGTTCCGGCTGGTCGGCGACTCGCTGAAGGTGACCGTCGCCGCCCCCACCACCGACGGGAAGGCACCCGAACGGGACACCTTCGCCTGGACGGTGCTCTCCGCCCTGGCCGGCGAGGTCGACTCCTCGGTCGGCGAGGACAAGACCGTGTCGATCAGCCTGCACAAGAAGCGCGGCGGCCCCGTCGCCCACTAGCCGGGGCGTCGACCAGCACCGCACAAGGGCCGTCCGCCCGGTCCCCGATCAGGGGCCGCGCGGGCGGCGCCCGGTACCGCCCCCCACGCGGTACGACCAACGAGACGATGCCGGGGCCCGAGGGCCCCGGTGCTCCCGGAACGGAACGGGGGAATGGCCGTGAGTGATCTGGACCGTACCGGCCTCGCGACGGCGGGACCTGCCGTACCGACCCAGGCGAGCGTTCCTGGCCTCGCCGCCAACGACGATGCGCACCCGAAGGACGCCCACCGGATGAGCCACCCGACCGAGCCGACGTCTGAACCGTCGCCCGCATCCCCGCCCCCGTCCGATCCGGCGGACGAGGCCGCGGACCTGCGCACCGCGGTGCCCACCCAGGCGCCGGCCCCGGCCCCGCACCGCTCGGGCGCACCGGACCGGGAGGCGGCCCGCGCGCTGTTCGTCCGGCTGTCCGCGCTGCCCGACGGCTCCCCGGAGCGCGTCGAGCTGCGCAACCAGCTGGTGCGGATGCACATCCCGCTGGTCGAGCACCTGGCCCGGCGGTTCCGCAACCGGGGCGAGCCGCTGGACGACCTGACCCAGGTCGCCACCATCGGCCTGATCAAGTCGGTGGACCGCTTCGACCACGAGCGCGGGGTCGAGTTCTCCACCTACGCCACGCCGACCATCGTCGGCGAGATCAAACGGCACTTCCGTGACAAGGGCTGGGCGGTCCGGGTGCCGCGCCGCCTCCAGGAGCTGCGGCTGTCGCTCACCACGGCGACCAGCGAGCTCTCCCAGCGGCACGGGCGCTCCCCCACGGTGCACGAGCTCGCCGAGCACCTGGGGATCTCCGAGGAGGACGTCCTGGAGGGCCTGGAGTCCGCCAACGCGTACTCCACGCTGTCCCTGGACGTCCCGGACAGCGACGACGAGTCGCCGGCCGTGGCGGACACCCTCGGCGCCACCGACGAGGCGCTGGAGGGCGTCGAGTACCGCGAGTCGCTCAAGCCGCTGCTGGCCCAACTGCCGCCCCGGGAGCAGAAGATCCTGGTGCTGCGGTTCTTCCGGAACATGACCCAGTCGCAGATCGCCGCCGAGGTGGGGATCTCCCAGATGCACGTGTCCCGCCTGCTGGCCCGGACCTTGGCCCAGCTGCGGGAGAAGCTCCTGGTGGAGGAGTAGGACTGACGGCCGCCCAGCCGGCGGCCGACCCCCGGCGGCCCTGTGCGCTCAGCCCTCGTGCGAGGCGTACAGGGCCGCCGTCGACTTCGGGTTCAGCAGCGCGCCGATGCCGACCAGCCCGAGCAGGCCGACCAGCACGCCGACGCCGATCATCGCGCCGCCGCTCTCCAGCATGTAGTACCCGATCGGCAGGCAGATCGAGTTGGTGAGCACGGCCGGGCTGCGGCCCCAGCGGCGCTCCTTGAGCAGTGCGCGGGCGGCCAGCACCGGCAGCACGCCGAGCAGCACGATGACCAGGCCGCCGAACTCGTTCAGGGCGAGCTGCTTGGACTGGCCGGACAGCGCGGACACCATGTCCCAGACGCCGACGACGGCCAGCGCGGCGCCCTCCAGGGCGGTGATGGCGGCGCCCACGGTCAGCGGCAGGGGACGGGCCGGGCCCGCCGTGGGTACGGGTGCGGAGGATTCTGCGGTCACTCCAGCAGGGTAGCCGCCGGTTGGTCCGTACCGACCCGTAGGCTTTCCCCATGCGCGCTCTCCTGGTCGTGAACCACAAGGCCACCACCACCAGTGGCCGCACCAGGGACGTACTGATCCACGCGCTGCGCAGCGACCTCAAGCTGGAGGTGGCCGAGACGCAGTACCGGGGCCACGCCCGCGACCTGGCCCGCGAGGCCTCGGAGGACGGCACGGTCGACCTGGTGGTGGCGCTCGGCGGTGACGGCACCGTGAACGAGGTGGTGAACGGGCTGCTCGCGCACGGCCCGGGCGAGAAGGTCCCGCGACTGGCCGTGGTGCCGGGCGGTTCGACCAATGTGTTCGCCCGCGCGCTGGGCCTGCCCAACGACCCGGTGGAGGCCACCGGCGCCCTGCTGTACGCGCTGGAGCACGGGAGCGAGCGGCCGGTCGGCCTGGGCAAGGCGATGACCGACGGACTGCCGGACCGCTGGTTCACCTTCACCGCCGGCCTGGGCTTCGACGCCGGGGTGGTCGGCCGGGTCGAGGAGCAGCGCCGGTTGGGGCGCAAGTCCACCCACGCGCTCTACGTGGGGCAGGCGCTGCGGCACTACGTCACCCAGCGTGAGCAGCGTCGTTCCGGCCCGGTGGCCCTGGAACTACCGGGCCGCGAGGGCGTGCCGGGCCTGGCCCTGGCCATAGTCAGCAACACCTCGCCGTGGACGTTCCTCGGCAACCGCCCGGTGTATCCCTCACCGCTCGCCTCCTTCGACACCGATCTCGACGTCTTCGGGATCACCCGGATGACGGCGTTCGGCACCGTCCGAACGATCCGTCAGATCCTGCGGTCGTACGCCTCTTCGAGCGAAGGCGCCCCGCCGGCCGGCCCGTCCGGCAAGCACGTCGTCTCCTATCACGACGTCAGACACTTCACCTTGGTTTCAGAGGAACCGGCCCCGTTCCAGGTTGACGGGGACCACCTTGGAGACAGGAGTCGCGTCAGTTTCACAGGCGTACGGCGGGCACTGCGTGTGATTGTGTGACCGGAAGGGGGTTTCACCCTTCTTCTCGAACGCACAAGCCCCCTTCACTCCATAGAAGTACTGGCTGTGAGCTAGGCGACACCGAAGAATCAAAAATTCCTCCCTGAAGGGGGTTGTATCCGGGCCCGAGGTTTGCGAACCTCTACATGGCGATCGGGACGCATCGCAGCGACGGCAACCTCAGAACCTGGCGGGTGTCGACCGCGGGGCGTCCCTCGAATCGCCGAATCCCTCCCCAGCACAGACCACCCGGGCCCCGGCGGGCCTTTGGTCTCTTTTGCTGTTGCGGGATTCGTGAAAGCGTTCACATTCACAAGCCACATTCACAAGCCATCGATTATGCCGACCGGGTGCCCCCCGCCGGCAGGAGGAGTTGGACGACCATGGACTGGCGCCACCGCGCTGTCTGCCGCGAAGAGGACCCGGAGCTGTTCTTCCCGATCGGGAACACCGGTCCTGCTCTGCTGCAGATCGAGGAAGCCAAGGCCGTGTGCCGCCGCTGTCCGGTCATGGAGCAGTGCCTGCAGTGGGCTCTTGAGACCGGCCAGGACGCCGGCGTCTGGGGCGGTATGAGCGAGGACGAGCGTCGCGCGATGAAGCGCCGTGCCGCCCGCAACCGCGCCCGCACCGCCTGATCACACGCCGTAACACCAGCAGTAACCGAAACACCGATCAACACATGATCAAAGGCTTCCCTGCACCTCCTGGTGAAGCCTTCCGCACAAAGGGCCTTGCCTGGCGAGGTCCCGCGACACCGGACCGTCCAGCCACTTGATACTGTTCACTTAGAGCAATATCGTGGAGCTGTGGCGCTCACCGTGTGCAACGCACGGGCGAGGTGTCGCACCACCCAGAGCCCCCGTTCCGGCCGACTCCCCCCGACGGCCGGAACGGGTTGAGAGGCCCTGTCGACCCACCCCCCCCCGGTCGACAGGGCCTCGTTTCTGTTTTCACGCCCCGGTTCGTGTGCGCGCCCCGGCGCGCCCGCACCCTGACACGCCCTCGCGCGGGCCGACCCGCGCCGGGCTCGCGGGGTGGGCACCCGGCGCCTTTCGCCGAGTGCACGCCCCCACCGCGCGCCTCGATGCACCTTTCCGCGCACCGCGCCGCGCCGCACCGCAGCCCGGCGGGCCAGGCCGGCCGGCGGATCAGCGGACCGGGATCTCCAGGATCACCTTGGTGCCGCCGTCCGGACCGGCCACCATGTCGAAGGTGCCGCCCAACTCACCGGTGGCCAGCGTGCGGACGATCTGCAGGCCGAGGTTGCCGGCCGTCTGCGGGTCGAACCCCTCGGGCATGCCGCGACCGTCGTCCTGCACCGTGATCAGCAGGAACTCCTCCGGCCGGGCGCCGCCGTTCCAGCTGTCCGACCAGCCCGCCCCGGTCGCCGGGGCCCGCCCGCGCAGCGCGCTGACCTCCAGGTTCCCGGAGGCGGACGGGCCGAAGGCGTGCTCCAGAGCGTTCTGCAGCAGTTCGGTCAGCACCATCGACAGCGGGGTGGCCACCTCGGCGGACAGGATGCCGAAGCTGCCGCTGCGGCGGGTCGCCACCCGGCCGTCCTGGGACAGCTCCATCACCATCGCCAGCACCCGGTCGGCGATCTCGTCGAAGGCCACCTGCTCGTCCAGCGCCTGGGACAGCGTCTCGTGCACGATCGCGATCGAGCCGACCCGGCGCACCGCCTCGTCCAGCGCGGCCCGGCCGGCCTCCGACTCCATCCGGCGGGACTGCAGCCGCAGCAGGGCGGCGACGGTCTGCAGGTTGTTCTTCACCCGGTGGTGGATCTCCCGGATGGTGGCGTCCTTGGTCATCAGCTCGCGGTCGCGGCGGCGCAGTTCGGTGACGTCCCGGCACAGCACCAGCGAACCGGTCAGCGTGCCCTTGGGCTTGAGCGGGATGGCCCGCAGGGTCACCACCCCGCCCTGCACCTCGACCTCGGTCTGCCGCGGCGCCCAGCCGCTCGCCAGCTTCACCAGCGCCTCGTGCACGGCCGCCCGGGAGGGCGGGACCAGTTCGGCGGTGGCCCGGCCCAGGTGGCTGCCGACCAGGTCGGTGGTGAGGCCGAGGCGGTGGTAGGCGGAGAGGGCGTTGGGGCTGGCGTAGGTGACGATGCCGTCCGCGTCGAGCCGGATCAGGCCGTCGCCGACCCGGGGGGCGGCGTCCATGTCGATCTGCTCGACGCCGTGGAAGGGGAAGCTGCCGGCGGCGATCATCTGGGCCAGGTCGGAGGCGCTCTGCAGGTAGGTGAGCTCCAGCCGGCTGGGGGTGCGGACGGTCAACAGGTTGGTGTTGCGGGCGATCACCCCGAGCACCTTGCCCTCGCGCCGGACCGGGATGGACTCGACCCGGACCGGCACCTCCTCGCGCCACTCCGGGTCGCCCTCGCGCACGATCCGGCCCTCGTCGAAGGCGGCGTCCAGCAGCGGGCGGCGCCCGCGCGGGACGAGGTGGCCGACCATGTCGTCCTGGTAGGAGGTGGGGCCGGTGTTGGGCCGCATCTGCGCCACCGAGACGTAGCGGATGCCGTCCCAGGTGGGGATCCACAGGACCAGGTCGGCGAAGGAGAGGTCGGAGAGGAGCTGCCACTCCGAGACCAGCATGTGGAGCCATTCCACATCGGCCCCGGTCAGGGTGGTGTGGCGGCGGACGAGTTCGTTCAGCGAGGGCACATGGCGAGGGTAGCGCCGCCGGTCGGGGCGGGGCGCGGCGGACCGGGGAACGGATCACGCGCCGGGCCTGCGGCGGAGCCCACTGCCCGAAGTTGTCCAGACCAATTTCCGGAGCGGCCTGGACAACCCAGATTGGTCTAGTCCACAATGAAAGGGCACCAAGGAGAGGCCCACCGCGCAACTGCCCTGACCGCGCGAGGCCTTTCCTCGGTCGGACGCCACCGAACGAGGACCCCGCACAGTTCTCGATCGACTCCGGCGACCGACGACAGCTCCGGGCTGCGGTGCCGCATGGGTTGAGGGTCCCGTGTCGGCGCCGTGGCCCGTAGTGCTTTCCGGGTGCGCCGGGCCCCGGGGGTGCGACGCGTTCCCCGGGCGCTCCCCCGCCGAAGCCATGTTCCGCCGCTCAACGAGTCGGGCCCCCGTCCACAGCCTGTGGACGGGGGCCCGATCGCGTGGCGCCGTGCCTCAGTGCGTCTCGGTGACCTTGGCCAGGGCGCGCGGGGCGTCCGGGTCCTGGCCGCGGGCGATGGTGACCTCGTAGGCCAGCAGCTGCAGCGGGAGGATCTCCAGGATCGGCTGGACCTCCTCCGGCACGCCGGCCGGCAGGGCGAAGCCGGCCGAGGCGGCGTCCACCTGCGCCTGCTGGCCGACCACGACCAGGTCCGCGCCGCGACCGCGCAGGCGGTCCAGCACCGGCTGCAGGGCCTCGCCGCCCTTGCCGTCCGGGACGATCGCGATGACCGGCGAGACGTTGTCCACCATGGCCAGCGGGCCGTGCAGCAGGTCGGCGCCGGAGAACGGGGAGGCCGGGATGTAGGTGGTCTCCATCAGCTTCAGCGCCGCCTCGCGGGCGGTCGGGTAGCCGTAGCCGCGCGAGGTGATGACCAGGCGCTGGGCGAAGCGGTACCGCTCGGCCAGCGCCTTCACCTCGGCGTGGCGGGCCAGGACGCCGGCGGCCAGGCCGGGCAGCTCCTTGGCCGCCGCACCGTCGCCGCCGCGCAGGCCCTCGACCAGCAGGTAGAGCGCCAGCAGCTCGGCGGTGTAGGTCTTGGTGGCGGGCAGCGCCTTCTCCGGGCCGGCCAGCACGTCGATGTGGAACTCGGAGACCTCGGCCAGCGGCGAGGACGCGTTGTTGGTGACGGCGAGGGTGATGGCGCCGGCCTCGCGGGCGGCCTTGGTGGAGGCCACCAGGTCGGGCGAGCCGCCGGACTGGCTGACGGTGACGACCAGGACGTCGGTGAGGTCCGGCTTGGCGCCGTACGCGGTGGTGGTGGACATCGAGGTCAGGCCGGCCGGCTTGCCGAGCAGGATCTCGATCAGGTACTTGGCGTACAGCGCCGCGTTGTCGGACGTGCCGCGCGCGGTCAGCAGGACGAAGCGAGGGTTGCGGGCGGCGATCTCGGCCGCGATCTGGCGGATCTTCGGGGCACCCTCGTCGAGGATGCGCTGGAGGACGGCCGGCTGCTCGGCCATCTCCGCCGCCATGATCCGGCCGGGAACGGAAACAGTCTGCGGGTCGGACATCAGGATGTGCCTCCGATGAGATGGTTCGACCCCTCCGGGCAGGTTGCCCGACGGGGACCTCTACGGCGGCGAGTCCGCACACTCGCTGCGGTGGTTTCCTGCCGCAATCCTACGGGGGCCGCCCCCGGCGGGCACACCCGAAGGCCCGCCCCGGACGGGACGGGCCCTAGGACCTGGACGGCGGCGCGGGGTCAGGACGCCTTGTTGATCAGCTGGTCGATCGCGGCGTCGGCGTCCTTGGTGGCCTGGTCCACCGACTTGCCCTTGAGGATGCCGGTCAGCATGTCGGGCAGGATCTTCTGCTTCTCGATCGCGCCCCAGCCGGGGGCCAGCGGGGTGAACCAGGCATCCGGCACGGCGTTGGCCGCCGCCGCGGTGGTCGGCTTGTTCTTCAGCGGGTTCAGCTGGGTGAGGTTGTTCGGCAGGATGTCCTTGTCGGCCAGCGTCTGCTGGGACTTGGTGCTGGTGAACATCCGCACCCAGTCGGTGGCCAGCTCGACCTGCGTGGACTTGGCGGTGACCGCGAGGTCGGAGCCGCCGATGAAGGTGGGCAGCGGCTTGCCGTCCGGGCCGGGCATGGTGGCCATCTTGACGGTGTCCTTGAGGCTCGGGTCGCCGGTGCCCGGCGCGACGACGCTGGCCGCCTCGTAGCCGTTGCCGTAGAAGGACCCGGCGCGCCCGCGGGCCATCGACTCGAACTGGTTCTGCTCGTTCACCGTCAGGTCGCCCTTGGTGTACTTGCGGACCAGGTCGACGAAGTGGCTGATGCCCTGCTGGGACTTGGCGTCGTGCAGGGTGCCGTGCCAGTTGCCGGAGCTGTCGAACTTGGCGATGCTGCCGCCGTACGCGGCCACGTAGCTCATCGCGGCGTACCAGTACGGGCCGGGCAGGTAGAGCGAGGAGTAGCTCTTGTCGGCCTTGTTCTTGTCGGCGACCTTGTCCAGGGCCGCCGTCAGGTCGGCCTCGGTCTTGGGGAACTCGGCGCTGCCGGTGGCCTGCTGGAAGGTGGCGGCGTTGTAGATGGCGACCCGGGCGCCGGCGTAGTAGGGCACGCACCAGAGCTTGTCCTGGTACGTACAGGTGTTGGCGAGCGCCTTGATCCAGCTGTCGGAGTTGTCGAAGGTGGTCCGGTCGACCGGGGCCAGCGCGCCGGAGAGCACGTACTTCATGGTCTCGGTGTTGCCCAGCTCGACCACGTCGGGCGCGGAGCCGTCGGCGATCGCCTTGTCGAGCTTGGTCACCTTGTCGGCCCAACCCTGGTAGGCGAGCTTGAGGGTGACGTTCGGGTACTTCGCCGCGAACTGGTCGTTGACCTGCTGCACCAGGTCGGGCCAGTTCTTCTGGGCGTCGTCCATCAGCCAGACGGTGACGGTGCCGCTCGCGGCCTTCGGGTCGGCGCCGGGGCTCTTGCCGTCCTTCGACGCCGTGCCGGCCGATGAACAGGCCGTCAGCCCGATCGCCAGGGCAGTGATTCCGAACGTCGACATGAGCTGACGCTTCTTCACGCCATCCTCCGAGGGTGCTAGAGCCGTGTTGCCCGCCGGCAGCGTGATGGCGCCCGCAACGGAGGGTCCGGGCAGGGGCGAAGAGCTTCGGGGAGGGCCGATACCACATCCGGTGAGGTTGAATTTCGAACCGGATGACTGGACTCTGGCCTAGACCATAGGTGGTGTCAACGGCCAAATGGCCTCGTCGCCACGGCCGTTGCAGAGCTGTTGTACCCCGTGGCGATCAGTCGCCGTATCGTCACCCTAAGTGGAACTTAAGGTGGATTTAAGGCCCACTTGAGGGAGCACGGTCACCTGACGAATCCGCAGGTCAACGGCGGGGAAACAGAACGGGCCCGCCATGCGACATGCGCATGACGGGCCCGTCGGCCGACGCCTCCCGGACACTCCCGGTGACGCCCCCCTCGGTCTCAGCCGATGGCTCCCGGCTGCCCGGTGAGCACCTCCACGGCCGCCAGCCCGCAGACCCGGGCGGCGCCGTGGGTGGCGATGTAGAGCGCGCCGACCGGCTCGGACTGCGGCAGCCCCATCTCGACCACCGCGGCGTCCGGCCGGGCCGCCACCAGGCGGCCCAGCGCGGCGGACATCCAGGCGTGCCGGTGGGCGTCCCGGACCACCAGCACCAGGCGGCGGCCCTCGGCGCCGGCCACCAGCTCGGCGACCAGGGCGTCCAGCAGCTCGGGGGCGGCCTCGGCCGCCGAGACCGCGCGGGTGCGGGTGCCGGGGAAGCGGTCGGCCAGCATGCCGGCCACGCCCCACGGGGTGACGTCGCCGACGGCGATGTTCGGCTCGTCCGAGAACGAGGCCACGAACGGGCGCTCGGACACCGGCTGCGGCTCGCGGCCCGGCGCCCGGACCACCTTCAGCGCCCGGCGGGCGGCCCGCAGGCCGACCGCGAGGTCCGGCTCCGGCCGCTCGCCCTGGGCCGAGATCCGGCCCCAGCTGCCGAGCGAGCGGACCCGGTCGGCGGCGTCCGCCAGCCGCTCCTCGGAGAGCACGCCGGCCCGCACGCCCGCCACGATGGCGTCGCGCAGCATCAGCACGGTGTCCTCGTCGGCCAGCCCGCCGCCGACGCAGATCGCGTCCGCGCCGGCCGCCAGGGCCAGCACGGTGCCGTCGCCCATCCCGAAGGTGTCGGCGATGGCGCCCATCTCGATCGCGTCGCTGACGATCAGGCCCTGGTAGCCGAGGCCGCCGTCGGCCGGGGCCGCGCGCAGCAGGTCGCGCAGCACGAGCGGGCTGAGGGTGGCCGGCAGCTTCGGGTCGAGCGCCGGGATCATGATGTGGGCCGTCATCACGGCCTTGGTGCCGGCCGCGATCGCCGCCTGGAACGGGATCAGGTCGCGGGAGCGCAGCACGTCCAGGTCCACGTCGATGACCGGCAGCCCGTGGTGCGAGTCGACGGCGGTGTCGCCGTGGCCGGGGAAGTGCTTGGAGCAGGCGGCCACGCCGGCCGACTGGAGGCCCTCCACCCAGGCGGCGGTGTGCCGGGCGCACAGCTCCGGGTCGGCGCCGAAGGAGCGGACGCCGATGACCGGGTTGCGCGGGTTGGAGTTGACGTCCGCGGTGGGCGCCCAGTTGTAGTTGACGCCGGCCGCGGCCAGCGCCCGGCCCAGCTCGCGGGCGACGTCCCGGGTCAGCGCCGGGTCGTCGATCGCGCCGAGCGCGAGGTTGCCGGGCCAGGACGAGCCGGAGCCCGCCTCCAGCCGGGTGACGTCGCCGCTCTCCTCGTCGATGGCGATCAGGAGGTCGGGGTTCTCCTCGCGCAGCGCCTTGGTGAGCGTGGCGAGCTGGTCGAGGTCGACCACGTTGCGGTCGAACAGCGCGACCGAGCCGAGCCCGGCGGCGAGGTGGCGGCGCAGCCACTGCGGCGGCTCGGTGCCGACGAAGCCGGGCTGCAGGACGGTCAGGGCGTCGCGGTGCAGCTGGTCGCTGACCGGAGCGGTGGGGACGAGGATGCTCACGTTTCTCAGCCCTTCACGGCGCCGTCGGTCAGTCCACCGACCGCCTTGCGCTGCAGGAAGACGAACAGGATCAGCACGGGGATGGCGAACATCGTGGACGCGGCCATGGTGGCGCCCCAGTCGTTGCCGAAGGCGGTCTTGAAGGACGACAGCCACAGCGGGAGGGTCTTGCCCTCCTCCTTGTTGAGGATCAGGACGAGCGGGAACTCGTTCCACGCGGTGATGAAGCCGAACAGCGAGGTCGACATCAGGCCGGGGGCCAGCAGCGGGAAGATCACCTTCACGAAGGCCTGGGAGCGGGTGCAGCCGTCCACCATGGCCGACTCCTCCAGCTCCTTCGGCACCGCCGCGATGAAGCTGCGCAGCGTCCAGATGGTGAAGGGCAGCACCATCATCATGTAGAAGAAGGTCAGCGGCACGAGGCTGTTCAGCATCTCGTTGTCGCGCGAGATCATGTAGACCGCGATGGTCATGACCTCCCACGGCGCCATCTGCGCGACCATGACGACCAGGACGAAGGCCTTGCGGCCGCGGAACTTCATCCGGGCGATGGCGAAGGCCGCGAGGGTCGCGATCACCAGCGAGATCAGCACCGCGCCGATGGTGGCGATGAGGCTGTTGGTGACGTACGTCCAGAAGTTGGGCGCGTTGATCGCGGTGGTGAAGTGGTCCAGGGTCCCGTTGAACGGGATGAAGACCGGCGTCTTGCTGATGATGTCGTTGTCCTGCTTGAAGGCAGTCGCGATCATCCAGTAGACGGGGAAGATGAAGAAGACGAAGAGGACGACCGCGATCACGTTCGGCCAGGTACGTCCGATGAGCGAGCGCCTCACAGCTCGTCCTCCTGCTTGATCATGATGCGGAAGTAGTACGCCATCATCGCGCCCAGCATCAGGATGGTGAGCACCGCGATCGCGGAGCCGATGCCGTAGTGCTGCCCGGACGAACCCTCCAGGAAGGCGTGCACGGGCAGGGTCCGGGTCAGGTTCTCGGGGCCGCCGCCGTTGATCGCGTACACCTGGGTGAAGGCCTTGAAGACCCAGATGATCTCCAGGAACGTCGTGGCCAGGAAGAACGGCTTCAGGTTCGGGAAGATCACCGAGCCGAAGATCTTGGACGCGCCGGCGCCGTCCATCCGGGCGGCCTCGTAGAGCTCCTTGGGGATGGTGGTCAGTCCGGCGTACATGTTGAACGCCACGAAGGGGACCGACTGCCAGACGATCAGCAGGATCACCACGAAGAAGGTCGAGTACTGGTCGCTCATCCAGTTGTAGTCGGCCATCGCGTGCCAACCCAGCTTGTCCAGGAACCAGTTGACGACGCCCCACTGCTGGTCGAACAGCCAGGTGTAGACGGTGGTCGCGGCGACCACGGGCATCGCCCAGGCCATCAGCAGGCCGACCGAGAGGAGCAGCCGCATCCGCTTGCCGAGGCGGTTGAGCAGCAGGCCGATCAGGGTGCCGCCGGCCATGATCAGCACGACGTTGACCAGGGTGAAGGCGACGGTGCGCCCGGTGACCGCCCAGAAGTCCGGGTCGGTCAGCTGCTCCTTGTAGTTGTCGAAGCCGTTCCACTCGGTCAGGTGCTGGACGAACTGGCGCTTGTTGAGGTTCTGGAACGACAGCAGGACCGTCTTCACCAGCGGCCAGCCGAGCAGGGCGACGGTCGCCACGGTGGCGGGCAGCAGCAGCAGGTACGGTGCCAGGCGTGCGCCGAGGCCCGGCCCGCCCGTGGGTCTGGCGCCCTTGCGGGGGGTGCCGTTGGCGCCACCACCGGCGGCACTCGTCTCAATTCCGGCCACGGCAGCCTTCCCTGAATCCGGGGACTGCGTCTGCACCCGCTCCGAATGCACAGCCATCGTTCTCACTTCCTCACAACCCGAACCACGACGGACAGGCGTCGCTCACCGACCCCCCGCCGGGGGTCGGTGAGCGACGCCGCTCGGTGCCTACTGCTTCTGGTTGAGCCGCTTCGCGATCTCGTCGTCGTACTTCTTCGCGGTGGCCGCGTAGTCGCCGCCCTGGAGGGCGGCGGTCAGGAACTCCTTGATCGGGTTCGGCTTGTCCTCGACGCTCGCCCAGTTCGGGGTGATCGGGGTGACCGCGCCGACCGCCGAGGCGGACTGGGCGGCCTTCGCGAAGTCGCCGGTGAGCTGGCTGTTCAGCGCGGCCTTGTTCGGGATGTTGCCGGCGGCGGCGACCGCACCCTCGTTCTTGTCGTTGAGGGCGATCTTCAGGAAGTCCTTGGCCATGTCGGTGTTCTTGCTCTGCGCACCGATCGCCAGGTTCGAGCCGCCGAGGAAGACGCCGGAGGGCTTGTCAGCGGTCTTGCCCGGGAGCGGGAAGAAGCCGATCTTGTCCTTCGGCATGTCCTTCTCCGCCGGGAGCTCCCAGCCGAGGGCGATCATGGTGCCGACGTTGCCCTTGCCGAAGACGTCCTTCTGCTGCGGGGTGGCCTCGTCCTTGTCCTTCGGACCGGTGGCCGAGTAGCCCTGCAGCTTCTTGTAGGTCTCGAAGGCCTTCTGCGCCTCGGGCGAGGACAGGCCGCCGACCCACTTGTCGCCGTCCTTCTTGGCGATCTTGCCGCCCTCACCGGCGAGCAGGCCGAAGTAGGTGTACCACTCCTGACCCGGCAGGTAGATCGGGTCGACGACGCCCTCGGTGGCCTTCAGCTTGTCCAGGTCGGCGTAGAACTCGTCCAGGGTCTTCGGCGCGTCGGTCAGCTGGGCCTTGGCCCAGAGGTCCTTGTTGTAGGCGACGACGCGGTTGGAGACCCACCACGGGGCGGCGAACTGCTTGCCGTCCAGCTGGGCGGCCTCGTTCTGGTTGGCGTTCCAACCGTCGCCGCCCAGGGCGGACTTGTCCTTGGTGATGTCGAGCAGGCCGCCCGAGGCGGCGTAGCCGGAGGTCTGGGTGTTGCCGAGCTCGACGACGTCGACCGAGCCCTCGGACAGCGCGGCGGTCACCTTCTGGCCGATGCCGTCCCACTCCTGGATCTGGAAGTCGACCTTGGAGCCCGGGTAGGTGGTCTCGAACTCGCTCTTGACCGCGTCGGTCCAGCCCTTCGGGGCGGAGCCGGTCATCAGCCACACCTTCAGCGTCTTGCCGCTGTAGTTCTTGGCGCCCGCCGCGGACGACGAGTTCGAACCGGCGTTGTCCTTGCTCTTGCCGTCCGAGCCACAGGCCGCCAGGCCGACGACCATTGCTGCGACGCCGACCGCCGCGATGAGCTGACGCTTCACGCCATCCTCCTGAGGGATGCCTGGGTTACCCCCGTCGGGCGGCAGCGGCAGACCCACGTAAAGCGGGGGGAAAGGTGCCGCGGACCCCTTCGAGCGGGTGGGGGGATTCATAGTGACCGGCCTAGTGGTGTAGACCAGATGCCTGGAGCTTGGCCTAGACCAATGGGCCTGTCAACGGCTGTTCGACCGATCCGGACCACCCGTTATCAAGCCGACACCGCACATCGTTCATCGCGTGATGAGGTATTCGTTCCGTAGCCATACATGCAACGATGTCACCCGTTAACTATGTGGCGGGGCCCGTAAAGGCCCCGCGAGAAGCGGGAGAACAGGTCCGATGAGCAGCGACGGGGGAACCACCGCCCAGGTCAACGACCCCGAGGTGAAAAACCTCCCGACGCAGGCCGGCGCCGACCCGACCGCGCGCGTCCCCAAGTACTACGGTCTCAAGCGCCACCTGCTCCAGCTCACCGAGACCCAGCCCGCCGGCACCCCCGTCCCGCCCGAGCGCGCGCTGGCCGCCCAGTTCGACACCTCCCGCACCACCGTGCGCCAGGCGCTGCAGGAACTGGTCGTCGAGGGCCGGCTGGAGCGCATCCAGGGCAAGGGCACCTTCGTCGCCAAGCCCAAGGTCGCCCAGGCCCTCCAGCTCACCTCCTACACCGAGGACATGCGGGCCCAGGGCCTGGAGCCCGCCTCGCGGCTGATCGAGATCGGCTACATCACCGCCGACGACCGGCTCGCCCCGCTGCTCGACATCAAGCCCGGCGGCCGGGTGCTGCGGATCGAGCGCCTGCGCCTGGCCAACGGCGACCCGATGGCCATCGAGGTCGCCCACCTGTCCGCCAAGCGCTTCCCCGCGCTGCGGCGCAACCTCGCCAAGCACAACTCGCTGTACGCGGCGCTGCGCGAGGTGTACGGGGTCACCGTGGCCGAGGCCGAGGAGACCATCGAGACCACCCTCGCCAACCCGCGCGAGGCCGGCCTGCTCGGCTCCGACCTCGGACTGCCGATGCTCCAGCTCTCCCGGCACTCCTTCGACGCCGACGGCGACCCGGTGGAGTGGGTCCGCTCGATCTACCGCGGCGACCGCTACAAGTTCATCACCCGGCTCAAGCGCCCGGAGTAGTCCGGGCGAAGCAGTCCGGGGCGAAGCAGTCCGGGCGGGGCACTCCCCCCGCCACCACGGGCACCGGCGCGCGCGACCCGCGCGCGCCGGTGCCCGTTCGCGTCACGGAAGGGGCAGTACCGGTCGAATACGACCGGATGCCGTCCGGATGGCGGGAAGTTGCGCCGACCCCGGTGACATGGATCACCCCATGCCCTAGATTGCGCAGCCGTACTGACTGTCGATCACCGATGGTGCTGCTCGGCGGGTTCGCGGGGGCGTGCGGTGCCCCGCGGGCTGCGGCGCCGACGGGGAGAACCCTCCGGAGCGGAGCCGAAGATGCCGTCTGATCCCGATACCGTCGAACCTGTCATGCCCGAGCCACCCGGGGAGCGGGTGCCCGCAGTGACCCCCGAACGGGTGCTGGCCGGGCTCGCCCTGCTCGTGCCGATCGTCGCGACGCTGTGGGTGTCCTCGTACGACAAGACCGACCCGGGCGTCGGCGGGGTGCCGTTCTTCTACTGGTACCAGCTGCTCTGGGTGCCGGTGTCGGCGGTGTTCACCGTGGCCGCGTACCTGCTGATCAACCGGGACGAGAAGGCCCGCAAGGCGGCGCGGAAGGCGGGTGGCGCGCGATGAGCCACGTCAACGTGCCGGCCCTCACGGTCTTCGTGCTGTTCTTCGTCCTGGTCACCGTGATGGGCTTCCTCGCCGCCCGCTGGCGGCGCGCGGACGACGCGGCGCACCTGGACGAGTGGGGCCTGGGCGGCCGCAGCTTCGGGACCTGGGTCACCTGGTTCCTGCTCGGCGGCGACCTCTACACCGCGTACACCTTCGTCGCCGTCCCGGCGGCGGTCTACGCGACCGGCGCGGCGGGCTTCTTCGCGGTGCCGTACACGATCGTCGCCTATCCGCTGGTCTTCCTCTTCCTGCCCCGGCTCTGGTCGGTCTCCCGGGTGCACGGGTACGTCACCCCGGCCGACTTCGTCCGCGGCCGGTACGGCTCGCGGCCGCTCTCCCTGGTCGTCGCGCTGACCGGGATCCTGGCCACCATGCCGTACATCGCGCTCCAACTCGTCGGCATCCAGGCGGTGCTGGACGTGCTGGGCGTCGGCGGCGGCGAGAACGCCAACTGGTTCGTCAAGGACCTGCCGCTGTTCCTCGCCTTCGGCGTGCTGGCCGCGTACACCTACTCCTCCGGGCTGCGCGCCCCGGCGCTGATCGCCTTCGTCAAGGACGCCCTGATCTACATCGTGATCATCGTCGCGGTGATCTACATCCCGATCCGGCTCGGCGGCTACGGGCACATCTTCGACGCGGCCGCGCACAAGTTCAGCGCCCCCAAGTCCGCCGGCTCGCTGACCCTCCCGGGCGACAAGCAGTGGACGTACGCGACGCTGGCGCTGGGCTCGGCGATGGCGCTGTTCATGTACCCGCACTCGGTGACCGGTGTGCTGGCCTCCAAGTCCCGCGGCACGGTGCGCCGCAACATGGCGATCATGCCCGCGTACTCGCTGATGCTGGGCCTGCTGGCGCTGCTCGGCTTCATGGCCATCGCGGCGGGCGTCGGCAAGGGCGACAAGAAGTTCAACGCCCAGTTGTCCGTGCCGCAGCTGTTCGCCGACATGTTCCCGGACTGGTTCACCGGCGTGGCCTTCGCGGCGATCGGGATCGGCGCGCTGGTGCCGGCCGCCATCATGTCGATCGCGGCGGCCAACCTGTTCACCCGCAACGTCTACAAGGAGTGGCTGAAGCCCGCCGCCACCCCGGCGGACGAGACCCGGATCGCCAAGCTGGTCTCGCTGCTGGTGAAGGTCGGCGCGCTGGTCTTCGTGCTCGGCATGGACAAGCAGGCCGCGATCAACCTCCAGCTGCTCGGCGGCCTGTGGATCCTCCAGACCTTCGTGGCGATCGTCGGCGGCCTGTTCACCCGCTGGTTCCACCACTGGGCGCTGTTCGCCGGCTGGGCGGCCGGCATGGCCTACGGCACCTGGAAGGCCTACGGCATCGCGAGCCCCGCCACCAAGCACTTCGGCGGCAACGCGGCCGCGATCCCCGGCATCGGCGAGATCGGCTACATCGGCCTGACCGCCTTCGCGCTCAACCTGATCGTCGCGGTGGCGCTCACCCTGGTGCTGCGCGCCGTCAAGGCACCCGAGGGCCCGGACGAGACCAGGCCCGCCGACTACAGCGCCGAGGCCGGCGACGAGGAGCCGAAGAACGCGCCGGAGCCCGTAGCGGCGCACTGATTCGCGCCGCACGCGCCCTGTGATCGCGCCGCCCTCTCCGTGAACACTGGAGAAGGCGGCGCGATCATATGTATGAACAGCCGCCTTCGCAGGGCACCACCAGACCGGACCGGCGACCGGCCGGCAACTGATCGACCCACGGGGAGCACGCGGCCATGGCAGAACTCGGCACCACCCTCAACGGCCAGCACCAGTCCACCCAGAGCCCGCACCACCTCACCACCCACCGCCCGGCGTCGGCCACCCGGCTGCCGTCCCTGCTGATCGCCACCCGACACGGCGAGTCCACCGCCAACGTCGAGTTCCAGCTGGCCGAGGCCACCGGCGCGCTCAGCGTCCCGATCAGCTGCCGGGACGCCGACATCCCGCTGTCGCTGCACGGCCAGCAGCAGGCCCAGGCGCTCGGCCGCTGGTGGGCCGCCCTGCCCAGCACCGACCGCCCGCGCAGCGTCTGGTGCTCGCCGTACGTGCGCACCACCGAGACCGCCCGGATCGCGCTCGCCCAGGCCGCCGGGCTCGGCGCCGTCCCGGTCACCCTCGCCGTGCGCCACGACGAGCGGCTGCGCGACCGCGAGCTGGGCGTCCTGGAGATGCTGACGCGGGCCGCGATCGAGGCCAAGCACCCGGAGGAGTCCGCCCGGCGGCGCAAGATGGGCGAGCTGTACTACCGGCCGCCCGGCGGCGAGTCCTGGGCCGACGTCGCGCTGCGGGTGCGCAGCCTGCTGCGGGACGTCTGCGAGGAGGAGGCCGGGCGGCCCGTCCTGCTGGTCGCGCACGACTGCACGGTGCTGATGCTGCGCTACGTGCTGGAGCGGCTCACCGAGGAACGGCTCACCGCGCTCGCGCCGGTGCGCAACTGTTCCACCAGCCTGTGGCGCGCCCAGGACGGGCGGCTGCACCCGGAGCGCTGGAACACCGTCGACCACCTCGCCCTGGAGAATTGACGAGCCGTCACGCGCCCTCGTCCGGTCGCGCCTCGTCGCCCGGTCACTCCCCGTCGTCCGGTCATGCCTCGTCGTCCGGTCACACCTCGTCGTCCGGTCACGTCTCGTCGTCCGGGCAGGCGAAGCAGCGCCGGTAGGCCAGCGGCGTGGTCCCCAGCCGGCGCCCGAAGTGGTGCCGCAGCGCGGCCGCGTTGCCGAAGCCGCAGCGGGCGGCGATCGCGTCCACCGGTTCGGCGGTGGACTCCAGCAGCCGCTGGGCGAGCAGCACCCGCTGCCCGGTCAGCCAGCGGTGCGGCGTGGTGCCGGTCTCCTGCTGGAAGCGGCGGGCGAAGGTGCGCGGGGACATGTGGACCCTGGCGGCCAACTGCTCGACGGTGCAGTCCCGGTCCAGGTGGTGGCGCATCCAGTCGAGCAGCGGCGCCAGCGAGTCGCCGTCGCCGCCGGGCAGCGGGCGGCTCACGAACTGGGCCTGCCCGCCCTCCCGGTGCGGCGCCACCACCATCCGGCGGGCGATCCCCCGGGCCACCTCGGCGCCCTGCACCTTGCGCACCAGGTGCAGGCAGGCGTCGATGCCGGCGGCCGTCCCGGCCGAGGTGATCACCGGGTCGTCGTCCACGTACAGCACGTCCGGCTCGACGGCGGTCCGCGGGAAGCGCCGGGCCAGGTCCTCGCTGTGCCGCCAGTGGGTGGTGGAGCGGCGGTCGTCCAGCAGCCCGGCGGCGCCGAGCACGAAGGCGCCGCTACAGATGGACAGCACCCTGCCGCCGTCCGCCACCACCGAGCGCAGCGCCGCCAGCAGCGGCTCCGGGTACTCCGGGCGGATCGCCGTCGCGGTGACCACCACCAGGTCGGCCCCGGCCAGCCGCTCGGGGCCGTGCGGGACGTCCACCGCGAACCCGGCGTGCGTCGTGTGCGGCCCGGGGCGGGCGCCGGCGATCGCGAAGTCGTACCCGGGCAGGCCGTCGGCCGTGCGGTCGAGGCCGAAGACCTCGCAGGCGACACCGAGCTCGAAGGGGTGGATCTCCTCCAGCACCACCGCGACCACGTTCTTCAGCATGCCGCCCAGGATGCCCCGGCCGGCACCGGCGACGGAAGGGCCGGATGGCAGTTTTTCGACGAGATCAGTCATTCCTGCCACTCGTGGCCGCCGCCCCGCCCGACCAGAGTGGAGCCATGGACAGCGGCACTCTCGCAAGCGCAATCGCCCTGGTCGGGGCCGTCGGCGGTTTCGGCCTGCTCGGCACCCTGATCGGCCGGGAGGTCGCCCGCGGCGCCGCCACCGGCCGCGACAACTGGCACCGCCCGGGCGGCTACCCGGCCGGCCCGGAACGCCTGGACCGGCTGTACGGCACCATGCCCGCCGCCTCGCTGCGCCCCTCCGCCGACCCGGCCACCCTCCCGGTCCGGGCCACCCCGGAGATCACCACCCCGGACGGTTCCGGCACACTGACGGGATGGACATCCTCATCCGCCAGGCCCTTCCGGAGGACCTCGACGACGCCGGCCGCATCACCGTCGAGGCCTTCGTCGGCGACGGCCACACCTCGCCCGAGAGCAGCTACGTCGAGCTCCTGCGCGACGCCGCCCGCCGGGCCCGGGAGGCCGAGCTCCTGGTCGCGGTCGACCAGGCCGAAGGACGGGTCCTCGGCTGCGTGACCTACGCCGTCGGCGGCACCGAGTGGGCCGACATCGCCGGCCCGCGCGAGGGCGAGATCCGGATGCTCGCCACCGCCGCGGCCGCCCGCGGCCGGGGCGTCGGCGAGGCCCTGGTCCGCGCCACCATCGCCCGCAGCCGCGAACTCGCCCTGGACGGCATGGCGTTCTCCACCCGCCCGCAGATGACCGCCGCCCACCGCGTCTACGAGCGGACCGGCTTCCGCCGCACCCCCGAGCGCGACTGGTCCCCGTACCCGGGCATGGACCTGATGGTCTACAGCCTGGCGTTCTGAGCCCGGACGGGGCGCCGTCGGCCCTCCTCCTCCCCGGTGACCGACAGACGATCAACGGACGTCTTTTGATATAAACCACAGATCACGTCTGATGCCACGTCGCGGCAGCCGACCGATCCCGGGGGGACGCACCACATGGACGACGGGCCCGGCCTCGGCACGCCCGCGAGCGGCCCCACGCTCCAGGACATGCGCACGTCCCGGGGCATCGAGCCCCCGGCCACCAGCCGCTACGCGATCCCCGCACCGGCGCCCCGGCCGCGCGGGCCGCTGCCGCCCTCCGTCCGCTTCCCGGCGGTCGACGGGCTGCGCGGCCTCGCCATCGCCTCCGTCCTGCTCTACCACACCAACTGGTTCCAGAACGGCCTGTTCGGCGTGGACGTCTTCTTCGTCCTCTCCGGCTTCCTGGTGACCCTGGTGCTGATCCGCGAACTGGACCGCACCGACGGCATCCGGCTCGGCGTCTTCTACCGCCGCCGGGCCAAGCGGCTGCTGCCCGGACTGCTCGCCACCGTCCTCCTCGTCGTCGCGCTGTCCGCACTGGTCAGCCCGCTACGGGACGTCAGGGACCTCCGCCCGCAGGCGCTCGCCGCGCTCGGCCAGGTCGCCAACTGGGCCCAACTGGCCCGCGGCGACGCCTACTGGCAGCACTTCGCCTCCATCGACCCGCTCGCGGCCATGTGGTCGCTCAGCATCACCGAGCAGTTCTACGCGCTCTGGCCGCTGCTGCTGCTCGCGGTCTTCGGTCTCTGCCGCCGCTCGCTGCGCGCGACCGGCGTCGTCACCGCCGGGCTGTTCGTCGTCGCCGCGCTCGTCGCCCCGCTGATGTGGAACGGCGACAACAGCGACCGCCTCTACCTCGGCACCGAGACCCGCGCGGTCGGCTTCGCGGCCGGCGCCACCGCCGCCTTCGCCGTCCACCTGCGGCTGCGCCGCCAGGTCCGCGCGGCGGCCCCCGGCGGCGACGGCGCCACCCGCTCCCGGCGGCGCCTGCTCGACCGCTCCGGAGCGGCCGGCACCCTGGCGCCCGCCCTGCTCGGGACCGCGGCCCTCGGCGGCCTGGTCTGGGCCAGCCTGTCCGTCAGCGGCTACCACGAGCCGCTGCTCTACCAGGGCGGGCTGGCCGCGGTCGCGGCGCTGGCCGCCGTCCTGGCCGCCTCGCTCTGCCACGACCGGGGCCCGCTGGTCCGGCTGCTGTCACTGCCCCCGCTGCGGCTCACCGGCACCATCTCCTACAGCCTCTACCTGCTCCACCTGCCGGTGTACTGGCTGCTCCAGCACTACGTCGACGACATCTCGCCGCAACTGCTGCTCGCCATCGGCGCACCGCTCTCCTGGGTGCTGGCCTGGCTGATGCACACCGGCACCGAGAAGCTGCGGGTGCTGCGCTGGCGGGCCTTCCCGGCCGTCCCGCTGCTGGCCGTCGCCACGGCGGTGGCCACCACCGGCGCCTGGTACCTGCCCGCCTGGGTCCAGTACGACATGCGGTCCGGGCCGAGCGGCAAGCCCGCGGTCCTCGTCCTCGGCGACTCCTTCGCCCAGGACCTCGCCACCGGCCTCTACCGGCACGGCGACCGCTACCGGGTGGTCGACGGCGGGATCAGCGGCTGCGGCGTGTTCGACCCGGACAAGGTGCGCACCACCTCCGGCGAGGAGTTCGACACCAGCCGGGAGTGCCGCGACCGGGCCGCCGCGTGGGACCGGCAACTCACCGGCGCCGCCCCGCAGGCCGTCGTGATCCACCTCGGCTGGGACGCCGCCGAGCAGTACCTCGACGGCAGCTGGCTCAGCCCCTGCGAGGAGGACTACAGGAGCCGCTACACCACCCAGCTCACCCAGGCCGTGGACCAGGTCCGTCGCCGCGCGCCCGGCGCCCGGGTGCTGCTGATGAACGAACGGGTCGAGAACGGCGCCATCGACAAGGGCTGGGGCACCTGTTACGACCAGCAGGTCGCCGCCTACGTGAAGGCCACCGCCGGCGCCGTCCGGCTGGTCGACCTCAACACCTTCTTCTGCCCGTACGAGACCTGCGCGTGGAAGGACCGCGACGGCCACTGGGTCACCCCCGCCAACGACGGGGTGCACCTCACTCCGGCCGGCATGCGGTTCGTGACGCCGTGGCTGGAGCAGCAGATCGCGGACGGACTGACCGGACCGCCGACGGGGCCGCCCACGGCCGCCCCGACGCCGACCTCGACACCGACGCCCACACCCACGCCGACTCCGACGGCCACGACGCCGACCACCACCAAGCCCACGGGCCGGCCGAGTTCGGCCAAGCCCGGCCGGACCGCGCCCTGACCGGAGCCTAGGACGGCGGCAGTTCGTAGGTCTGCGCGAAGCAGTCGCGGATCGCCTGCTCGGAGGCCGGGCGCCCGGCGTAGTCCATCCGCGGGGTGTCCTGGTTGGTCGGCAGGTTCGGGTCGATGCCGAAGTACAGCGACCAGAAGTACAGCCCGCGCAGCTTGCGCTCCTGCGCCACCTGGCAGACCGCGGTGAACCAGGTCGCCTGGACGGCCTCGTTCAGCTCGGTCTTCTTGTAGTACTCGCCGGGCGTCTTGTAGGCGCCCTTCTGCGCCGGGATGCCCACCTCGGTGAGCTTGGTGGTCGGCTGCGGACCGCTGCCGCGCTTGTCGAGCCAGGCGTTCCAGCTGGCCCTCAGGTCGGCGACCGGGGCGTCGTCACCGGCCGACTTGGCCGGCGGGTAGGCGTCCACGCCCGTGCCGTCCGCCGGCACCGCTATCGGGCCCTTGGACCAGTTGTCGAAGTTCGCGTCGTACACCAGCTCGCCGTGGAAGGTCTTCCGCGCCTGGTCGATGAGACCGGGCCACCGCGGGTCGCCCTCCAGCGAGTTGAACTCGGTGCCGATGGTGACCTCGGCCGCGGAGTGCTCCTGGGCGGTCTTCAGGTAGGGCGTCAGGAAGGCGGCGTAGCTGGCGAACCAGGCGTCCCGGTCGGTCGGTGCGATGTTGCCGCGCCACTTGAGGGTGTTGAGGTAGTCGAAGACGTCCTCGTCCATGATCGGACGGATGGTGGTGCGCAGGCCCGCCCGGTGGGCGGCGTCCAGCAGCAGGGCCAGCCGCTCCGGGGTGGGGGTGGTCGGCCGGGCGGCGACGGCGTTCGACCTGGTGCCCGTCGTGTAGTACGGGAAGGTCACCGACAGGGAGTTGGCGTTCAGCCCGACGACGTACTTGACGATGCGGTCGACCTTGCCCTGGACGAAGTTGTCCGGGTCCGCCGGATCGTCCAGCCAGTACACCTGCACGCCCCACTCGGGGCTGCCCTCGGCCCACGGGCGGGCCACCCTGGGGCCGGTGTCCTCGACCGGCGGCGCGTCCTTGCCGAAGCCCCAGACCCGTCCCTGCTCGGTCGCGGAGCCGGCCCAGTGCACGGCGGTCGGGCGCTGGTGGACGAACTTGAGCGGGTGGTCCCCCCAGACCACCGGGACGGCGACGGTGATGGCGACCACCACGGTCGGCAGGATGAAGATGGCGGGGCGCTTCACAGCGGTGACCTCCGATCAGGCCGGCTTGGCGATGACGACGAACTTGTTCTCCTCGCCCTTGAGGAACTTGACCAGCCCGCGCAGGCCGCCCCAGCCCTCCAGGAAGGAGAACAGCGGGATGGCCGCCACCACGACGATCGGCTCCCACCACTTGCGCCGGTGGTTCGCCGAGGCGACGACGTTCAGGCGCAGGCCCTCCCAGTACGTCCAGATGACGTAGGCGAAGTTGATCGACCAGACCAGCACCACGGACTGGGTGACCGGAGAGGTGTTCCAGGTGCCGGTGAACCAGGCGACCAGCAGCACCAGGCCGACGTGCTGGAGCGGACCGAGCACCCAACTGACCATGCCCATCCCGATGAACAGCCGGTACCGCAGCGGGATCGTCCTGTTGAAGCAGAGCGCGACCAGGCCCCAGGCCCAGCGCTCGCGCTGCTTGAGGAAGTCCTTGACCCCGGCCGGCGAGGCTCCGTAGCAGCGCCCGTTGAACCAGTCGCTGCGGCCCGGGTAGCGCTGGCAGAAGTTCAGCGCCATCTGGGCGTCCTCCACGATGGTCTTCGGGCCGAAGTCCCAGCCGATGGTGGCCTCCACCGAGGAGCGCATCAGGAGCAGTTCGCCGTGCACGCCGGCGATCGGGGTGCCGGTGCCGGTCATCGCGCGGAAGCGGGCGATGTCGTCGGCCGGGCGGATCGCGTCGGCGAGCCAGGTGAAGGTGGAGACGGCGTTCTCCCGCGGGTACGTCAGGATGCCCTGCGCCATGTGCTTGGCGTCGTCCCCGGCCCGGCGCTGCCGGTTGACGAACTGCGCGACGGCGGCGGCGGTGTCCGGGCCGACGCCGGTGTCGTCGTCCATGTGCAGCACCCAGACGTCGTCCTCGGCCTCGCCCTCCTCGATCCGCAGCTCGTGCGAGTAGTGGTTGGCGCGGGCCTTGAACTTGGTGCCGTTGGCCGTCTCGTAGGCCTTCGGCACGGTCACCACCCGGATCAGCGGGTTGCGGGCGGCCAGACCGTCGATCTTCTCGGCGGCCGCGCAGCCCTCCTCGGTGAGGACGTCCACCCGCATCCACGGGAAGTAGGCCGGCAGGTGCTCGACGTACGAGAGCACCGAGCGCTCCAGCGCCGGATAGGTGTCGTGGCGGCCGATGGTCGGCACCAGCACGATCAGGAAGTCGTCCTCGACCGGCACGGCCGGCGTCATCCGGCTCACCTGGCGCAGCCGGCGGCGGACCATCAGCACGCCCTGGAAGCCGATCAGGACGCCGAACACCGGCATCCCCCACAGGATGGTGATCGTCCAGCCGAGCGGGGTG
Source organism: Kitasatospora sp. NPDC088779 (assembly GCF_040685395.1). Classification (NCBI taxonomy): domain Bacteria; kingdom Bacillati; phylum Actinomycetota; class Actinomycetes; order Kitasatosporales; family Streptomycetaceae; genus Kitasatospora; species Kitasatospora sp. NPDC088779. The sequence continues at coordinate 49,042 of NZ_JBFBHW010000010.1, read as the reverse complement.
GGGTTGGGCACGTAGGCCCAGACCGAGAAGGCGAAGATGACCGTGAAGGAGAAGTAGAACGGGAGGACCCGGGGCTTCCACGACATCTGTCGCTCGGCGAGCCGGGCGGCCTCGCGGGACGTGGTGAGCACCGTCCGTGCGGGGGATGTCGATGGCATGGCGAAAGTCGCTCCTCGTCTGGTGTCGGGCCGATCCCGTGCGGGAGCCGGGTCGTTCGCGAGCGGTCCGGGGCTGCGGAGGTTCAGGCCTGCGGCGGGCGGTCCGTCGGCGGACGGTCGGCCGGCGGACGGTCGGCCGGGGAGACGACCGGACCGGGGGCGACCGGACCGGGCGTCACCGGCGGCGCGGCGGGCCACGGCTGCTGGGCAAACGTCGACGGGTGCGGGGCCGGCTGGGCGGCCTGCTGCGCGTACGGCACCGGCTGTGACGGCTGCGAAGGCTGGGCCGGCTGGGCCGGCTGGGCCGGCGCCGACTGCGGCCAGGCAGCGGGCTGCGACTGCGGCTGCGAGGCCGGGGGCTGCTGCGGCCACGCGGGCTGCGGCTGCTGTTGGAAGGGCGGCTGCGGTGGCCAGGCGGCCTGCGGCTGCGGCTGCGGCCAGGCGGACTGGTGCTGGTGCTGGAACGGCGGCTGCTGGTACGGCTGCGGGCCCGGGGCCGGCTCGGCCGGGATCGTCTGCAGCAGCGACCAGTGCACCTGGCCGCCCGACGCCGCGGCGGCCTCCGGCGCCCGCGGCTCCCGCCACTTCAGCCGGGCCAGCAGCAGGATCAGCGCCGCGGTGACGGCCACGCCGAGCGCGAAGGTCGCGAGCTTGAGCCCGCCCTCGGTGGTGCTGGTGAACCACTCCCGCTGCGGCTTGTCCAGGAGCGCGCCGGTCAGGCTGCGCACCCGGTTGTACCCCTCGACCAGTGCGACGCCGGCCGCCACCCCGAGCGCCCAGCTGCGCCCGCGCAGCAGCAGGATTCCCGAAAGCAGGTAGATCAGGCCGTAGTTGAGGCTGCCGGTCTCGGCGTCCACCGAGGTGCCGCCGTAGTAGAAGATGCCTTTGACGTAGGTCGCGAACCCGACCTGGCCGAAGCAGTTGTACGCCGCCCAAGCGAGCAGCACCACGCCCCAGCCGACGGCGATGCCGCCGGCCGCGCGCATCGCACGCGCCTGTCCCATCCCGCACCCCCGCCCCGCCGGGCCCGTCCCGGCGTCAGCCCCTCGGCTTCGCCGCCACAGGATGCCACACGGCACAACGGACACGGTATTCCGGCCGTTCAACGGAATTCGGTGGTGTAGCGCACCTCACGGTGACCTGCTCGGCGGACGTGCGGGGCGGCTCGACGAACGTGCGGACCGGCTCAACGAACGTGCAGGCCGCCCCAGTCGACGTTCGCGCCGAACGGGCCGGCGCCGCCGGTGAGCGCCAGCGGGCTGTGGTAGGTGGCGTTGACGTCCGCGCTGGAGTTGCGCGGCTGGTCCGGCGTCAGGTTGTCCGAGGTGAGCGACTGCCCCCAGACCGTCCAGATCGTCCAGGGCGTGCGCCGCAGCGTGTCCGGCTGGCGGGAGTTGACCGGGACGGCGAAGGACTCGGCCAGGATCCGCGGCTTGCCGTAGCCGGCGAGTCCGTCGTAGTACCGCTTGGTCCACACCTCGCCGGTGCCGATCGGGTGCGCGGGGCTGCCGCTGTAGTCGTCCACCCCGACCACGTCGACGTACTGCGAGCCCGGGTAGTAGTCCCACGGGTCCGCGCCGGGGGCTCCGTCCCAGGACACCGGCGTCCAGACGAACAGCAGGTTGTGCAGGCCCCTGGTCTCCACCAGGTAGCGGTAGGTGATCCGCCACAGCGCCTGGTAGTCGGCCGGCTTCTGGCCCGACCACCAGAACCTGCGGGAGCAGTCCTGCACGTTCATCTCGTGGTACGGGCGCAGCAGCACCGGCACGTCGTGGGCGGCCAGGTACTCCAGGTGGTCGGCCAGGTAGGACAGGTCGGTCATCAGCGCGCGGTACTCGGGGGTGTCGTGTGCGCTGTCGACGACCCGGCCGAACCAGCCCTTGTCCTTGGCGGCCGGAGAGTTCGAACAGAGCACCTGCTCGAAGGACTTGACGTCCGAACCCGGGTAGGGCTGGTGGAAGGACATGCCGACGATCCCGGCCGGCCCCCCGCCGTTGTCGGGCAGTTCGGTGGTGGTGCCGTCGCAGTTGTGCTGGACGCCGGCCGTGCCGTAGCTGCCGTCGTCGGCGCGCGGGTGACCGGACCAGACGGCGGAGAGCAGGTCGACGGCGTCGTCGGTGTACTGCCAGCCGGCCCGGCAGGTGGGCCACCGGCCGGCCGAGTAGGAGCGCGGGTCGCCGACGCCCCAGCCGGTCTGGCCGTAGCCGGGGCCGAGGTCGGTCTCGACGAAGCCGGGCAGCTTGCCGGTGAGGTCGGCGGCCTTCTTGTAGTAGTAGCCGACCTGCTTGGTGCCGCGGTAGTCGCCGTACTCGGGGTTGTTGCGCTCGTTGTGCGCCTCGACGTGCTGGCCGATCACCGTCCCGCCGCTCTGCCCGGTGCGGGCCCGGTCCTCCAGGTCGGCGAGCAGCTGCTGGACGGCCCGGGCGTTCGGCGAGGCCTGCGGATCCCGGGCGAGCAGGTCCCGGCCGACCTCCGGCGGCAGGGTGCGGCCGGGGAGGCCGACCGTCACCGGGACGCGGGCGGGCCGTTCGCCGTCGGCCCGGCCGTCACGCTGCAACAGCGCCACGGCGCCCGCGGCGACCACGACCCCGGCCGCGGCCAGGACGGCGGGCCTGCCGCGCAGGGCTCTGGGCAGGGCCACGGACCGCTCCTCCGGTTGCTCGCCGGCACCGGCCCAGGCGGACACAACCGGAACACTCGTGCGAATGACTGCCCCGAGAGCCTGCCACACTCCCCCGGCACCGGCGAGCGAACCCGCCGGGGCCGGGGTGCCACGGCGGATCAGCCGGCCGCGGCGGCCCCCGGCGCACCCGGCGCGGCCGCGGACGCGGCCTTGGCGCGCTGGAGCAGCTGGCCCTTCACGTGCTCGCCGAAGCCGACGGCCGCCGCGGTGGCGGTGGCGTCGGCGGTGTCGCCGCCCTTCGCCGAGCCCTCGACCGTGAAGTAGGCGTACCGGCCCAGGGTGTTGTGCGTGTTGGTGCAGCCCGGAGTGGCGCAGAAGGCCGGCGCGCCCGGCGCGACGGCGCCCTTGAGGTGGCCGGTGTAGCTCTTCATCGAAGTCTCGGCCTGGATCTTGTGGTCGAAGACCGCGACGCCGACGGTCACCGCGCTGTCGCCGGAGACGTAGGTCGCCCGGAGCACCTTCTGGCAGCCCTGGTCACCGAGGACCTTGCCGAGCCCGCCGGTCGTCGAGTTCCCGTCCCAGCAGGGCGAGTCCAGCGAGACGAAGGTCCGGTTCCAGGTGGCACCGTTGACCGTCACCTGGAGCGCGGAGAACAGTGCCCCCGCGTCCTGCGGCGCCGGGTCGGTGGCGGCCTCCCAGATCGGCTTCGACGGGTCGTCCGGCGCTCCGCCCGGGGTGCCGGACGGGTTCCCGCCCGGGGTTGCGGCGGCACTCGGCGCGGCACTCCGGGCGGCACCCGATGCGGCGGAGGACGGCCGGTTGGAGGCCGAGGCGATCGGCCCGGCGACCGGCTTGTCGCCGCCGCCCTTCGTCAGCAGCACCGCCCCGCCCGCGATCAGGCCGCCGACCAGGACGACCGCGACCGCCACGCCGAGGGCCCGCAGTCGGCGGCGGCGCTTGCCGTCCGCCGCGTTGCGGTCCGCCAGCGCCTCCCAGTTCGGCTCGGCGCGCTGCGGCGCCTGGGGCTGCGGGTACGACTGCGGATGCAGCTGGGGGTGTGCCTGGTGATGCGCCTGGGGGTTCGGCTGGGGATGCGGCTGGGGGTTCGGCTGCCACTGCGGCGGCAGCTGCTGCCCTGGCGGTCCCGGCTGCGGCAGCGGAGGCTGCCCCGGCGGACCGGGCTGCGCCACCGGCTGCGCGGGCGGCACCGGAGGCCCGTACGAGGCCGGCGGCGGCCCGAAGCCCCCGCTCGGCGGCAACACCGGACCGGGCACCACCGGCGGCTGCTGACCGTGCGCGTCCCCCGGCCCGGGGGGAGGCGTTCCCTGCGGACCCTGCCCGGGTGCGCCAGTTCCGTCGCTCACGCGCCCCCTCGCTTCGCTCGATGATCGCTTCGCGAAACGCGCCCCTCGGCGCTTCGCTCGCTCATGCGCCCAGATCGTAGGGCATGCCCGCGGCAACCGGTCCGCCCGGTGACCGTTCCGTATCGAAACCAGGACGCCGGGGCCCGGAATCAGGGCGCCGGGAGCCCGGAATCAGGGCGCCGGAAGCCCGGATCCGAGGCGCCCCAAGGCCACGACCCGCCCCCTCCCGGCACCACCGGTTATCGCTCCGACACACCGCGCCGTACTACATGTGGGGTCGCATCAGAGAGACACCACTAGATGTATGCTCAATCCTGCTGTCGATGCAGGGGAACCCGGTGCGAATCCGGGACTGCCCCGCAGCGGTGAGCGGGCGGCTACCAGTAGCCGCCCCGCGAGTCCGAGTACCTGCCGACGGTGTGCGCACGGGCCCTCCCGCAGAGGCCGCGCCAGCACGAGAACTACCTTCCGGGCCTCGCGGGCGGGCCGGGGACGCCACTGTCGCGCGACGCTTCCTGCGTACGTGCCGTGCTCCCCTGCCCCGAACGGCCCGGTACCCCCCGATCACCGCCGCCGATCGCCGCCAGGAGAGAGCGCCTTGACCACCGCTGCCTCAGCCACCCTGCCCGCCCAGGGCACCGGCCCCGCCCCCACCGACCCGACGGTCTCCGACCCCGGCGGCGCGCTCCTTCGGCTGCTCACCGACCGCAGCGTCGATCTCCCCCAGGTGGACCCCGGCCATGTCGCCGCCGCCGCGCTGCGCGGCCGCCACGCCGGCTCGGACTTCGCCGAGCTGCGCGGGCTGGCCGTGGACGCCGCCGCGTCGATGATCGCCGAGGACCCCCAGTACTCGAAGCTGGCCGCCCGGCTGCTCGCCCTGGAGATCGTCGACGAGGCGAACAGCCAGGGCTCGCGCTCCTTCGCCGCCTCGATCGCCGTCGGCCACGCCGAGGGCCTGATCGGCGACACCACCGCCGCCTTCGTCACCAAGCACGCCGCCGCCCTGGACGCGCTGATCGACGCGCACGGCGACGACCGCTTCGAGTACTTCGGCCTGCGCACCGTGCAGTCCCGCTACCTGCTGCGCCACCCGATCACCCGCAAGGTCATCGAGACCCCGCAGCACTTCCTGCTCCGCGTCGCCTGCGGCCTGGCGGTCGGCGACAGCGAGCAGTCGGTGCGCGAGGTCGCCGAGCTGTACGGCCTGATGAGCCGGCTGGAGTACCTGACCTCCTCGCCGACCCTGTTCAACTCCGGCACCCGGCACCCGCAGATGTCGAGCTGCTACCTGCTCGACTCCCCGCTGGACAACCTGGACTCGATCTACAACCGCTACGCGCAGATCGCCCGGCTGTCCAAGCACGCCGGCGGCATCGGCCTGTCCTACTCGCGCATCCGCTCGCGCGGCAGCCTGATCCGCGGCACCAACGGCAAGTCCAACGGCATCGTCCCGTTCCTGCGCACCCTCGACTCCTCGGTCGCCGCCGTCAACCAGGGCGGCCGCCGCAAGGGCGCGGCCTGCGTCTACCTGGAGACCTGGCACGCCGACATCGAGGAGTTCCTGGAGCTCCGCGACAACACCGGCGAGGAGGCGCGGCGCACCCACAACCTCAACCTGGCGCACTGGATCCCGGACGAGTTCATGCGCCGGGTCAACGCCAACGAGGACTGGTCGCTGTTCTCCCCCGCCGACGTGCCCGAGCTCGTCGACCTGTGGGGCTCCGACTTCGACGAGGCCTACCGCAAGGCCGAGCTGGCCGGCAAGGCCGTGCGCACCATCCCCGCGCAGACCCTGTACGCCCGGATGATGCGCACCCTGGCGCAGACCGGCAACGGCTGGATGACCTTCAAGGACGCCTCCAACCGCGCCGCCAACCAGACCGCGCTGCCCGGCCGCACGGTGCACTCCTCGAACCTGTGCACCGAGATCCTGGAGGTCACGGACGACTCCGAGACCGCCGTCTGCAACCTCGGCTCGGTCAACCTCGGCGCCCACGTCGCCCCGGGGGCCTCCGTCGACGACCTGCTCGGCGCCATGGACTGGGAGCGCCTCGACGCCACCGTCCGCACCGCCGTGACGTTCCTCGACCGCGTGGTGGACATCAACTTCTACCCGACCACCGAGGCCGGCACCTCCAACTCCCGCTGGCGCCCGGTCGGCCTCGGCGTGATGGGCCTCCAGGACGTCTTCTTCAAGCTGCGGATCGACTTCGACTCCGCCGAGGCCGCGCGACTGTCCACCCTCATCGCCGAGCGCATCATGCTCACCGCGTACGAGCGCTCCGCCGACCTGGCCGAGCAGCTGGGCCGCCACGAGGCCTACGGCGAGACCCGCGCCGCCCGCGGCGAGCTGCACATCGACCACTTCCCGACGGCCGCCCCGCAGTGGGCCGACCGCTGGACCGCGCTGCGCGCCCGCATCGCCGAGACCGGCCTGCGCAACTCGCTGCTGCTGGCCATCGCGCCGACCGCGACCATCGCGTCCATCGCCGGCGTCTACGAGTGCATCGAGCCGCAGGTCTCCAACCTGTTCAAGCGCGAGACGCTGTCCGGCGAGTTCCTCCAGGTCAACCCGTACCTGGTGCGCGAGCTCAAGGAGCTCGGCGTCTGGGACCAGCAGACCCGCGACGCCCTGCGCGAGGCCAACGGCTCCGTCCAGGAGCTGGGCTGGCTGCCCGCCGAGGTCCGCTCGCTGTACCGCACCGCCTGGGAGCTGCCCCAGCGCGCGCTGATCGACCTGGCCGCGGCCCGCATGCCGTACCTCGACCAGAGCCAGTCGCTGAACCTGTTCATGGCGGCGCCGACCATCGGCAAGCTCAGCTCGATGTACGCCTACGCGTGGAAGGTCGGTCTCAAGACCACCTACTACCTGCGCTCGCGCCCGGCGACCCGGATCGCCCAGGCCGCCTCCGGTACCGCCCGCGCCGCCGTGCCCGCGCCCGCGTCCTCGTCCGCGCCCGTGCCCGTGAACACCCCGACCCTCACCCCGGAGGAGGAGGCCGCGCTGGCCTGCTCCCTGGAGAACCCCGAGTCCTGCGAGGCCTGCCAGTGAGCACCCCCGACCGCGAGAAGATGCTGCTCGACCCCGGCTTCGAGCTGACCCTGCGCCCGATGCGCTACCCGTCGTTCTACGACCGGTACCGGGACGCGATCAAGAACACCTGGACCGTCGAGGAGGTGGACCTGCACTCCGACGTCGCCGACCTGGCCAAGCTCAGCGAGGGCGAGCGCCACCTCATCGGCCGCCTGGTCGCCTTCTTCGCCACCGGGGACTCGATCGTCTCCAACAACGTGGTGCTGAGCCTCTACAAGCACATCAACTCCCCGGAGGCGCGGCTGTACCTGTCGCGCCAGCTGTTCGAGGAGGCCGTGCACGTCCAGTTCTACCTGACGCTGCTCGACACCTACCTGCCCGACCCCGAGGACCGCAACGCGGCCTTCGCCGCGGTGGAGAACATCCCCTCCATCCGCCAGAAGGCGCAGTTCTGCTTCAAGTACATGAACGCCGTCGACCACATCGACTCGCTCCAGACCAAGGAGGACCGCCGCGCGTTCCTCCTGAACCTGATCTGCTTCGCGGCGTGCGTCGAGGGCCTGTTCTTCTACGGCGCGTTCGCGTACGTGTACTGGTTCCGGTCCCGCGGTCTGCTGCACGGCCTGGCCACCGGCACCAACTGGGTGTTCCGCGACGAGTCCATGCACATGGACTTCGCGATGTCAGTCGTCGACACCGTCCGCGAGGAGGAGCCCGACCTCTTCGACGACGAGATGGCCAAGCAGGTCACGGAGATGCTGGAGGAGGCCGTCGAGGCCGAGCTCCAGTTCGCCCAGGACCTGTGCGGCGACGGCCTCGCCGGCATGAACACCGACTCCATGCGCCAGTACCTGGAGGCCGTGGCCGACCAGCGCCTCGCCCGCCTCGGCCTGCCGATCCGCTACGGGTCGACGAACCCGTTCGGGTTCATGGAACTCCAGAACGTCCAGGAGCTGACCAACTTCTTCGAGCGCCGCGTCTCCGCGTACCAGGTCGCCGTCGAGGGCTCCGTCGCCTTCGACGACGACTTCTAAACCCGCAGACACACCAGAGGTGCCCCGCCCGGCTCACCGCCGCGCGGGGCACCTCTGGTGTTTCCCCCATCGGCGGGTTGCTGGTCAGCGAACTCGTCACCAACGCCATCCAGCACGCCCGAGCCCCGCGCGACCGGCTGATCTTCGTCCGCTACCACCTCGCCCCGGACGACACCCTCCGCATCGAGGTGCACGACGCCGACAGCGAGAAGCCCGCATTCCGCCCCGCTTCCACCTCCTCCGAGACCGGCCGAGGCCTGCTCCTCGTCCAGGAGTTCGCCACCCAGTGGGGCTGCTGCCCCCGCGCCGGCGGCATCGGCAAGCTCATCTGGTGCCACGTCTCCGCCGCCGCGACCGCCGCATGACCGCCGTACGTCCCGAGATCACGGGCATCATGTTCCCCGCCCCGTTCCCCAGCCTCGACCACGCGCTCCCCGTCCTCTGGGAACACGTCCGAACGCTCCCGATCCGCGCGGCCCACCGGGATTTCATCCGCCTCTGCATCGGCCCCGGCGGCGGCAACGGCGTCGCCCGCCGCCTCACCCGGGGCAGCAACTGGAGCACCACCCTCTACATCGGCGAGATGACCGACTGGACCGCCCACCCCATCACCATCACCACCCACCAACCCTGAACTCCCTCGCCCCCGACCGGCGTTCGCACCGATCGGGGGCGGCCACAACCCACCCGACCGATTTCCCGTTCTCGAAAGATCGAGTCCTTGACCCTGCACCCCGGGAGTCGGGAACATCGAACGAGACGCCAAGGGGAGGAACAGCCATGAAGCTGACCGAACTGGACAGCTCCTGCGACAACGGGCCCTGCCCGACGATCTACTCCACCGACACCGGGGAACTGGTCGTCCAGGGCTTCCGGGTGGACGACCCGGAAGCCCTGGCCACGATGCAGTTGCCGGACACCGAAACAGCCGTACGTATCCCGATCGACCTCCTGGTGAGGGTTGCCCGTGACCATCTCTCCTGACGCCTTCGGCGCACTCTTCGACGGCTTCCAGCGGGAAGCGTTCCGGCTGGAGACGCTGGACGACTACAGCAAGTCCGGCAGCGTCGACGCCTATCAGGCCTTCTTGGCCGGGGAGCCTCAGCCCGCCGACTACAACGCCGCCTGGCTGACGCAGGTCCGGCGGAACACCACTGCCGGCCGCAGGATGTACCGCGTTCACATCCTGACCCGGCCGCTCACCCCGTATCTCCAATTCGAACTGGGCTGGGGCTACCGGACGAACACCACCGCTGGTGAAGAGTTCTTCATCCTCGACATCACGGAGAAGCCAAACCCCATCGAAGGCGTTCCCGACTTCTGGTTGTTCGACGAGTCCACGACCGTTTCGATGACCTACGACAACGAGGGCGGTTTCCTCGGTGCAGAGGATGAGCCCAACGTGAAGAAGTGGATTCACTGGCGAGATGCGGCGCTGAGTCACGCCGAACCGTTCACGGACTGGTGGGAGCGGTACGGAAGCAGGTGAAAGGCAGTATCGGTAGCACGCTGCGGGAGCTGCGAAAGGCCAGCGGGAAAGAGGCCAAAGCAGTAGCCCGCAGCGCTGCCATGTCCGCGTCCAAGCTGAGCCGTATCGAGACGGGGAAGATCGCTCCGACGGCCATGGATGTTGACCGCATCCTCACGGCGATCGGGGTATCCGATGAAGTCCGAGCCGGACTGGTCGAGACGGCCCGGAGAGAAGCCACAGAGGCTACAGCATGGCGCCTGTACCGCCGCAGCGGCTTCCACTTGCACCAGGACGCCATCCGCGCCGTAGAAGCCGAAACGGTCGTTCAACGGATCTTCCAGCCGTCCTGCATCCCTGGCCTGTGCCAAACGCCGGAGTACGTCCGGGCAATCCTCAGCACAAAGGGCCTGACCGAGGAAGTGCTTTCCCGGACCATCGGTGCCCGAATCCAGCGCCAAGCCGTACTTTTCGAGTCCGCCAAGTCATTTCGCTACCTGATCACCGAATCGGTACTGCGCTGGCGACTTATCTCCCCACCCGAAATGGCCGTCCAGCTGGACCGACTTATCGCTCTTTCTCGCCTCCCGAACGTCTGGATCGGCGTAGTACCGCTCTCAGCTCACATGACGGAAGCACCATCCTCATCATTCGCCATCTACGACAACCGGATGGTGATCGTGGAGATCCCTCATGCGGAGATCACCACCAGCGAGCCGAAAGATGTGGAGCTATACCTGGAGCGGTTTGGCCGATTCGAACTGAAAGCTCTTGCTGGAGACGCCATGCGAGATCTGGCTGGGACCGTCCGGGACGAGTTCTTGCGGGATCAGGAAAGTGTGCGGGAATAACCCCAACGCCCCGGTAATTTGGTGACTCGCCGAAATGATTCGAGAGCCACAGGAGCGCTCCATGCCCACTGACGGTTTCGCACAGCCGACCGGCACCACACGCCGCCGTACGCACGCGGAACTCATGGAGCGGATCGACAACAATCCGGTCCGGAAGGACCTGACGACCGGGTGTCTGGTCGAAATCGTGGGCGCCCAGGACGGCCGGGCGCTGGTCCGGCCGCTGTTCGAGCCGGACGCCAAGCCGCGCCAGGTGCCGGCCGACCAGCTCACCACCCGCATCAGCCTGTGGGGCTGAACTCCCCCTCATTCTCCCGCCCAAGTCCTGGGCGGGGCGGGGCCGTTCCGTGCTGCCCCGAAGCGATACCGGAAGGTGCAGGCGATGACTGAGCGCAACCTGTACGAACTCGACCTCTCCCAGGTCGAGTTCAACCGTGCGTGCGGCGGCAACCAGGGCGGGGGCGACGACGGCGAGTCGTGCGTGACCCTCGGCCTGGTCGAGCACGGCGTCTTCGCCCTCGGCGACAGCAAGCGTCCCGACCGCGAACCGTTGCTGTTCACCGCCGAGGAGTTGACCGAGGCCGGAATCGACCCGGCGCGGTTCGGCCTGTCCGTCTGAAGTCCCCTGACAGCCCCGGCCGCCCGCAGTCCCGTGCGGGCGGCCGGGGCTTCAACGTCTCCGAGGAGAAGCACAGTTGCACTTCCACGGCTACGAGTGGACCGGTGACGGCCGGCTGTTGGCGAAGGAACCGGAGCGTCGCCCGATCGAGGCCGCACGGTTCGGCCTCTCGGAACTCCCGCCGATGATGACCGGCTGGTGGCTCCTGCGCCCGGCCGCCCAGGTGCGGGGCACCTGGGTGGCGGTGAGCAACGCAGTGGACTGGCTTGCGGAACGGTACGAGGAACACACTCCTGGCGGCGACCCCCAACTTCCCTTCGAGGCACGGCGACTCCGCGCGGTTGAGCAGTTGGAGGGCGCCTCGGACGTCGCCTGGTCCCGCTGGGTGTCCGACAGCCGCTGGTCGGGCCACTACGTGATCGCGTGCCCCAACCGGATCTGGCCGGACATCCCGTGCCCGATCCGACCCGCTGCCCGGCCGTCAGCCTGATGTGCGATCGCCGGCCAGGCCAGTCACCCGACGTCCAGGTCCTTGATGACCGCCTCAGCGGTGCGGCACTCCGCACAGATCGGCATGCTCCTTGGCCCTTCTCGCTGTCTCAGGCCCAGGTGGAGCCACAAGAGGCGCAGCCCCAACGGCCTTCCATCGTCTGGTACATGGTGCCCGACCCGCACACGACGAAGGAGTTGCTGCCAACCGGTCGCGTGTGGGTGTTGAGCTGCTGGTCGTGGCGCTCCTCGACTCTAACCAGGCCCTGGTGACGTCCGATCCCAGTTTGCATCGAAGCGGGCTTTCTCCGCCTCGACCAGTGGCCGGACCACCTCGTCAACGGATCGGTGAGAGATCTCGGCGAACTCGTGGAGCCAGTCGACGAGGTCGGCGGGTAGGTGGAGGGTGATGCGGCGTGTGGCGGGAAGTTCAGGCATTGGGCTCTCTTGTGAGGGCTGTGTAGGTTGCAGGGCCATAGCAACGCCTGGTCAACCTTTGCCGAGACGGACAAGCCGGTCAATCTTCGCCGGGACAGGACGCGCCGCTCAGGACTCTCGTGACGGCTCCGGTACCGGCCAGGCCTGCGGGGGAAGACACTGACCGGTCCCGCCTGCACGAGACTTCCGGAGGAATGGTGAGCACAGCGTCCCTGCACGGCCACCACGACGACCAGCAGCCGATCCCGCGGACCCAGGCCTCAACGTTCCTTCGCCGTCTCGGGGCCCAGTGAGCGACCACATCGAGGACCCGGACGACCCGATCGCCCTGTCCCGGCCGCGACGCTGACAGTCCCCGCCCGGCGTTCGTGCCGGGCGGGGACAAGGGGATCGACGGGTCACACCTCCGCGACCGCCACCAGCGGGCTGAGGGCGGCGGCCCGGCGGGCGGGGACGGCGGCGGCGAGGGCGCCGATCGTGAGGGACGCCAGGCAGACGAGCGCGATCGTGCCCCAGGGCAGCACCAGCGCGTACTGCTTGACCGCGCCGCCCGCCAGCGCGCCGACGGCCCAGGCGCCGAACAGGCCGCCGGCCAGGCCGAGCAGGGTGCCGAACGCCGCGACCGTCACGGCCTCCAGGCGGATCATCCGACGGATGCCCGCGCGATCCATGCCGATGGCGCGCAGGGCGCCGATCTCACGCGTCCGTTCGGTGACGGACATGGCCAGGGTGTTGACGATGCCGAGCGCGGCGATCACGACGCCGATGCCGAGGAGCCCGTACATCAGCGTCAGCAGGTCGCCCATCGTCCCCGCCGCCTCCCGCACCAGCTCGGCCCGGTCCTGCACCTTCAGCAGCGGGTTGTTGCCGACAGCGGTCCGCAGGTCGCGCCCGGACAAGCCGTCGCCCCGGACGAGGATCCGCTGGACGGAGCCGGGCTTGAAGCCGTGCTGCTGCACCTCGCCCCGGGCGCCGACCGCGTCGTGGGCGGTGGGGTTGTCCTGGTAGACGCCCACGACGGTGTACCGCGTGAACTCCTTGCTCCGGCCCATCCGCACGTTGACCTGGCCTCCCGTGCTCACCCCGGTCTCCCGGGCGACGCTGCTGGAGACGGCGATCCGGCCGGGCCCGAGGTCCTGCACGGAACCGCTCACGAAGTCGAGCTTCACGGCCTGTTCAACAAAGACGGGGTCGATGCCGGAGATCTCACGGACCTTGCCGCCGATGACCACCGTGGAGTCCGCGACCGCGCTCGCGCCGCGCACCCCCGCAAGACCGGCCACCCGCTGCACGGCCGCCGGGTCGATGCCGGTCATGGTGTCGCCGGTGCTGATCACGTAGTCGGCGGCGAGGCCGTCCGCCGCCTGCCGGTCGAGGGCCTGTCCGGTGGAGCTGCCGATGGTGGCGAGCCCGCTGACCAGCGCCGTGCTGATCAGCAGCGTGGCGGCGGTCGCCGCCGTGCGCCGGGGGTCGCGCAGCGCGTTCTGCCGGGCCAGCAGGCCGACGACGCCGAACCGCCGGGTGAGGCGGCCCGTCAGCCGGATCACCGGGACGGCGAGCGTCGGTGCCAGCACGATCAGGGCGACGACCAGGAGCCCGCAACCCGCCATCGCACTCCGCAGATTCGCCTCGGAGGCGTCCTTCGCCGCACCCGCGAGCGCGACCAGCCAGCCGACGCCGAGGACGAGCAGCCCCACCCCCACGATCGGACGCAGCCGCGAGCGCCCGCCCGGCTGCGCGGCCGCCGCCCGCAGCGCCTCGATCGGCGCGATCCGCGCCGCCCTGCGCGCGGGCAGCCAGGCGGCCGACACCGTCACGCCGACCCCGACGAACAGGGCTGCCGCCACCGGCCGGGGCCCGATGACCAAGGGCCCCTCCGGCAGCCGACCGCCCTCGCCACTCAACAGCCCGGGCAGCACGGCCGCGATGCCGAGCCCGAGGACGAACCCCACCACCGACGCGACGACCCCGACCAGCACCGCCTCGGCCAGCAGCGAGCACACCACCTGGCGCCGGGTCGCGCCGACCGCCCGCAGCAGGGCGATCTCCCGGGTGCGCCGGGCGACGAGCATGGTGAAGGTGTTGACCACGAGGAACGAGCCGATGAACAGCGACACCCCGGCGAAGACCATCGGCAGCTTCTGGTAGCCCCGGGTCAACGTGCCGACGTAGATGGCTTGTTGGTTCGCCTGCGCCTGTCCGGTGGTGACTTCGGCCCGGCCGGGCGGCAGGACGGCGGCGATCCGCTCCGCCAGCTCGTACTGGCCGGCGCCCGGCCCGGCGGAGACCTCAAGGCTGGTGTAGTGCCCGGGAGTTGCGAACAGCCGCTGCGCGGTGGCCCGGTCGAACAGGGTGAGCGTACCGCCGGCCGTGACCCGGGTGTCCGTGGTGGTCACGATGCCGACCAGCCGCGCGGTGAGGGCCGGGCCGTCCGTGGCGAGCGTGACCGGGTCGCCCACCCGGTACCGGCCCGCCGCCGCGGTGCCCCGGTCGACGGCGATCTCGTCGGCACCGGCCGGGGCACGCCCCTCGACCACGGGGTAGCGGGCGTCCTCGCCGTCGCGCCCCGGGACGTAGGCGTCCGCGAGGTTCGTCCCCCGCTTGACCCGCAGCGGCCTGCCGTCGGCCGCGTTCAACGTGGCGCTCCCGTCGACCGACGACCGTACCGCCGCGACGCCGGGCACGTCCGCGATCCGGCGCGCCAACTCGTCCGTCAACACGTTCGGCTGGTCGGGGGCGGCAGGGGACTCCTTCGCGGTGACGCTGACCGCGATGTCGGCGAAGGTGCGGGACGCGGCCGCCCGGTGGGCGGCGGCGGTCGAGTCCGCGAAGACGAGGGTGCCGGAGGCGAAGGCGACGCCGAGGCAGACCGCGAGGACGGTCATGAGCAGCCGGGCCTTGTGCGCCAGGACGTTGCGCAGGGCTGTGGTCAGCATGATCAGCTTTCGAGAGTCGGGGGGTGCGGGTCAGCCCGCGAAGGACTTCATGACGTCCAGCACCCGGTCCGGCGTCGGGTGCGCCATCTCGTCGACCAGCCGCCCGTCGGCCAGGAACACCACCCGGTCCGCGTACCCGGCGGCCACCGGGTCGTGGGTCACCATGACCACCGTCTGCCCCAGCTCCCTGACGGAGTCCCGCAGGAAGCCGAGCACCTCGGCCCCGGACTGCGAGTCGAGGTTGCCGGTCGGCTCGTCGCCGAACACGATCGAGGGCCGCGCGACCAGCGCCCGGGCGACCGCGACGCGCTGCTGCTGCCCGCCGGACAGCTCGGCCGGCCGGTGGTCGAGGCGCCGGGAGAGCCCGACCATCGACACCACGCGGTCCAGCCACTGCCGGTCCGGCGTCCGCCCGGCCAACGACAGCGGGAGCGTGATGTTCTCCAGCGCGGTCAGGGTGGGCAGCAGGTTGAACGCCTGGAAGATGAAGCCGACCCGGTCCCGCCGCAGCCGGGTGAGCTGCCGGTCGCCCAGGCCGCCCAGCTCCGTCGTGCCGATCCGCACCGACCCCGACGTGGGGGTGTCGAGCCCGGCCGCGCAGTGCATCAGGGTGGACTTGCCGCAACCGGACGGGCCCATGATCGCGGTGAACTCGCCCTCCCGGAAGGCCACGCTGACCCGGTCCAGGGCGGTCACCCGGGTGTCGCCGCCGCCGTAGGTCTTCGTCAGGTCGGCGACGGCGGCCGCGACCCCGGGGGTCGCGTGCAGGGCAAGGGGGTTGGCGATCACGGGAGGGGCTCCTGTCCGAGGTGCGAGTCGGTGCACTTCGAAGGGTGTCCGGAGCACGTATCAGGCCCCTGCGCCGCCGTGTATCGACGACCGCTCCGCTCGGCAGCAGTCCGGTAGCAACCGAGGCGGTCAGCCCGGCAGCCGCAGAGTCGCCACCGCGCCGCCGTCCTCCGCGTTGTCGAGGCGCAGCTCCGCGCCGAGCAGCCGGGCCTGCCCCAACGCGATGGTCAGCCCCAGTCCGTGGCCCGTGCCGCGCTCGGCGGCGCCGGTGTGGAAGCGCCGCGGGCCGTGGCGCAGCAGGTCCGGCGGGAAGCCGGGGCCGTGGTCGCGCACGACGACCGTACGGTCCTGGACGGTGACCAGGACGGGGGCGGCCCCGTGCCGGTGCGCGTTGACGACGAGGTTGCCGACGATCCGCTCCAGCCGCCGCGGATCGGTCTCCACCGTCAGCTCCGCCGCCACGGCGATCTCGGCCTCGTACCCGGTGCGCAGCACGGCCTCCCGGACGACGGCCGCGAGCGGCACCCGGGCCCGCACCACCTCCTCCGCCCCGGCGTCCAGCCGCGAGATCTCCAGCAGGTCCTCGACCAGAGCGCGCAGGTCCCGCACCCGCGCCCGGATCAGGTCCTCGGTCTCGCCCGCCGGCAGCAGGTCGACGGCGGCCAGCAATCCGCCGACCGGCGTGCGCAGCTCGTGTGCCACGTCCGCGGTGAACTGCCGTTCGGAGCGCAGTCGTCGGCCGAGGCTGTCGGCCATCAGGTCCACCGTCGCCGCGATGTCGGCGACTTCGTCGCCGCCCTTGGTGGGCCCGGTCCGGGCGTCGAGGTCCCCGGCGGAGATCCGGCCGGCCGTCTCGGCGACCCGCCGCAGCCGGCGGGCGAGCAGCCCGGCCCCGTAGACCGCGGCCGGTGTGGCCGCCGCGAGCGCGACCAGCGAGGCCACCGCCATCGCCACGTCCAGCCGGGGCAGGTCGGAGAGCTGCGGTCCCAGGTTGACCCGGATGGCGAGGACGGGGCTGCCGGGCCCGCCGGTGCGCTGGGCGGCCCAGTAGCTCGGGCCCGAGTTCCCTTCGGCGTGCCCGTCGTAGGCCGTGTGCCGTTCGCCGTCGACCGGGTGGCGCAGGGCGGCGGGCAGGTCGACGGGGTCGAGTTCGGCGCCGTCCGCCAGCGATCCGGTGCGCCGGTAGACGTCCATGGCCGAGTAGACGGCGTTGAAGGCCTGCGCCTCGGCCCGGCTGCGGATGTCCTGCGCCGTCCACAGGTGCACCAGCACTCCGACCGCCGCCGCGACGAGGCAGGCGGTGGCGGCGGCCAGCGCGGCGATCTTCCAGCGCAGGGGGGCGCGGGCCGGCCGGGGAATCGTGTGCACCGCTCTCAGCGCCTGAGCTTGTAGCCGAAGCCGCGGACCGTCTCGATCCGCTCCCGGCCGAGCTTGCGGCGCAGCCGCTGCACGCACAGGTCCACGACCCGGCTGTCGCCGTCCCAGCCGTACTCCCAGACGTTGCGCAGCAGGGTGTGCCGCTCCAGCACGACGCCGGGGTGGGCGGCGAACTCCAGCAGCAGCTTCAGCTCGGTCGGGGTCAGCGCCACCGGCGCCCCGCCGACGGACACCTCCATTCCGGCGGTGTCGACGGTGAGGTCCCCGAACACCAGGACGTCCCCGTCGGCGGCTCCGGGCGAGGGCGCCGGGGCGGGTGGCGCGTACGTCGCCCGCCGCAGCAGCGAGCGGATGCGCGCCACCAGCACGTACGTGTCCACGGGCTTGACCACGTAGTCGTCCGCCCCGGCCTCCAGGCCGGCGACGACGTCGAGGCCGTCGCCGCGCGCGGACATCATCAGGACGGGCACCAGGCTGGTCTCCCGGACCTTGCGGCACAGGCCGATCCCGTCCAGGCCGGGCAGCATCACGTCCAGGATCAGCAGGTCGAACTGCTCGTCCCGGAACAGTTCCAGCGCCGTGAGGCCGTCCGCCGCGGCGGACATCCCGTAGCCGTAGCGTTCCAACGCGACGGTGAAGGAGCGGCGCATCAGCTCGTCGTCCTCGACCAGCAGCACGCGGACGGGGTGCGGGGGCGGCGCGGGCGAGGACACGGGCGGACGGCTCCTGCTCGGACGGCTGCGGGCGGCGGGCGGTGGGCGGTGGGCGGCGACGCACGGTGGGCGGTGGCAAACGGCGGCGGCGGACAAGGGCACGATACGACAGATACCGGACGCATCGGCCTCCTCGCCCACATCGACGTCAGGCCGCGCGCTCCCTGATACCCGGCGGATACAAACCCGCCGACGAACCCGCCGACGAACCCCCCGCCGCACCCGCCACCGGTCACCCCTTGACCGACCCGGCGGTCAGGCCCTGGGCCAGGTAGCGCTGGAGGAACTGGTAGACGACGATCACCGGCAGCGAGGTCACCAACGCCCCGGCCGCGAACAGCCCGTAGTTCTGGTCCTGTTGGCCGGAGATGATCCCGTAGAGGCCGACCGCGACGGTCTTGGAGTCGTTCGAGGTCAGGAAGATGTTCGCCAGGATCACGTCGTTGAGCGCGGCGGTCAGCGACAGGATCGAGATGACCACCAGCATCGGCGCGGCGAGCGGCAGGATCAGCCGGAAGAAGATCTGCGCGTGCCCGGCGCCGTCCACCTTGGCGGCCTCGTCGATCTCGCGCGGGATGGTGTCCAGGTAGCCCTTCATCAGCCAGGTGTTCACTCCCATCGCGCCGCCGAGGTAGACCAGCACCAGGCCCCACGGGGTGTCCAGGCCGATCGCCGGCAGGACGTCCCCGATCTTGGCGAACATCAGGTAGAGCGAGATCACCGTGAGGAACTGCGGGAACATCTGCACCAGGAAGACCGCCATCAGCCCGATCCGCCGGCCCCGGAAGCGGAACCGCGAGAAGGCGTACGCGGCCAGCACGCCGAGCAGCACGTTCAGCACCGCGAAGGTGCCGCAGACCAGCGCCGTGTTCCCCAGCCGCCGGGCGAAGGGGTACTGCCCGCTGGTGAACAGCGCGGTGAAGTTGGCGAGCGAGGCGTGCCGGGGCAGCAGCGTGGACGACTGGAGCGTGCCCAGCGGGTTCAGCGCCGCGGACAGCACGAACAGCAGCGGGAACAGCGCGAAGCAGACGGCGAGCACGGCGATCAGGTGCCGCCAGCCGAAGCGGCGCAGCCAGCGGGCGGCAGTGGAGACGGCAGGGGCGGGGGCAGGGGCAGGGGTGGCGGTCATGCGTTCAGCTCCTCCAGGGCGCGGGTGCGGCGGAAGCCCACCAGCGTGATCAGCCCGACCAGCAGGAAGATGACGATGGACAGCGCGGCGGCGAAGCCGTACTGCGCGCCCTGCCCGCCGAAGGCCAGCCGGTAGGTGTAGCTGATCAGGATGTCGGTGGATCCGGCCGTGCCGCCCGCGCCGTCGAACGGCCCGCCGCCGGTGAGCAGTTGGATCGCGTTGAAGTTGTTGAAGTTGAAGGCGAAGGACGAGATCAGCACCGGCGCGGCGGCGACCAGCAGCAGCGGGCAGGTGACCGCCCGGAACGCCGTCCACGGCCCGGCGCCGTCGATCCGGGCGGCCTCGTCGAGTTCGGCGGGCATCGCCTGCAGCACGCCCGTACAGATCAGCAGCATGTTGGGGAACCCGAGCCAGAGGCTGGTGAGCACCACCGCGAACCGGGCGTTCCAGGCGTCGCCCAGCCAGTCGACCCTGGCGTGCAGCAGTTGGTTGAGCAGCCCGAAGTCCCGGTAGTACATGCTCTGCCAGATCAGGATGCCGATGAACGCGGGCATCGCGTACGGCAGCAGCATCAGCGAGCGGTAGACCCGCTGCCCGCGCAGCCGCGGGTGGTGCAGGGTGAGCGCCAGGCCGAGGCCGAGGGCGAAGGACGCGCCGGTGGAGAGCAGGGCGAAGCCGAAGGTCCAGGCGAGGACGCCGAGGAAGGGCCCGCGGATGGCGGGGCTGGTGAGCACGGCGGTGAAGTTGGCGAAGCCGACGGTCAGCGCGGTGCGCCCGGTGGCCAGCGGGCGCAGCAGCCCGTGCGGCGAGACGGCCGCGACCTCGGGCCGCTCCACCCGGTATTCGGCCTCCAGGGCGGTGTACCGCACGCCGTCGGCCCGGACGGCGACCGGGTTGACGGCGCTCCAGGTCTCGCCGGGGGCGAGCCGCAGCCGCTCGGCGGCGCTGAGCGAGACGACCGGCGAGGGGGCGCCGAAGAGGTGCAGCAGCGCGTGCCGGGAGCGGGGTCGCCAGGCGTCCTCGTGGTGCGGCGCGGCCGGGTCCTCGTAGTAGAGGAGGTCCGCGCCGGAGGTGTAGCCGGCCTCGTCGAGCAGTTGGACGGCCAGTTCGCGGGCGGGCCTGGCCATGATCAGGCCCTCCCGGCCGCCGATGTCCAGCCAGAGTCGGCGCGGGCCGCGTCGCCGGTAGCGCTCGTGGACCACCTTCTCGCCGAGGTCGGCCGGGTCGACGTGGGTGAGGAACGGCGAGAGGACGGCGTTGGGCACGCCGACCGCGATCAGCTCGGGGATCAGGCCCTCGGCGTACAGCTGCTCCAGCGTCCGGTCCAGCGCCCAGGTGGGCCGCTGGCCCTGGTCGAAGACCTGCTGGCCGTCCTGGAGGTAGAGCACGGGGTAGTCGGCGCCCGGGTCGTCGTCGTAGCCGGGCGGCAGGTGGACGAGCAACTCGCGCTCGTTGCCGAGCAGTTCGGAGCGGAAGCCGGGGATGCGCTCGATCCGGCCGCGGCGCGTGCCGGCCCCGGCAGTCCCCGTGGTGCGCACGGCGCTCATCGGGCCACCGACCAGACGTGCACGGCCGGGCCCTCGGCGGGCAGGTCGCGGCCGGGGACGAGCTGGGGCCCGCCGAGCAGGTGGGTGGCGTGCCACTCGCCGGCCACCGGCGGGTGGTCGGCCCGGCTGATCTGCACCAGGATCCGCTCCCGCTCGTCCTCGCGCTCGAACAGCAGGACGTCGCGCTCGGCGAGCAGCCAGCGCAGCCCGCCGCCGCTGAGCGCGCTGTGGCTGCGGCGCAGCCGGATCAGCTCGCGGTAGGTGCGGTAGGTGTGCTGGCCCCAGGCGGATTCGTCCCAGGGGAACGGCTTGCGGCCCTCCTCCAGGCCCTCGCCCTCGACGCCGACCTCGTCGCCGGAGAACACCATCGGGGTGCCGGGCAGGGTGAACAGCAGGGCCGCGCCCAGCAGTTGGCGCTCGGGGCCGGCGAAGCTGCGGAACCTGGCGGTGTCGTGCGAGTCCAGCAGGGTGAGGTTGTGCACCCGGCTGCGCCAGGGCAGGGCGGCGCCGAACGCCGTCATCACGGCCCGCACCTGGGCGCCGCCGTAGTCGGGGATCGGCCCGGGCACCGCCCAGAAGTCCTTCTGGTCGTGCCGCTCGGCGAGCCAGGACCACACCGGGCGGGTGAAGCCCGCGTAGCTCATGGTGCCCTGCCAGCCGTCGCCCTTGAGGGTGAGCGAGGCGTCGTGCTGGTGCTCGGCGAGCAGGACGGCGTCGGGGTTGGCGGCCCGGACGGTGGCCGCGGTGGTGGTGGCGACCCGCTGGTTGAGCTCCACCTCGCCGCGCCGGCCGGCCATCTGCGCCACGTCGACCCGCCGGCCGTCCAGGTGGAACGGCGCCTTGAGGTACTTGGCGATCACCGAGTCGGGGCCCTCGTAGAGGCGGCGGCGCAGTTCGGGCGAGCGGTGGTCGAAGGTCGGCAGGGTGCGCACGCCGAGGAAGGTGGCGTAGTCGTCCGGGCCGCCTTCGCCGAAGAAGTAGAAGCCGGCCTCGGGGCTGTGCGGGTCCTGCTGCGCGGCGCGGAACCAGTCGTGGTCGCTGCCGGAGTGGTTGAGCGTGATGTCGCCGATGACCTTGATGCCGCGCCGGTGGGCCTCGGCGGTGAGCGCGATGAGCGCCTCGTCGCCGCCGAGCGCGGGGTCGACGCGGTCGAAGGAGACGGCGTCGTAGCGGTGGTTGGAGCGACCCTGTGGCGCCAGCTGGAGGGACACGGCGGGCAGGCCCGGGACTACCTGTTCACGCCGGAGCTGGTCGCCCGCGAGTCCACCGGCCGGGCACCCGGCTGACGGGACGCGACCGGCAGAGCGCGACCGGCGGCGTCAGGAGCGGGAGCGTCACGTGCGGGAACGCCGAGGGCCGGGACGCCCGTCGCGCCCCGGCCCTCGGCGGTTCGTCAGTCGTTCGCCACGGTCGCGTACCGCGGGGTGCCCTCGGCCATCTGCTTCAGCGCGTCCTTGCGGTCCCGCTTCGACAGCTTGTCGATGTAGAGGGTGCCGAACAGGTGGTCGGTCTCGTGCTGCAGGCAGCGGGCGAAGAAGCCGGTGCCCTCGACCCGGATCGGCCGGCCGTCCTTGTCCACGCCGGTCACCGCCGCGTACTCCGGGCGGGGCAGCTCGGCGTACGCGCCCGGCACCGACAGGCAGCCCTCGTTGCTGTCGTCCAGCACCCGCCGGCGGTCCGCCGGGTACTCCTCCAGCGTCGGGTTGATCACGTGGCCGACGTGGCGCACGCCCTCGTCGTCCGGGCAGTCGTAGACGAAGACCTTCAGGTCCACGCCGATCTGATTGGCCGCCAGGCCCACGCCCTCGGCCGCGTACATCGACTGGAACATGTCGTCGATCAACGCGGACAGCTCACCGTCGAACGCGGTGACGTCCTTGACCTCGCGGTGCAGGACCGGGTTGCCCACCACGGTGATCGGGCGCGCGGTGCCCTTGGAGAGGTCCGGCTGCTCGCCGACCACCTTCAGCGGGGCCTCGTCGGCCGCCGACTCCTGGTCATGGTCGTGGTCGTGCTGGTGGTCCTGCTGCTCCGCCATCGCTGCTTATCCGCTTCCGCTTCCGAGAATGGTCCAGGTATTCGGCTCTCGCCGGGTACACCGCTCAAGGGTAAGCGGCGCGCTCAACAGACTTCTTCCAGATCGCGGTACGCCCGCGTGCCGGGCGAGGACGCGGCCCAGCGGTCCAGCAGCGAGCGGACCAGCAGGGCGGGCGCGGCGATCCCGCACTCGCGCTCCACCAGCCAGGACATTCCGGCCTCCCCGCCCTGGCTGAGGTGGCTGAGGTGTCCGGGGTGCGCGGCGTCGCCGTCGTCGTGCGGGTCGTGGTGGGCGGTGTTCCCGTCGTCCGCGGCCATCCGGCTCTCCGAACAGGCCCGGCAGAGCAGCCGCACCGAGGACGTCCAGTCCTCCGCCGCGTAGCCGGCGTCCGCGACCACCCGCTCCAGCGCGTCCCGGTCCCCCGCCGTGGCGGCCTGGAGCAGCACCACGTAGGTCGGCACCGGGGACGGCGCCCACAGCTCGATCTCGTCGAACACCGGGTAGGCGACCCCGTCCGTGACCCGCTCACCGTGCGGGGCGCCGTCGTGCAGCACCACCTCGCCCCAGCGGCGGCCGGAGGACGGCAGCGGGATGGACAGCACCTCGATCCGGGCCGGGTCCAGCCGGCGGCCCCACACCACCTCGGACTCGCCGTCCGGGGAGAGCCGCACCGGGGTGGTGCCGAGGTCCAGGCTGACCGGGCCGTCCTGCTGCCCGCCCGGGCCGCCGGGCAGCTTCAGCCCGTACGCCTGCCAGGCGCGGCGGGCCAGCGGCCAGTCCTGCAAGGCGGTCGCGGTGATGCCGAGGTTCCACCAGTCGGGGGCGCCGTGCTCGCGGTCCAGCAGGGCGACGGCCCGCAGCCCGGCCGAGCGGGCCTGCTCCCAGTCCCGGCGGAACTTGTGCAGCAGGGCGAGGTTGAACCAGGAGTCGGACAGCCAGGGCTCCAGGTCGGCGGCCATCACCAGCAGCGCGCCGGCGTCCTCGTAGCGGCCGTCGCCGATCAGCGTGAAGGCCCGGTCGGTCGTCTGCCGCCAGGTGGCGGACGGCCGGTGCCGTGCCCGGTGGAAGATCCTCACGTTCGTCCCTGCCGTCGTCGTCCGCTCAAGTCCCGTACCGCCGCGTCCGGATCCACTTCCGCGGGGGTCCGGGGCACGGTGCCCCGGGTCGGTGTTCCACGCTACGACCGCATCCAACCACGCCCGCCCCCGCCCGCGCTCCCCACCGCCGAGGTTGGGGCCGCCCCTACCCAGCCTGCCCGCCCGGCCGCCCCGCCTCAACCCCGACGGAGGCCCGCCGGTCCGCGGCGCTCCGCCGGAGCCCGGGTCAGCCTCCGAACTCAGGCCCGCGCCCGAGCCCGCCCGAGCCCGGGCCTGATCCACCGGACAGGGCCTAGCCGCCCACCCGGGCCAGTGCGTCCACCACCCGGGCGTCGTACACCCGGCCGCGCCCCAGCCGCAGCACCTCCAGCGCCTCCAGCCGGCCCACCGCCTCGCCGACCCCGCGGCCGCGGGCCGCCGTCAGCAGGTCGTCGTGGGCGTTGGCCACCCGGATGATCCGGGCCGCCAGCGGCACCGCGCCGTCCCCGCCGGCCGTGCCGAGCACCGGATCGGCCAGCCGGGCGACCTGCTCGGCGACCTGCCGGGGCACCCCGGTGCGGCGGATCACCTCGCTGCCCAGCCGGGCGATCCGCTGCTGCTCGGCGCAGGGCAGCAGCGCGGTCGCGCCGTCCGGCACCGGCTCGACCAGCGACAGCTGGCCCACGTCGTGCATCAGCGCCGCGTACTCCAGCAGGGCGAGTTCCCGGGTGCCCAGCCCCAGCTCGCGCCCCAGCGCGCACGCCGTGTCCGCGACCCGGCGGGCGTGCCCGTGCGGGGTGTAGCCGGCCACCTCGGTGGCCCGGGCCAGGCTGGCGATGGTCTGCCCGGTGGTGGCCCGCACGGCCGCGGCCCGCCGGAAGGACACCTGGGCGAGCAGCAGCGGGGTGCAGAACAGCGGCAGCGCCCACAGCCCGACCTCGCCGGCCGCCAGGCTGACCAGCATCCCGGTGGCGACGATCGCCGAGCCGATCCCGAACAGCGAGCGCAGTTCGTCCTCCAGCGCCGCCGGGAACCGCAGCCCGCCCTCCAGACCCGCCGCCGACCGGCGCAGCAGCGCCGCCAGGGTCGCGTCGCAGAGCGCGGCCAGCGCGGCGACGGCGGTCAGGAACGCCCCGTACGCCGGGCCCTCGGGCGAGAAGCGGTCGACCAGTCCGCCGTTGTAGAGCGGCTGGAAGACGGCGGCGGCGAAGCCGACCCCGAGCAGCCGGCGGGCGGCGCTGTCCCGCCGGGCCGGATCGGCCCAGGGCGGGCGCCGGTGCGGGCGGCCGGGGCGGGCCCGCTGGATCAGGCCCGGTCGGCCCCGGCCCGGGCGGCACGCCCTGAGCCGGGGCAACGCAAGGCCGGGCAGCCAGGACAGCAGCAGGCCGACGCCGGTCACCGCGACGACCTGGAGCATCCCGGGCGCGGTGGGCACCCCGCGCAGCGGCCCGAGCAGGGCGTACGCCAGCGCGCCGGCCGCGCCGATCGGCGCCTGCTCGCGGTCGCCCGGAAGAGTGATCCGGACGCACTCGCCGAGCGCGATCAGCGCCGTGAACGCCAGCGCGACCCGCGCCCCGGCCACCCCGCGCAGCGCGACCGCGCCCACCGCGAACACCAGCAGCGCGGCCGCCGCCGCGTGCACCACGCGGGCCTCCCGGCCGGCCGCGGTCACGGCTGCCCGGCCGTGGGGACGCTCCCGCCCTGCGCGGGCACCCGGCCCGGCGCCGCCCGGGCCGGCTCGGGCACTCCGAGCGGAATGTCGGGGACGGCCCGGATGCCGTCCCCGGGCGGCGGCAGCACCGGCTGCCAGTCGTGCCCGGCCAGCGCGTCGATCAGCGCCCGGACCATCACCGGGTCGAACTGGCTGCCCGAGCAGCGCTCCAGCTCCGCCACGGCCTCGGCGACCGGGCGGCCGCGCCGGTAGGAGCGGGTGGAGGTCATCGAGTCGAAGGCGTCGGCGACCGAGATGATCCGGGCGAACTCGGGGATCTGCTCGCCGACCAGCCCGCTCGGGTAACCCCGGCCGTCCATCCGCTCGTGGTGGTGCAGGATCCCGGCGTGCGCCTCGCCGAGGAAGGCGATCCCGCGCACCAGCTCGTACCCGTACACGGGGTGGACCTCGACGGCCCGCCGCTCCGCCTCGCTGAGGGGACCGTTTCTGCGCAGCAACTCGGTGGCCACGCCCAGCTTGCCGACGTCGTGCAGGATCCCCGCGAAGCGCAGGGTGCGCAGCCGCTCGGCCTCCATGCCGAGCTGACCGGCGATCAGCACCGAGGCCCGGCCGACCCGTTCGCTGTGCCCGCGGGTGTACGAGTCCTTGATCTCCACGGCCTGCACCAGCGACTGCACGGTGGCCTGGTGGGCGTCCCGCTCGCGCTGCCCCTGGGCGAACACCCAGGCCGAGATCGACAGCGGCAGCAGCGCCAGCAGCGCCGCGAACGCCCCGTACGGGCCCTGCCAGAGCACGGCCACCATCAGGCCGCCGGCCGCGTGCACCAGCACCGGCAGCCCGCACACCGCGACCGCCCCGCGCAGCAGCACGACGGGCCGGCGGTCCTCCGCGAGCATCAGCATCGCGCCCACCAGCACCCCGTTGACCAGGCAGAACGTGACGACGGCGGCGAAGCCGGGCAGCAACGCGGCCGGGAAGCGGGAGCCGAGCAGCAGTTGCGGCCCGTGCAGCAGGTGGAAGGCGGCCGCGGAGGCGAAGGCGCACAGCGCGAGCTGGGAGCCGTTCCACAGCTGGCGGGTCCGGCAGCCGTGCCCGGCCGGGCCGCCGAGCACCGCGGTGGGCACCGCGACCAGCGCCGCGGCGGCCGGCGGCAGCATCAGCACGCCGGCGAACAGCACCGGGAAGAAGGCGTTGACCCCGGGGCGGGAGAGCGCCCGCTCGGGCGGCGGCGGGCGGCGCAGCAGTCGGCGGACCAATCGCAGGCAGGGTGTCGGCAGGCCCTGGGCCAGTGACTCCCAGCAGCCGTGCAGGAAGGCCAGCAGCCCGACCTTGGGCCAGTCCACCGGGGCGCCGAGCCAGCGCGGGACCCCGGGCGGCACGCCGGTCGGCAGCAGCGGCAGCAGGCAGCACAGCGCCGCCACCGGGACGGCCACCAGGTAGCGCATCGCCCCCTCCGGCAGGGCCGCGTCTTCGCCGTCGATAGCGATCTCGACCTCCCCGACGTCCGGGCCCGCGTTGCCTCAGCTCGCCGGGCGGACCGGCGGTGAGCGTCCGTCAGGAGGATAGGCCGCCACCCGGGCGTAAGGACGCATGATGGCGCGACGACGCTGCTGGCGCACCGCCAACTCACTCGAACGAGTGAGGGGCGCATGCAAGCACAAAGGGAGCGGCCCCGGGAGCGCACGCTCCCGGGGCCGTCTGACTCCGTGTCCGGACCGCTCGGCCCGCCCTCGCCGGCAGGCCCGTCCGCTTGCTCCGCCCGGCCGTTGAACGGCCGGGCGGCTACTCCGCCGGGGCGCCCGCCTCGACGGTGGCACCGGGCCGGACCGTCGACTCCTCCGGGGCCTCGCCGGCGCCCGGCGCCGTCCGGTCCGCCTCGACGTGCAACTCGACCGTGGTGTCGACGGCGACCACCACCTGCTCGCCCGAACGCTGCCCCGCCCGGATCGAGTCGATCCTGGCCAGCACCTTGCTGCGCAGGTCAGCCGGGGTGTCGTCGCAGCCGCAGGAGCGCTTGATCAGCGCCTTGATCGCCTGCTCCAGCCCGTACTGCTTCAGGCAGGGCGAGCACTCCTCGAAGTGCACCCGCAGCTTGGCGCAGTCGCCCTCGGCCATCTCGTTGTCGAGGAATTCGTAGAGGTGGTCGAGGACCTCGCCACACTCCGTGTCGTGCGGATCGCCGCAGCTCATGAGCCCGAGCCCTTCGCTTCCTGCCCTGCCCCGCTGCCGGCCGGGACGAGCCCGCGCTCACGGGCGTAATCCTCCAGCATGCCGCGCAGCTGACGGCGGCCGCGGTGCAGCCGGGACATCACCGTACCGATGGGAGTACCCATGATGTCCGCGATCTCCTTGTACGCAAAGCCTTCTACGTCCGCGAGGTACACGGCGATCCGGAATTCCTCCGGAATGGCCTGGAGCGCGTCCTTCACATCGCTGTCGGGGAGGTGGTCGAGCGCCTGGGTCTCGGCCGAGCGCAGACCGGTCGACATGTGCGACTCGGCGCGGGCCAGCTGCCAGTCCTCGATCTCCTCCGCCGCCGTGCGCTGGGGCTCGCGCTGCTTCTTGCGGTACGAGTTGATGAACGTGTTGGTGAGGATGCGGTACAGCCAGGCCTTGAGGTTCGTGCCCTCGCGGAACTGGTGGAAGGACGCGTACGCCTTGGCGAACGCCTCCTGGAGCAGGTCCTCCGCGTCCGCGGGGTTGCGCGTCATGCGCAGCGCCGCCGAGTACATCGGATCCAGGTAGCCCAGGGCGTCGCGCTCGAAGCGCTCCCGCCGGGCCTCCTCGCTCTCCTGTGCCGACACCCGGAAGGTGTCCTCACCGATCGCCTCGGCCAGCTCCTCACCGGTGAGCGCCTCGCCCGTGGGCTGGCCCTCCTCCGGGCCCCGGCCCGGCTCGGCCTCGTGCTCGGTCCCGACGACCGGACCCACCTCCTCGGCATGGCGGGCACGACCCACGGCGGGCCGCCCCGAAATGGAGGATATCGGGCTGACGGGCTTCTCGCCCGCGACAATCCAGTCGGACCAGGCGGGGCCGAACGCCGCGGCGGCCTCGCGCTGCTCTGACCGCTCGGGGCACGCGATCGAACCCATCTGCCCTGCCTCTCAACCGGGAATCGTGCTGACGAGAGTGCCAACCACCCCGGCCCCGCCCGCATTCCCGCGCCCGCCCCGAAATCGCTCGTACGGGTGATCGAGTGGAAACCCCCCGCTCACGGCCGCCCCCACCGCCCCCGCCGCCTCAGACGACCCGCAGCACCCAGTCCCCGACCGCCCGGCAGATCGCCTCCAGCACCTCGTCCTGCCCCACCGGCGTCCGCTTGGGCACGTCGAAACCGTGCCCGCCGTACGGCACCGCCACCAGCTCATGCCCGGGCGGCAGCTCCGGGAACTCCTGCGGCCCGCCGAACGGATCCGCCGTACCCTGCACCACCAGCGTCGCCGTCCCCGACTCCAGCAGCTCCTGCGCCCGGCTCTTCTCCGGCCGGCCCGGCGGGTGCAGCGGGAACGCCAGCGCCACCACCCCCACCGCCCCGCTCGCCGCCCCGGTCCGGCAGGCCACCCGCGCCCCGGCGCTGCGCCCGCCGACCACCAGCGGCAGCCCCTGACCGGCCAGCCGCCCGGCGACCGGGGTCCAGCCGCGGTCCAGCGTGCGCGGCGCCGGGGCGAGCCGCTTGCCCGCCACCCGCCAGGGCTGCTCCACCAGCGCCACGGTGATCCCGCGCGCCGGCAGCGCCGCGGCCAGCGCCACCAGGTCCCGGGCCTCGATCCCGCCGCCCGCGCCGTGACCGAGCGCCAGCAGCGCCTTCGGCGCACCGGCCCGGTGGTAGCTGATCCGGGCGTCCCCCACCTCGGTGGGGACGAGTTCGGTGGTCATCGTCGGTCGCTCCAACCGGCTCAGGCTCCCTCAGCTGTCAGGACTCGATCGTCGAACTTCAAACATCGGACGTCAGAAGACGTCAGACGTCAGACGTCAGAACAGGGTGGTCTCGTACTCCGCCTCGGCCCACGGCTCCTTGAGCTCCGGCCCGTTGTTGCGGATGCTGCCGACCGCCGGCGAGACCGGGGTGGCCAGCAGCGCACCGGGCGGCGGCGGTATCAGCAGCCGGCGCAGCTCGTCCGGGTCGTCCAGCCCCGGGTCCAGCCACTCGTCGTAGGAGGCCGGGTCGAGGAACAGCGGCATCCGCTCGTGGATCGGCGCCAGCGACTCCTCGGCGTCGGTGGTGACGATGGTGAAGGTCACCAGCCAGGCCGCCGGATGGTCGGCCGGCACCGTCCGGTCGCGCCAGAACTCGTACAGCCCGGCCAGCGCCAGCGGGGTGCCGTCCGCCCGGGAGACGAAGAACGGCTTCTTACGCGCCTTGCCGCGCTCGCCCGGCACCGTCTGCCACTCGTAGTAGCCGTCCACCGGCAGGATGCACCGGCGCGAGGCGAACGCCTGCCGGTACGAGGGCTTCTCGTGCACCGTGTCCGAACGGGCGTTGATCATCTTCACCGCCGTCTCGGCCGACCGCGACCACTGCGGCACCAGACCCCAGCGCAGCACCCTCAGCTGGCGCACCGGCCGCGCCCGGCCCTTCGGCACCCGCTCCAGCACCACGAAGGCGCTGGTGGTCGGGGCGACGTTCCAGTTGGGGGCCAGCGTCTCCGCCGGATCCCACTGCTCGACGCCGAACAGCTCGACGATGTCCTCGGGCTTGCCACTGGCTGCGAAGCGACCGCACATGCGGGCCAGCTTGCCATGCCGGCCCCGCTCACCACTTCTTCATCCCGCCAGGAGAACCGTCCGCTCCCGCCCGCCCGTCCCCGCATGGGAGGCTGCCCCGAACGGCCCAACGCAGCGGACGGAGGCGGAGACGAGACGATGAGCGCACAACCCACCGACCAGAACCTCGGCGAACTGTGGAACCAGGTCACCGGCACCCAGCCCGCGCCGCCCGGCTGGCTGGTGCTGGCCACCGCCGGCGCCGCCCTGCTCGCCGTCCTCGCCCGCCCGCTCTGGCACGTCACCCGCAACGCCGTGACCATCGCCCACGAAGGCGGCCACGGCCTGATCGCCCTCGTCACCGGCCGCCGGCTCGCCGGCATCCGGCTGCACTCCGACACCTCCGGCCTCACCCTCTCCTACGGCCGCCCCACCGGCCCCGGCATGATCCTCACCGCCGCCGCCGGCTACACCGCCCCCGCCCTGCTCGGCCTCGGCTGCGCCGCACTGCTCTCCACCGGCCGGATCACCCTGCTGCTCTGGCTGGCCGTCGTCCTGCTGCTCGCCCTCCTGGTGCGCATCCGCAACGCCTTCGGCCTGTTCACCGTGCTGGTCGCCGGCGGCGCCTTCTTCCTGGTCTCCTGGTTCGGCAGCGCCGAGGTCCAGGCCGGCTTCGCCTACCTCGGCTGCTGGTTCCTGCTGTTCGGCGCCGTCCGCCCGGTCCTCGAACTCCAGCACCAGCGCCGCATCGGCTGGGCCCGCGACTCCGACGCCGACCAACTGGCCCGCCTCACCCACATCCCCGGCCTCGCCTGGATCACCGTCTTCCTGCTCACCGCCCTCGCCTGCCTCGCCCTGAGCGCGAGCTGGCTGCTCCAGCCCCTGTACTGAACCTCGCCCACGGCACGGGCCGGCTGCTCCGGGCCCCGCACCGGGCCGCCCCCTCGGCACGGGCCGGCTGCCACAACCCCTGCACCGGGCCTCCCCCGTCCCGCCATGCGGTTGGCGCAGGGGCCGTTCCGGTACGGCCCCTAAACTTGGCCCCATGACCGAGACCCTGTGGCCCGCCCCCGTCGCGACCACCCCCGTTGACGCCACCGTCACCATCCCCGGCTCCAAGTCGGTCACCAACCGAGCCCTGGTGCTGGCGGCGCTCGCCGACGAGCCCGGCTGGGTGCGCCGGCCGCTGCGCAGCCGCGACTCCCAGCTGATGGCCGACGGCCTGCGCGCCCTCGGCGTCGGCATCGAGGAGAAGGTCAACAACGACTCCGGCGGCACCGGTGGCGGCGAGGCCTGGCGGGTCATCCCGACCCCCGCGCTGCGCGGCCCCGCCTCGATCGACGTCGGCAACGCCGGCACCGTGATGCGCTTCCTGCCCCCGCTCGCCGTCCTCGCCGACGGCCCGGTGCACTTCGACGGCGACCCGCGCAGCTACGAGCGCCCCCAGCACGGCGTGATCAACGCCCTGCGCGCGCTCGGCGCCCGGATCGACGACGGCGGCCGCGGGGCCTTCCCGCTGACCGTGCACGGCACCGGCGCGCTCGACGGCGGCCCGGTCGAGCTCGACGCCTCCTCCTCGTCCCAGTTCGTCTCCGCCCTGCTGCTCTCCGGCGCCCGCTACAACCAGGGCGTCGAGGTCCGGCACGTCGGCGGCCCGGTGCCGTCGCTGCCGCACATCCGGATGACCGTCGAGATGCTGCGCCTGGCCGGCGTCCAGGTCGACGCCCCCGAGGACGGCGGCGAGAAGGACGTCTGGCGGGTCACCCCCGGCGCCCTGATCGGCCGCGACCTGGTGGTCGAGCCGGACCTCTCCAACGCCGCGCCGTTCTTCGCCGCCGCCCTGGTCACCGGCGGCCGGGTCACCGTGCGCGACTGGCCCAAGCACACCAGCCAGCCCGGCGACCAGCTGCGCGAGATCTACACCCGGATGGGCGGCGCCTGCGAGTTCACCGACGAGGGCCTGCAGTTCACCGGCACCGGCCGGATCCACGGCATCGAGGCGGACCTGCACGACGTCGGCGAGCTCACCCCGGTGATCGCCGCCGTCGCCGCACTGGCCGACTCCGAGTCCCACCTGTACGGCATCGCCCACCTGCGGCTGCACGAGACCGACCGGCTCGCCGCGCTCGCCAAGGAGATCAACGACCTCGGCGGCGACGTCACCGAGACCGAGGACGGCCTGCGGATCCGCCCGCGCCCGCTGCACGGCGGCGTCTTCCACACCTACGAGGACCACCGCCTGGCCACCGCCGCCGCCGTGGTCGGCCTGGCCGTGCCCGGCGTCGAGGTGGAGAACGTGGCCACCACCGCCAAGACCCTGCCGGACTTCCCGAAGATGTGGGCGGAACTGCTCGGCGAAGCGGTGGCGGACGCCTGAGCGGAGACTGAGCACATGCGCCGCTACGGCAAGGACGCCGACGAGGACGACATCCGCAACCGCCCCGCCCGCCGGGGCTCCCGGCCGCGGACCCGGATCCGGCCCAAACACGAGGACGCCGCCGAGGCGATGGTGCTGACCATCGACCGCGGCCGGCTGACCTGCCTGATCGACCCGGGCACCAAGCAGGAACGCGAGATCGTCGCCATGAAGGCCCGCGAGCTGGGCCGCAAGGGCGTCGTCGTGGGCGACGTGGTCAACATCGTCG
Source organism: Kitasatospora sp. NPDC088779 (assembly GCF_040685395.1). Taxonomy (NCBI): domain Bacteria; kingdom Bacillati; phylum Actinomycetota; class Actinomycetes; order Kitasatosporales; family Streptomycetaceae; genus Kitasatospora; species Kitasatospora sp. NPDC088779. The sequence goes on along the minus strand of NZ_JBFBHW010000010.1, from coordinate 16,338 downwards.
GCGACCTCTCCGGGGACACCGACACGCTCGCCCGGATCGTCCGGGTCGAGGAGCGCAGCTCGGTGCTGCGGCGCACCGCGGACGACGACGACCCGTACGAGCGGATCGTCGTCGCCAACGCCCAGCAGCTGGCCATCGTCACGGCGCTGGCCGACCCGGAGCCCCGGCCCCGGCTGATCGACCGCTGCCTGGTGGCCGCGTACGACGCGGGCATGGAGCCGCTGCTGGTGCTCACCAAGGCCGACCTCGCCCCGGCCGGGCCGCTGCTGGAGTCGTACGCGCCGCTCGGCATCGACTACGTGGTCACCCGTCGGGACGAACTGGAGACGGCCGGCGCCGAGGCCGTCCGCGCGCACCTGCGCGGCCTCTCCACGGTGTTCATCGGCCACTCCGGCGTCGGCAAGACCACCCTGGTCAACGCCCTCGTCCCGGACCACCAGCGGCAGACCGGCCGGGTCAACGCGGTCACCGGGCGCGGCCGGCACACCACCGTGTCCGCCCTGGCGCTGCGGCTGCCCCCGCCGCCGGGCGCCAAGCCGGGCTCCAAGAAGGCGCTGGACCCGGGCTGGGTGATCGACACCCCGGGCTTCCGCTCCTTCGGCCTCTCGCACATCGACCCGTCCCGGGTCATCCAGGCCTTCCCCGACCTGGAGCCCGGCACCGTCGACTGCCCGCGCGCCTGCAGCCACGACGAGCCGGACTGCGCGCTGGACGCCTGGGTCGCCGGCGGCCACGCCGAGGGCGCCCGGCTCTACTCGCTGCGCCGCCTGCTGGCCAGCAAGGAGGCCCGCGAGGGCGACTGACCCGGGCGGCGGTTTTACCGTCCCATGGGTTTCCCGACCGTTCGAGGTGTCGGACCGCGCCGGCCTGGCGATCATAGGAAGGTCGGGCCACAGCGCGGTCCGACCCGTCGATCGACAGGGAGGGCACGCGATGGCATGGGCCTTGGTGGTCCTGGCCGGCCTGCTGGAGACCGGCTTCGCGATCAACCTCAAGCTCAGCGAGGGTTTCACCAAGCTCTGGCCCACCATCAGCTTCTGCGTGTTCGCCCTGGGCAGCTTCGGCCTGCTCACACTGTCCCTGAAGAGCCTGCCGGTCGGCCCCGCCTACGCGGTGTGGACCGGCATCGGCGCGGCCGGCACCGCCATCTACGGCATGGTCTTCCTGGACGAGACCACCTCGGTGTTGAAGCTGGTGTCCATCTCCCTGGTGATCGCCGGCGTGATCGGCCTCCAGCTCAGCGGTTCAGCGCACTGAGCAGGCCCGTCCCGGTCCGCGAGCCCAATCGCCTCCGGCGGGCCCGTCCCGGTCCGCGAGCCCGGCTGTCCCGATCCGGGCGGGATCGCTAGGGTTTCGGACATGGCCGATTACCACGACGATCTCCGACTCGCCCACGTCCTCGCCGACTCGGCCGACTCGGTCACCCTGGAGCGCTTCCGCGCCCTCGACCTGAAGGTCGAGACCAAGCCCGACCTCACCCCCGTGAGCGACGCCGACAAGGCCGCCGAGGAACTCGTCCGCAGCGTGCTGCAGCGCGCCCGCCCGCGCGACGCGGTGCTCGGCGAGGAGTTCGGCCTCCAGGGCTCCGGCCCGCGCCGCTGGGTGATCGACCCGATCGACGGCACCAAGAACTACATCCGCGGCGTCCCGGTCTGGGCCACCCTGATCGCGCTGCTGGAGGACGGCCCGGACGGCGTCGAGCGCCCGGTGGTCGGCATCGTCTCCGCCCCCGCGCTGCAGCGCCGCTGGTGGGCGGCCAAGGACCTCGGCGCCTACGCCGGCCGCAGCCTCACCAAGGCCTCCCGGATCCACGTCTCCGGCGTCTCCCGGATCGAGGACGCCTCCTTCTCCTACTCCTCGCTCTCCGGCTGGGAGGAGCGCGGCCGCCTCGACCCCTTCCTGGACCTCACCCGCGCCTGCTGGCGCACCCGCGCCTACGGCGACTTCTGGTCCTACATGATGGTGGCCGAGGGCGCGGTCGACATCGCCGCCGAGCCCGAGCTGTCGCTCTGGGACATGGCCGCCAACTGCGTCATCGTCGAGGAGGCCGGCGGCCGCTTCACCGGTCTGGACGGCGTGTCCGGCCCCGGCGGCGCCGACGCCGTCGCCAGCAACGGCATCCTCCACGAGGAGACCCTGCGCCGCCTGAGCGTCTAGGTCCTCCCCGGCCGAACATGGTGCGGGCCCGGTCGACCGGTCCTCCGGTCGACCGGGCCCGCCGCTCATCGGGGCGCGTCCCGGCTACTGCTTGCGCAGCTCCCGGACGGCCGCCTCCAGCCGCTGCCCGTAGTCGGCGTCGGCCTTGCGGAAGTTGTCGACCGCCCGCTCGACGATGTCCTCGCGGTCGGCGGAGACCTTGGCGATGAAGCCGGCCAGGTTGGCGATCAGCCGCTGCTTCTCGTCCTCCGAGAACAGCCGGTACAGGTTGCCGGCCTGCACGAAGTCGTCGTCCTCGGCGTGCGAGGGCGCCTCGTGGTTGCCGGTGGCGCCGGTGACCGCGGTGGCGGCCCACAGCGGGCGGCCGGTCTGCACCGGGCCGCCGAAGCTGTTCGGCTCGTAGTTCTTCTGTCGGCCGTGGCGGCCGTCGTACAGGTGGCCGTCGCGGCTGTTGGTGCGCGCCTCGGTGGCGTGCGGGCGGTTCACCGGCAGGTGGTCGGCGTTGATGCCGACGCGGTAGCGGTGGGCGTCCGCGTACGCGAACAGGCGGCCCTGCAGCATCTTGTCGGGGGACGGGCCGATGCCGGGCACGAAGTGCGACGGGGAGAAGATCGACTGCTCGACCTCGGCGAAGACGTTGTCGGGGTTGCGGTTGAGCTCCAGCCGGCCGATCTCGACCGGCGGGTAGTCGGCGTGCGGCCAGACCTTGGTGAGGTCGAAGGGGTTGAAGCGGTAGTTCGCCGCGTCGGCCGCCGGCATGATCTGGACCTGCACGGTCCAGCTGGGGAACTCGCCGCGCTCGATCGACTCGCGCAGGTCGCGCTGGTGGCTGTCCGGGTCCTCGCCGGCCAGCCGGTTGGCCTCGTCCTGGGTGAGGTTCCTGATGCCCTGGTCGGTCTTGAAGTGGTACTTGACCCAGAAGTGCTCGCCGGCCTCGTTCTGCCACTGGAAGGTGTGCGAGCCGTAGCCGTTGAGGTGGCGGTAGCTGGCCGGGATGCCGCGGTCGCCGAACAGCCAGGTCACCTGGTGGGTGGCCTCGGGCGACAGGCCCCAGAAGTCCCAGACGTTGTCCGCCTCCTGGGAGCCGGTGTACGGGTCGCGCTTCTGGGTGTGGATGAAGTCGGGGAACTTCACGGCGTCCTTGATGAAGAACACCGGGGTGTTGTTGCCGACGAGGTCGTAGTTGCCCTCCTCGGTGTAGAACTTCAGCGCGAAGCCGCGCGGGTCGCGCACCGCGTCGGCCGAGCCGAGGTTGCCGGCCACGGTGGAGAACCGCAGGAAGACCTCGGTCTGCTTGCCGACCTCGGACAGGAACGAGGCCCGGGTGTAGGGCGTCAGGTCGGCGGTCACCGTGAAGGTGCCGTAGGCCGCCGCGCCGCGGGCGTGCACCACGCGCTCCGGGATCCGCTCGCGGTTGAAGTGCGCGAGCTTCTCGAAGAGCTGCTGGTCCTGGATGAGCGCTGGGCCGCCGGGGCCCGCGGTCTCGGTGTTCTGGTTGTCGGCGACGGGGGCACCCGCCTCCGTGGTGAGGGTGGGGCGCAGCTCGTCCTGGGTCGTCATAAGAGGGCCTCCGCGTTATCCGGTCGTGACGACTCGATCCTAACTTGGACTTTGTCCAAGTCAACACTGGAACCAATCTCGGAGCGTGACTTATCCTGTTCCCATGAGCGACCTGCTGGAACGACTTCGCGGACGCGGCTGGCGGCTGACCTCACAGCGCCGGGTCGTGGCCGAGGTCCTCGACGGCGACCACGTGCACCTCACCGCGGACGAGGTGCACGCCCGCGCCGTCGCCCGCCTGCCCGAGATCAGCCGCGCGACCGTCTACAACACCCTCGGCGAACTGGTCGGCCTCGGCGAGGTCCTGGAGGTCGCCACCAACGGACGCGCCAAGCGCTACGACCCCAACGCCCACCGCGCCCACCAGCACCTGGTCTGCTCCGGCTGCGGCGCCATCCGCGACGTCCACCCGCACGGCGACCCGCTCGCCGCCCTCCCGGCCGGCGAACGCTTCGGCTTCACCGTCACCACCGCCGAGGTCACCTACCGCGGCCTCTGCCCGGACTGCACGGGCACGCCGTAACACGGCCCCCAGAAACCGCCGCCCCGGGGGACCTCCGGACACGCCCTACGCGCTCAGCTCCGCGTGCAGCGCGCCCAGCAGGCGCCCGGCCCGCTCCGCCACCTCGGCCGGCCCGTAGTCGGCCGCCCGGCGGCACCAGTTCTCCGCCTGCACCGGCTCCCCCCGGCGCAGCGCCAGCAGTGCCAGGCGCAGCGCCGCCCGCCCGTGCCCGGCGTCGGCCGCCCGGGTGTACCAGAGCATCGCCTGCGCCTCGCGGTCCTGCCGGGCCAGCAGCAGCCCCAGGTTGAAGGCGGCACTGCGGCTGCCGGCCTCGGCCGCCCGCCGGTACCAGCTCTCGGCGATCTCCAGCGCGCCGCGCTCGGCCGCCCGCACCCCCATCCGCACCTGCGCCCGCCGGTGCCCGGCATCGGCCGCCAGCGCGTACCAGTGCTCGGCTTCGGTGTCCGCGTCACCGCGCCGGTCCAGCACCGAGGCCAGCCGGAACGCGCCCTCCGCCGACCCGCCGGACGCCGCCTGCCGGTAGCGCTCCAGCGCGCCGGCCAGGTTGCCCCGCTGCTCCTGGGCGACGGCCAGTTGCAGCGCGGCCTCGCCGTGGCCCTCGGCGGCGGCCCGCGCGTACCACTCCTGGGCCTGCCGCTGCTCGCCGCGCCCGGCGTGCAGCACGCCCAGGTTGAACGCGCCGTCCACGCTGCCGGCCTCGGCCGCCTTGGAGAACCACGGCTCGGCGCCGGTCTCTTCGCCGCGCTGCAACAGCACCACGGCCAGCGCGTTGCAGGCCTCCCGGTGCCCGGCGTACGCGGCCCGGCGGTACCACTGCTCGGCCTGCTGGTCGCGGCCGGTGGCGACGCAGAGCAGGCCGAGGTTGAAGGCGCCGTTCTGGTCGCCCGCGTCCAGGGCGGTGCGGTACCAGTGCTCGGCCTCCTTGGACTCGCCGCGGCCGGCGTGCAGGGCGCCCAGCGCGTTGGCGGCGTTGCCGTCGCCGGCCTCGGCGGCCTCCCGCCACCACTCGGCGGCGGCGGCCAGGTCCCCGGAGTCGCGCAGCAGGAAGCCCAGCGCGCAGGCGGCCCGCGGCTCGCCGTTCTGTGCGGACTGCCGGTACCAGCGGGCGGCCTCCTCCAGCAGCGGCTGGTCGGTGGCGGCACGCTCCTCCAGCAGCACGCCCAGGCGCAGCGCGGCGCGGGCGTGGCCGCGGGCGCCGGCGGTGCGGTACCAGGCCTCGGCGATCTCCTTGTCCCCGGCGGCCTCGCGCATCCGGGCCAGCCGGTAGGCGGCCTCCCGGTGCCCGGCGTCGGCGGAGACCTTGAACCAGCGCTCGGCGCGCACGTCGCGCCGGTGCTCCATCAGGTCGCCCAGCGCGTAGGCGCCGAGCGGGTGGCCGTGGTCGGCGGCGAAGTGCAGCCAGTACTCGGCGGCCTCCTCCTCGCCCTGGTCGCGCAGTTGGAGCCCGAGCGCGTGCGCGGCGGGGGCGCTGCCGGCCACCGCGGCCTGGCGCCACCACTGGGCGGCCTCGGCGCGGTGGCCCTGCTGGTGCAGCAGCACGCCGAGGTTGTTGGCGGCGGCGCGCGTCCCGGCGGCCGCGGCGGCGCGCAGGTAGGGCTCGGCGTCCTCCAGGTCGCCGCGGCGCAGCAGCAGGGTGCCGAGCCGGCTGGCGGCGTCCGGGTCGCCGTCGTCGGCGGCCTGCCGGTGGCGGGCCTCCAGCGCGGCGCTCTCGCGGGCGGCCAGCGCGGTCTCGAAGCTGGTGGTGTCCAGGCCGGCCGGGTCGAGTGCGGCGGCGTTCGGGCCGTCGGCGGCGGCGCCGTCGGGCCCGTACGGGCGGACGGCGTCGGCGAACTGACGGGTGGGCACGCGGACCAGGCTGTCGGGGCCGTAGCCGGCGACCGGGGGGCGCTCGGACAGGCCGCTGGTGCGCTGGGCGGGCAGGGCTCCGGGGCGGCTCTCGGGGCTCTCCGCCCAGGCGTCGGTGTCCGCCTCGGTGGCCGCCGCGGACTTGGTGCCTGACCCGTTCTTGCCGATCAGCCTCATGCCGACTCCCGCTCCCCCAGAGTGTCGCGGCATCGTGCCCCGGCCCGCGGCCGGGGGGACCCCCAGGGGAGGTACCGGAACCGACGGCCGGTCAGCAGCCGCGCACCGTCCCCCATGTGTCCCATCGTCGCACCACCCGCAACCCGCGTACACCTGCCCCGGCCGAATTCGGGCGGGGCCGACCCGAAGCCGACGAAATTGCTTCGGCGCTTTGTCGATTTCCCGACACTCGGGCCCCACAAACCCCGTGCCGTCGTCGTTGGCGACGGTTGATGGTACCGGAGCGGTTCCCGCCGCTTCGGGGGAAAAACGCCAGAGGCCCGGAGGAAGAATCCTCCGGGCCTCTGGCCACTGAGTAGCGGGGACAGGATTTGAACCTGCGACCTCTGGGTTATGAGCCCAGCGAGCTACCGAGCTGCTCCACCCCGCGTCGGTAGTTGAACCATAGCACGGGTGCGGGGTGGAACAGGAATCGGTTGCCGCAGCTCAGCGGGCTACGGCTGCGGCTGCCCGGACGGCGATCCGGTCGGCGTCGCACCCGGGGTCGCACCCGGCGTCGGGGCCTGCACCGGGCTCCCGCCTCGGGCCGCCTCGGCCGCCTTCAGCGCATCGCCCAGCGCCTTCTGGGCGTTGCCGTAGGCCACCCAGTCGCCGTTCTTGAACGCGGTCTGGCTGTCGTTGTACGCCTTCTCCGCGTCCCCGAGCGCCTTCTGCAGCTCCGGCGAGATCGTCCCGCCCGGCGTCGCCGTCCCCGGACCGGTCGACGTCCCCGGATTGGTGGGCGTCCCCGGGTTGTTCGGCGTGGACGGCGCGGTCGGCGTGGTCCCCGGGGCCGCCCCGGCGAACACCTTCTTCAGCGCGTCCTCCAGGGTGTTCTCGAACGCCACGTTGTCGTTCCCGTACACCGCCAGCACCTTCTGCAGCGTCGGGTACTTGGCGCCGCGTCCGCGCACGTACACCGGCTCGACGTTGAGCAGCCCGCCGCCGACCGGCAGGGTCAGCAGGTTGCCGTACTCCAGCTCGGTGTCACCGCCGCTCTTCAGCGCGAAGATCTGCGAGGCCACCTCCTGCCGGGAGTTGAACGTCGACTGCACCAGGCCCGGGCCGGGGGCGCTGTTGTCCCCCGAGATCTTCAGGATGCGGATCTTCCCGTAGTCCGGCCCCGGATCGGCGTTGACGGCCATGAACGCGGCCAGGTTCGGGCGGCCGTTGGGCACGAAGGTCGTGGTCAGCGAGAAGCTCGCCGAGGTGACCTGCGGGTCCGGCATCCGCACCGTCACGTAGTACGGCGGCTGGACCTGCTTGGTGTCGCTGGTCGGGTCGACCGGGATCTGCCAGATGTCGCTGCCGTTGAAGAAGGAGTTGGCGTCGGTCACGTGGTACTGGCCGAGCAGGTCGCGCTGCACCTTGAACATGTCCTGCGGGTAGCGCAGGTGCGGCAGCAGCGTGCCCGGGATGTCCGCCTTCGGCTCGACGGTGCCGGGGAACGCCTTCATCCAGGTCTTCAGCACCGGGTCCTGGTCGTCCCACTGGTAGAGCTTCACCTCGCCGGTGTAGGCGTCCACCGTGGCCTTGACCGAGTTGCGGATGTAGTTGACCTGGTTGGCGACGGTCAGCAGCTCACCGCGCTGGTTGGTCAGCGAGTCCTTGGTCGCGGTGCCCAGCGTCGTCTTCGACGAGAACGGGTAGCCGTCCGAGGTGGTGTAGCCGTCCAGCACCCAGACCACCCGGCCGTCCTGCACCACCGGGTACGCGTCGGCGTCGATCGACAGCCACGGGGCGACCTTCTCCACCCGCTCCTTCGGCGTCCGGTTGTAGATCACCTTCGCGCCGTCGGTGATCGCCCCCGCGTACAGGATCTGCGGCTCGGCGAAGCGCACCGCGTACGCGGCCCGGGTGATCGGGTTGTCCAGCGAGACACCGCTGTTGCCGGTGTAGGTGTACTCCTTGTTCTCGCCGGTCTTGGTGGTGTAGTCGATCTCCTTGTTCGAGCCGCCGACGATCGAGTACGACGTCGTCTTCTCGCCGTAGTAGATCCGCTGCTGGTAGTCGCCCAGCGCGCCGGTGGCCGGCAGGCCGGACTCGGTGAACACCGGCTCGCCCTTGTCGCTGACCTGGTTGCCCTTGGCGACGACCGCGCCGTAGCCGTGGGTGTACTTGAAGTGGTCGTTGATCCAGTTGCGCTGCACGCCGTTGAGGTCCAGCTCGCGCAGGCCGATCACGGTGTCCTGCTTGTCCGTGCCGGAGCCGTAGCGGTCCACGTCCAGGGTGTTCGGGAAGGCGTAGTAGTTGCGCTGCTGCTCGATCGACTGGAAGGTCGGCGAGACGACGTTCGGGTCCAGCAGCCGGATGTCGGAGATGGTCTGCGCGTCCGGCTTGAGCGCCTCGGCCGTCGTCGACCCCTGCGGGCTGTACTGGGTGGTCTGCGCGTCCGCGATCCCGTACGCCTGCCGCGTCGCGTCGATGTTCTTCTGGATGTACGGCGTTTCCTTGGCCTGCTCGTTCGGCTTGACCTGGAACTGCTGCACGATCGCCGGGTACAGCCCGCCGATCAGCACCGCCGACAGCACCATCAGCCCCAGCCCGATCAGGGCCGGCGCCCAGGTGCGGCGCACCGGCGTCAGGAAGAACAGCAGCGCGCAGATGATCGCCACGAAGAACAGGATCGTCTTGGCCGGCAGGAACGCGTTGGCGTCCACGTAGCGCAGGCCGGTCCAGCCGGAGACCCCCTTGTAGGAGCCGGTCTTCACCGCCAGCGCGTACCGGTCCAGCCAGTACGCCACCGCCTTCAGCAGCACGAACACGCCCAGCAGCACCGCCAGGTGCCCCTGCGCGCCCGCGCTCGCCCGACGGCCCGGGCCCTGCAGCCGCAGCCCCCCGTACAGGTAGTGCACCAGCGCCGAGGTCAGCAGCGAGACGATCACCGCGCTGAACGCGAAGCCCAGCACGAACTCGTAGAACGGGAGGTCGAAGGCGTAGAACGAGACGTCCATGCCGAACTGGGCGTCCTTCTCGCCGAAGGGCGTCGCGTTCGTCCACATCAGCCAGGTCCGCCACTGGCCGGACGCCGCGGCGCCCGCCACCAGGCCGATCACCAGCGAGACCCCGATCAGCGCCCAGCGCTTGAACGGCGCCAGGCCCGACCTGTAGCGGTCCAGGCTCTGCTGCTCGACCGACATCGCCGACAGCGGCGGCCTCAGCCGGTGCGCCAGCCAGACGTTGAAGCCGACGATCACCGCCATCAGCAGGCCGAACACCGCGAACAGGCCGATCTTCGTCCACAGCTGCGTGGTGAACACCGAGGAGTAACGGACGGATCTGAACCACAGCCAGTCCGTCCAGAACCCGGCGAACATGACGAACAGCAGGAACAGCACCGCGAGCACGCCCAGGGTCAGCAGGGCCACCCGCGCCCGCCGGGAGGGCGGCCCTACCCTGCGCCGGAAACCCGGCCCTGAGCGTTCCGGCATCTGGAATACCACGGTGGCACCTCAGCTGTGTCGTCTGGAGTCAGTCGGTCTTCAGGGAAACTTAACCAGGCTTTGGCCGAGTTCCCACCGTTAGCAGACGGTTACGACGCCGTTCCCCGTCCCGGCCGCTCCCCGGCCCACCGGCGGCGCCCGGCGCCCGGGCCCCCGCCCGGCGTGTGAGGATTGAGGCATGTCCGACGCGTCCAATGCACTCAACACCCCCGGCTCCCCCGACGACGTCTCCAAGCTCCCCGCCGCCACCCCGCTCACCCGGGCCGCGCTGGAGATCGACGAGTACGCCGCCACGCTCGGCTGGGACCTCCCGGCCCGGCTGTTCGCCCTGGTGGACAGCACCGCCCTGCGCAAGGCCGACCCGAAGATCGCCGCCCAGCTCGGCCTCGGCGACGACGACACGGCCGGCCTCACCCCGGTCGAGCAGGACGAGCTGCCGGCCGGCATGGAGCTGGACAAGTTCCTCGGCACCATCGCCTGGCCCGACGCGGTGGTCGGCTGCGCCCTGGTCGTCGAGCGCCTGATGCTGCCTCCGGGCTCCGAGCAGACCCGCCCGCGCAACGCCAGCGACGCCCAGCTCGCCGAGTGGGTGGCCAACCACCCCAAGCGCGAGGAGGTGCGGATCACCGCCGCCGTGCTGCGCAACGGCAAGAAGGAGATCGCGCTGCGGCTGCGCTCCAAGGACGTCGCCCGCGAGGTGCTGACCGGCCCGGACCTGGTGCCCGGCCTGACCGCGGCGCTGCTGGCGACCTTCTCGTAGCCCCCGGCCGCCCCGGCGGCACCCCTTCACGTTCACCGCACTACGTCACGGCATTACTTCACGGCGCAGGACGGCAGCGCGGAGGTCTGCCCGGAGCGGATCTGCTCCAGCGACTTCAGCGCGCCGTCCAGCGTGTCCGTCTTGATCAGGTTCAGCCCGGACGGGACGTTCTTGGTCGCCTCGGCGCAGTTCGAGGACGGGGTGAAGAAGTACTCGGCGCCGGCGTCCCGGGCGGCGATCAGCTTCATCGATATCCCGCCGATCGGGCCGACCTTGCCGTCGTCGTCGATGGTGCCGGTACCCGCCACGAACCGGCCGCCGGTGAGGTCGCCGCCGGGGGTGAGCTTGTCGATGATGCCGAGCGAGAACATCAGTCCGGCGCTCGGCCCGCCGACGTCCTGGAGGCCGATGTCGATCTGGAACGGGTAGGTGTGCCGGATCGTGGTGCCGATGCCGACCACCGCGAGTTCCGCCCGCTCGGCCGGGGCCTTCGGGTCGAGGTCCTTGGCCCGCACGGTGGGGACGGTGACGTCGGTCCGGTCCCCCGGGTTGGCGCCGCCGTTGCCGGTCGCGTCCTTGACCCGCGGGACCACGGTGAAGACCACCGACTCACCCGGCTTGTGCCTGGTGACCGCGGCCACCACCTGCTCGGCCGTGCTGACCGGCGTGCCGTCGACGGCCACGATCTGGTCGCCCGCGTGCAGCCGGCCCTCCGCCGGAGCCCCCGCCGTGACCGATTTGATGATCAGCTCGGTGCCGACCGGGATGCCCATCTGGTTGAGCGCGGCGGTGCGGGCGCTGTCCTCGGAGGAGGCGAACTCCTCGGCGTTCTGCTTCTTGGCGTCGGCGTCCGTCTGCCCCTTCGGGTAGACGTTGTCGTGCGGCACGACCATCACGTCGTCGCGCAGCCACCCGACCACCGCGTTGACCAGGCTGGGCTCGTACTTGGCCCCGGTGACCTGGACGGTGGTCATGTTGAGGTGCCCGGTGGTCGGGTACGAGTCGCGCCCGGTGATGGTGATCACCGACTTGCCCCCCTGGTTGCCGAGCGTGTTGTACGTCGGCCCCGGACTCATCTCCGTGTACGGCACCTTCATCAGCACCGAGACGCAGAGCAGCGCTATGAGCAGCAGGGTGGCAGCGAGCATCGTCGCGGAGCGGCGTGGCATGCCTCGACAGTACGGGACGCGGATGAGCGGGCGCCCCCCGGGCTAGCGGCCGGAACCGTCCTCGGAGGCGGCGCTTCCGGCGGTGGTGCGTTCCATCGCGGCCATGAAGCGCCGGTGCTCGGCGAGCGAGGCCGGGTCCCCCGTGGCTCTCGGGGCACGCTGGGCCCAGCCCGCCCACAGGGCGGCGAGCAGGACGGCGATGACCGGAATGATCAACCAGGCGAGCGCACCCATATCAGTACTCCCAGCTCGTCGTGTCTATGAGCAGATTAACCACTCCGGCGGACAACGCGGCCGGCGCCGTCCGGGTTACGGGACGGCCGATCGGCTCACTGCCAGGGAGTATTCGGCCCACTGACCCAGACCCGTTCGAGTGAGAGCCCGGCCCGCCCGGCATGTTCGTCGCATTCCGTGCGCAGGTGGCCACTCTCCGCAGCCAATCGCCCTTTTCGGGTCCGCCCCGGTCCGATCCGGTCCGATCCACAGGGGCACCCGGGTCAGCAACTGCCGGCGCCGACCCACTCCTCCTCGCCGTCGGTGAAGACCTGGTGCTTCCAGATCGGCACCTCGTGCTTGAGGTCGTCGATCAGCCGCCGGGCGGCCGCGAAGGCCTCGCCCCGGTGGGCGCAGGACACGGCGACGATCACCGCCTTGTCGGTGATCTCCAGCCGGCCGACCCGGTGCACCGCGGCCAGCGCCCGCACCGGGAAGTCGGCGACGACCTTCTCGGCGATCCGGCGCATCTCCTGCTCGGCGGTGGGGTGGCAGCTGTATTCCAGCGCGGTGACCGACTTGCCGCCGTCGTGGTCGCGGACCGTCCCGACGAAGACGGTCGTCCCGCCGGCCGCGTCGTCGCCGACCGCCTCGTACACCTCGTCCAGCGAGAGCGGGGTGTCGCGGATGGCGAGCAGGCGGATGGGGTCGTGGTTCTCGGACATGCCCCCATGATTCCCCATCCCGGGTGGTTCGAGGCAAGCAGGTTCCGCATCACGATGGCGGGATTCCGCATCGTGAGAAAACCTGCCCGTCCCTCGGGGCCGCCGGTCTCAGAAGCGGCGCCGCTTTCGGGCCCGGCGCACCAGCGCGGCCGTACCGACCAGCGCCACCGTCGCCCCGGCCGCCCCCAGGCTGGTCGCGGCCTCCTTGCCGCCCAGCCGGCGCCCGGCCACCGCGTGCTTCCCGGCGACCTGGCCCAGCAGCTCGGCCAGCACCTGCTCGTTGCTGTGCTCCGGACGCCAGCCCGCCTCGTGCAGCCGGCTGCCGGACACCACCCACGGGTACATCGTGTAGGCCAGGTCCCCCGCCGGGGCCGGGGTCAGGCCCAGCCGATGCAGCCGGGCCGCGGTGCCCAGCGCCAGCGAGGCCGGCAACTCCATCCGCCGGATCCCCGACAGCCGCTCCACGTCCTCCTGCTCCAGCCAGCCGTCACAGCCGACCGTCACCTCGCCCTCCACCAGGCCCAGCGCCGCGTACTCCAGCGCCGCCGCCAGGTCGTCCACGTGGCAGAACTGCCAGCACGGGCGGGAACCGGCCACCACCAGCAGCCTCGGCGCCTCGAAGTGCCGGGTCAGCACGGTGTCCACGCCGGGGCCGACCACCACCGCCGGACGCAGCACCGTCACCTGCAGCCCCGGGTGGGCGCGCGGCGCCCTGCGGGCCAGGCGCTCGATCTCCAGCAGGTCCCCGACCAGCGAGGCCTCCTCGGTCGCCCGCAGCTCGGAGTCCTCGGCCAGCGGCACCTCGTTGTCGGCCAGCGCGCCGTAGACCATCGCGGAGGTGCAGAGCACCACCCGGTGCACCCCGGCGGCCGCGGCCGCCGTCAGCACGGTCTGCGCGCCGCGCACGTTGTAGGCGCTGCGGGCGCGCGGATCCGACTCCATGCCGAAGTCCATCGCCAGGTGCACCACCACGTCCACCCCGGACAGCCGCTCGGCCACCGCGGGGTCGCGCACGTCCAGCACCCGCCACTGCACACCCGGCACCTCACCGCGCCGGTCGTCCACCGCCAGCACCCTGCGCACGTGCGGCGAGGCGACCAGACGGGCCGCGACCCGTTCGCCGATCACGCCGGCGGCACCGGTGACGGCCACGGTCAGCGGCCGTCCGCCGTAGGCTGGAGGCGGCGACGCCGTGATGTCCGGGGCGTCCTCGTCTCCGGTCAGCCCAGAGCGAACGTCCGAAGGCGGGGAACTCACCGACCATCCTCCACGGTTAGCTTATGTGCGTACGGACGTGTGTCACGTACGTCCATCCTGCCCGAGGCGAAGGCCCGGCGGTGCACCCGGCGCGGGCCTGCCGCACTGGAGCCGCCCACGAGTCCCCCACTCCGCTGGTGCCCCGGGCGGGCAGCACTTCCCGCCACACCCGTATGACGGCCGACCGGATCGAGGACCCCGTGAGCGACCTTCCCTTCGGATTCGGCGTTCCGCCCGAGGAGCCCGAGGACGGCAAGGCCAAGCCCGACAACGAGCAGCAGAAGAAGGACCAGGGCTCCGCAGGCTCCGACCAGAGCGGCGCGCAGCCGTTCGGCTTCGGCGCCGGCAACCCGTTCGGCGCGCTGTTCGGCATGCCCGGCGGCGGAGCCCCGGGCGGCCCCGGCGGGGCCGACAACCCGTTCGCCGCGATGTTCGGCGGCCTCAACCCCAACGACCTCGGCAGCGCGTTCCAGCAGCTCGGGCAGATGCTCTCGTTCGAGGGCGGCCCGGTGAACTGGGACCTCGCCAAGAACATCGCCCGCCAGAGCGTCGTCGCCGAACCCGCCGAGGGCAAGAGCAAGGACCGCTCGGTCAGCGCCGCCGAGCACTCCGCCGTCGCCGAGGCCGTCCGGCTCGCCGACCTGTGGCTCGACGGCGCCACCGAGTTCCCCTCCGGCGCCGGCACCGCCGTCGCCTGGAGCCGCGCCGAGTGGATCGAGGCCACCCTCCCGGTCTGGAAGGACCTCGTCGACCCGGTCGCCGAGCGGGTCGGCAACGCCATGGGCGGCGTCCTGCCCGAGGAGATGCAGGCCATGGCCGGCCCGCTGATGGGCATGATGCGCTCCATGGGCGGTGCCATGTTCGGCACCCAGATCGGCCAGGCGCTCGGCGCCCTCGCCGCCGAGGTGGTCGGCTCCGCCGACGTCGGCCTGCCGCTCGCCCCGGCCGGCAAGGCCGCACTGCTGCCGCAGAACGTCGCCGAGTTCGGCGAGGGCCTCAACGTGCCCGCCGACGAAGTCCGGCTCTACCTCGCCCTGCGCGAGGCCGCCCACCAGCGGCTCTTCGCCCACGTGCCGTGGCTGCGGGCCCACCTGCTCGGCGCCGTCGAGGCCTACGCCCGCGGCATCAAGGTCGACACCTCCCGGATGGAGGAGCTCGTCGGCCAGCTCGACCCGAACAACCCGGAGGCGCTCCAGGAGGCGCTGGCCGGCGGGCTGCTCCAGCCCGAGGACACCCCCGAGCAGAAGGCCGCGCTCGCCCGCCTGGAGACCGCGCTCGCGCTGCTCGAAGGCTGGGTCGACGCGGTCGTGCACGCCGCCGCCGAACCGCACCTGCCGCAGGCCGGCGCGCTGCGCGAGACCGTCCGCCGCCGCCGCGCCGCCGGCGGGCCCGCCGAGCAGACCTTCGCCACCCTGGTCGGCCTGGAGCTGCGCCCGCGCCGGCTGCGCGACGCCGCCCGGCTGTGGGCGCTGCTCGCCGACGCGCGCGGCATCGAGGGCCGCGACGCGCTCTGGCAGCACCCGGACATGCTGCCCACCGCCGCCGACCTGGACGACCCGGACGCCTTCGTGCACCGGGGCACCGGCGACCTGGAGGGCGGCCTCGACTTCGACGCGATCGACAAGCTGCTCGGCGAGGCCGCCGCGGGCGGCACCGCCGCCAAGCCGGACCTCACCAAGAACGACGGGCCGGCGAAGAGCGAGGAGCCGAAGCGGGACGGCGACGGCGACGGCGACGGCGACGGCACCGACGGAAAGGGCGAGCCCACCGCATGACGGCCACCGACACCGGGGCGATGTCCCTGCACGCGGACGCCGTGCGCACCCTGACCGGGTGGCGCCCCGCCGACGAGGAGCAGGACCGGCTGCGGCTCGACTACCTGGCGCACCTGGCCGAGCAGCCCGAGGGCCTGTACCGGTCCTGCCTGCCCGCGCACATCACCGCGAGCGCGGCGGTCGTCGACCCGGCGGCCGGGCGGGTGCTGCTCACCCTGCACCCCAAGGTCGGCATCTGGCTGCAGATGGGCGGGCACTGCGAGCCCGACGACCGGGACCTCGCGTCGGCGGCGCTGCGGGAGGCCGTCGAGGAGTCCGGCATCCCCGACCTGGCCCTGCTGGAGCTGGACGGCGTCCCGGTGCCGGCCAAGCTGGACCGGCACCGGGTCCGCTGCACCGGCAAGGACCGGCCGGAGAACACCCACCTGGACGTCCAGTACATCGCGGTGGCACCGGCCGGTGCGCAGGCGCTGATCAGCGAGGAGTCGCTGGACCTGCGCTGGTTCGACTACGACTGGCTGCCGGAGTTGACCGACCACTCGGTGCGGGACCTGGTGGCACGGGCCCGCCGGCTGACCAGCTGAGGTGAAACGCGAAGAGGGGGGGGGGGGCGCGGGGCCCCCCCCCCCCCAGTTCGATCCCCCCCCCGGGACCCGCAACGATCCCCGCCGGGGTCTGACGGCCCCCCGCGACCC
>NZ_JBFBHW010000009.1:0-236675 GCF_040685395.1 Kitasatospora sp. NPDC088779 | reverse complement strand
ACACCCCAACCCACCCCCGCCCCCCCGGGTGGGGGGGGGCCCCGCCCCCGGGGGGCCCGGGGCGGGGGGCGGGGGGGGGCGCGCCCCCCCCGGTCCGCGCCCCTCAGTGCCTCACTCTCCGGCGCAGGTCACACCATGCCCAGCGCGTACGCGGCGAACAGCGCCGCACCCGCCGCGGCCAGCGCCTTCCCGGCCCGGGAGAAGGCCGTCCACGGCCCGTCGAACCGTCGGGTGAACCACCCGATCGCCACCAGCACGGCCGCGAACAGCGGAAGCAGCGCCACCCGGGCGGCCACCCAGCCGATCGAGTCCGGCGCGGTGGTCAGCCCCGGTACGGCGCCCAGGCCGGCCGCGCCGGGCACCGCCACCGCGAGCATCGCGCTCTGGTGCCAGCAGAAGATCGTCATCGCCGAGAGGTTGACCACCACCACCGGCAGCCACAGCAGCGGGCGGCGGGTCAGCAGCCGGCCCAGCCGCTCCCGCAGCAGCACCGCGGCGCCGCACTGCGTCGCCGCCAGGGCCAGCACCAGCAGGGACGGCGGGTGCGAGTTGGTCCGCTCCATCCCGGGCACCCCGACCATGCTGGCCGGGTAGTGGAACGCCAGCAGCAGCGTGGCGAACAGCGCGCCGCCGCCGACCAGCAGCACCCGGGCCACCGGGCGGCCGAGCCGGCCCTGCGCCCACAGCACGCCCAGCTGGTAGCCGAACAGCCAGCCCGGCAGGATGTTCAACAGTCCGACCCAGGACGGCACCGCCTCCGCCCACGGCCCGTACCGCAGCAGGTCGACCGCGGCGACGGCGGCCACCAGGACGCCCGCCGACCAGCCGCCCAGCCGGCGCCCGGCCGCCACGCACAGCGGGGTGAGCGCGGTCAGCCCCAGGTAGACCGCGATGTACCAGAGCGGCTGCACCACCAGCGTCGCGCCGGTCCGCACGGTGTCGCCGGGGACACCGAGCGCGGGCAGCAGCGCGATCAGCAGCGCCCAGACGGCCGTCACCCCCAGCACCGGGCGCAGCAGCCGCACCGACCGGCCGCGCAGCCAGCCCGGGTACGTCACGCCCTTGGCCCGGGCCCGCTCCAGCGACTGGACCGAGGAGTGGCCGCCGACCAGGAAGAACACCCCGAGCATCTGGAGCACCCAGCTGATCGGGGCGAGGCCGCCGAGCGAGGAGAGCGGGCTCGCGTTGTGCAGGGCGCCGTCGGCGGAGAGCGTGAAGCCGCCGAGCAGCCAGTGCCCGACCGGCACGGCGAGCAGGGCGAGGGCGCGCAGCCCGTCCAGGGCGCGGTCGCGGGTCTCGGGGGTGCGGGCGTCGACCTGGTGGGCGGCGCGGCGCAGGGCGGTCAGCGGGTGGGCCATGGCGGTGCTCCTTTCGGTGAGGCGGTCAGCGGTCAGCGGTCAGCGGTCAGCGGTCAGCGGTCGAGGCCGAGGGCGATGGCGGCGAAGGCGGTGAGCGAGGCGGTGCCGGGGGCGAAGTAGCCGGCGTGGCCCTCGGATCCGGTGGCGGGCAGCGGGTGGGCGCCGAATCCGGGGGCGGTGGGGTCGGCGCCGTGGCCGAGGCCGAGCACCGAGACGTAGGGGACCCGGCCGATCCAGTCGGAGTCGTTGCGGGCGGTGGCCCAGAGCGGGACGCGCGGGTCGAGGGCGGCGGCCGAGCCGACGCCCATCCCGGGAGAGCCGAGGACGACCACGCCGGAGGCCTGGTCGGGCCCGGGGCGGGCCAGCCCGCAGACCACGGAGCCGTAGCTGTGGCAGAACACCGTGGCCGGGGCCTGCGGACGGGTGCTGACGGCGAGTCCGTCGAGCAGTCGGGTGAGCCGCGCGGCCCCGGCCCGGGCCAGGTCCTCGGTGGCGGCGCCCAGGCCGATCCCGACCGGGGTGGTGTAGCCGGTCCAGGCGATGACGGCGGTCTGCCGGTCGGTGGCCTGGTAGAGCGAGCGGGCCATGCCGGCGGGGGTGCCGTACGAGCCGGGGGAGCGGTCGAAGTTCTCCAGGTCGTTGTCCGAGCCGGGGACGACGACGGCGGTGCGGGGGGCGGCGGCGAGGTCGCCGAAGACCTCGGCGACCTCGCCGCGGCCGCGCGGGTCGAAGACGAGGATCCGGCGGTCGCCGTCCAGCAGGGCGCGGTAGCGCTCGGCGCGGGTGCGGGCCTGCTCGTGGTCCTGCGGGGTGAGCGCCGGGTCGGTGGCCCGGGCGAGTTCGCGGCCGAGCTCCGCGGTGAGGGCCAGCGTGTTGGCCCGGTACCGGAGTTGGACCGGGGCGCCGTCCAGGTTGCCGACCACCAGTGGGTGCCGGACGGCCAGTGCGTCCTGCTGGGCGGGCGTCAACTCGGCGAAGAAAGCGGCGACTTCGGCCGGGGTGGCGGTGGCCGGGTCGGGCGGGTGGACGCCGAGCGCGGTGTCGGCCACCCAGGCGGCGCTGCCCGGCGGCGGGCCGGTGACGGCCTGTTGGGCATCCGTGGAGAAGCCGCCGAGACCGAGCACCGCGGCCAGCATCACCGTACTGGCCGCGATGGCTCTCTTGACCCGAAACTTCCCCATGTCCGGCCCCTCCCTCGTCCGTTCGACTTCGACGGAAAGGAAGGTAGAAATGCGACGGCCCCGCGGACGTCACACCGCGGGGCCAACTCCCGGGTGCTACCGGGGTACTACTCGGGGTATCGCTCGGGGTACCACGGGGGTGCCGCCCGGGTGGCGGTGGCCGGGACCACCGGCCCGGCGGGCGTCACTGGCCCGGCGTCACGAGGCCGGACTCGTAGGCGAGGACGACGGCCTGGGCGCGGTCGCGCAGGTCGAGCTTGGCGAGGATGCGCCCGATGTGGGTCTTGACGGTCTGCTCGGCCAGGACCAGCCGGCCGGCTATCTCCTGGTTGGACAGGCCGCGGGCGATCAGCTCCAGCACCTCGGTCTCGCGCGGGGTGAGGCCGTTGAGCCGCAGTTTGGGGTCCCGCCGCCGGGCCGGCCGGTTGCGGGCGAAGTCCTCGATCAGCCGGCGGGTCACCGAGGGGGCGAGCAGCGCCTCGCCGGCCGAGACCACCCGGACCGCGGAGATCAGGTCGGCCGGCGGGGCGTCCTTGAGCAGGAAGCCGCTGGCCCCGGCGCGCAGCGCCTCGTACACGTAGTCGTCCACGTCGAAGGTGGTCAGCATCATCACCTTGGGCCGGTGCGCGCCGGGGACGGCGGGGTCGAGCAGTCGGCGGGCGGCCTCCAGACCGTCCATGACGGGCATGCGGACGTCCATCAGCACCAGGTCCGGGTGGGTGCGGCCGCTCACCTCCAGGGCCTGCGCGCCGTCCGCCGCGTCCCCCACCACGTCGATGTCGCTCTGGGCGTTGAGCAGGGCGGCGAAGCCGGCCCGCACCATGGCCTGGTCGTCGACGATGATCACGCGGATGGTCATGCGGGCTTCTCCCGGGGGGTTTCGAGGGGCAGGACGGCGGCGACCTTGTAGCCGCCGTCCGGCATCGGGCCGGTCTCCAGCCTGCCACCGACCAGCCGGGCGCGTTCCCGCATTCCGATCAGTCCCTGTCCGGTGCCCTCCATAGAGGCCTCCAGCGACTCGGTGTGCTGGGGCGGGGGCGTGTTCACCACGGTCAGCAGCAGGGTGGCGCCCTCGTCGACCAGGGATATCCGGGCCCGCGAACCGGGCGCGTGGCGCACCACGTTGGCCAGCGCCTCCTGCACGATCCGGTACGCGGACAGGCCGACGGCCTTCGGCACCGCCTCGGCCAGCCCCGGATCCACCGTCAGCTCGGCCGGGACCCCGGCCCGCCCCACCGTCTCGATCAGCTGCGGCAGCTGCTCGATCCCGGGCTGCGGCACCTTCTCGGCGGCGGACTCCTCGCTGCGCAGCACGCCCAGCAGCCGGCGCATCTCGGTCAGCGACTCGCGGGCGGTGCCGGCGATGGCGGTGAACTCCTCGGTGGCCGCGGCCGGTACGCCGGTGATCCGGTACGGCGCGCTGGCCGCCTGCACGGCGATCACCGACATGTGGTGGGCGACCACGTCGTGCAGTTCCCTCGCGATCCGGGCGCGCTCCTCCAGCAGGGTGCGCCGCTCGCGTTCGGCCTCGCTGATGTGCTCCTGTTCGGCGAGCAGCCGGCGGGCCTCGGTGCGGTCCTGGACGGCCCAGCCGAGCAGCAGGGCGGCGCCGCCGAGGGCGACCAGCAGCATGGTGGTGCCGTCGTCGGCGTGCGGGAAGCCGAGCGTGGTGGTGAGGAGGGTGAGCAGGATCGTCGCGATCCAGACCGCGATCAGGGTGGCCCGGCTCTCCCGCAGCGCGAGCGCGATCAGCAGGAAGACGTACGCCAGGACCATCGGCGCCGTCCACGGCCAGGTGCCGCCGAACTGGTGGTGCCGGGCGGTGATGGAGGCCGTGGTGACGAGGGTGGCCGCGCTGATCCACCAGGCGGCCAGCGGCCGGGTGATGGCGAGCAGCAGCGGCGCGGTCTGGGCGACGGTGAGCGCGCCGGCGATGGGCACGGCGACGCCGTAGAAGTCGACCAGCGCGACGATCCCGGTGGGGATCAGCGAGGCCTGCATGATCAGCGCGACGACGTACGGAAGCCGGCGCAGCCAGGCGCGGGGCGAGTCCCCGAGCAGCGGGGCGTACCCGCCGGTCGGGGTGGTGAGGTGGTGCCGGAGCGAGCGGAGCAGCCGGAGGGCCTGCGCGCGGACTTCGGTCGTGGTGATCGTCTTCATCGCGGGCCAGCCTAAGAGGGTGCCGTCCGCCCGTCGTCGCACTGGGGTCGAACATCGGAGTGCTACCGGAGTAGGGGGTGCTACCCGGGTACTACTGCTCCCGGCACGGTTCCGGGGCCGGGAGTGGTGCCCGCGGTACTACCGCGGGCCGGTACTACCGCGTGGCCGGTACTACTGCGGGCCGGTGCGCCAGTGGCCGGCCAGGGCCGGGCCGAGCTGGTCGAAGTGGCGCTCGATGACGGCGACCATGCCCTCGGGCCCGGCGGGCTCCTGGTCGGGGGTCCAGGACAGGTGGGCGGCGCGCAGCACGCTGCCGAAGACGGCGGCGAGCACGGTGGGGCGCAGGTCCTCGGCCGGGTCGAGGCCCTCGCGCTCGGCGAGCACCCGGACGACCACCCGTTCCTGCTCGGTGACCCGGCGCAGGTGGGTGGCGAGCAGGGTGGGGGTCTCCTCGATCATCCGCATCAGTTCGAGGGCGGTGGTGATCGAGCGGGGGCCGCTGCGGTGTTCGGCGCCGAGTTCGCGCCAGGACTGGACGATCGCGGCGCGCAGGGCCTGGAGCGGGGACTCGTGGGCCGGGCGGCGGCACAGGCACTCGATGAAGTAGTCCTCGGCGTCGGCCATCACGGCGAGCGCGACCTCGTCCTTGTTGGCGAAGTAGCGGAAGAAGGTGCGCTGGGAGACCTCGACGGCGGAGGCGATCTCGTCGACGGTGGTGCGGGCGAAGCCCTGGCCGAGGAAGAGCACGTGGGCGGCTTGGACGAGGGCGTCCCTGGTCTGCTGCTTCTTGCGCTCGCGCAGCCCTGGCAGCCGTTCGGGGGTGCCCGGGGCGGCGGTGGGGGTGGGGGTGCGAGCGGCCATGGCGGGGCCTTCCGAGCGCGTGCGGGCGGGGTGAGGAGCACAACCTTAGCGCTCTGACAAATGTCAGCCAGAGTCAGAAGTCAGTGTTTGCCGAATGTCAGTGGCTGACATAATCTGCCGGAAGTGGCGCTCGCCGACCGGGCACTCGTGGGGACGGGTGGGTCGCGGCGCCACGCCCACGTTCCGTTCTCTGCCACGCCCCCGGAGGGCCCCAGATGAGCCAGTCCGTCGTCAAGAACGCCAAGGCGGACGTCCCGCCGCAGCGCACGCCACCGGGCGGGGGAGGGCTCAAGGGGCACCCCTGGCTGACCCTGCTGACCGTCGCGGTCGGCGTGATGATGGTCGCCCTGGACGGCACGATCGTCGCCATCGCCAACCCCGTCATCCAGGCGGACCTGAAGGCCGCGCCCTCCGAGATCCAGTGGGTGACCAGCGGCTACCTGCTGGCCCTGGCGGTCTTCCTGATCACGGCCGGCAAGATCGGCGACCGGTTCGGCCACAAGAACACCTTCCTGGTCGGCGCCGTCGGCTTCGCCGCCACCTCGGCCGCGATCGGCTTCGCCGGCAACATCCAGACCGTGATCGCCTTCCGGGTGCTCCAGGGCCTGTTCGGCGCGCTGCTCCAGCCGGCCGCGCTCGGCCTGCTGCGCGGCGCCTTCCCGGCCGAGAAGCTCAACATGGCGATCGGCATCTGGGGCGGTGTGATCGGCGCCTCGACCGCGGCCGGCCCGATCGTCGGCGGCCTGCTGGTCGAGCACGTCAACTGGGAGTCGGTCTTCTTCATCAACATCCCGGTCGGCCTGATCGCGCTCGGCCTCGGCCTGTGGATCCTCAAGGACGTGCGGGCCGAGAAGGCCGCCAAGTCTTTCGACCTGCCCGGGATCGCGCTGCTCTCGGTGGCGATGTTCGCGCTGGTCTTCGGCATCATCAAGGCCCCCGAGTGGGGCTGGGGCGACGCCCGCACGCTGCTGTTCCTGGGCGGCGCGGTGGTCCTGATGGTGCTCTTCGCGTTCTGGCAGGCCCGGGCGAAGGAGCCGCTGATCCCGCTCAGCCTGTTCCGTTCGGTGCCGCTGTCGGCGGGCACCCTGCTGATGGTGCTGATGGCCTTCGCGTTCTTCGGCGCGATCTTCTTCGTGACCTTCTACCTGCAGAACGTGCACGGGATGTCGCCGGTGTCGGCCGGTGTCCACCTGCTGCCGATGACCGGCATGATGATCATCGGTTCGCCGGTGGCGGGCATCGCGATCGGCAAGCTCGGCCCGCGGATCCCGATCGTGGCCGGCATGCTGATCACCACCACCGCGATGTTCGGCATGTCCACCCTGGACGCGGGCTCCGGCACCGGCGTGATGTCGCTCTGGTTCGTCCTGATGGGCCTCGGCATCAGCCCGGTCATGGTCGGCGCCACCGAGGTGATCGTCGGCAACGCCCCGCTGGAGCTGTCCGGTGTGGCCGGTGGCCTCCAGCAGGCCGCGATGCAGGTCGGCGGCAGCCTCGGCACCGCGGTGCTCGGCGCGCTGATGGCCGCCAAGGTCACCGACGTGCTGCCGGGCAACTGGGCCCGGGCCGGCCTGCCGCCGGTCCAGGGCGCCGAGGCCGAGGGCCTCAAGCAGGCCGCGCAGCTCGGCATCGCCCCGCCGGCCCCGGCCGGCACCCCGCAGCAGGCGGTGGACGCGATGGCCGGCGCCGTGCACGACTCCTTCGTCAGCGGCATGTCGCTCGCCTTCGCGGTCGCCGCCGTGGTGGCCTTCGGCGCCGCCGTGCTCGGCCTGCTCACCCGCCGCGGCACCGTCGACGCGGGCCCGGCCGTCCACATCTGATCCCGCGCGGCCGACGGCCGACGGCCGACGACCAGCGGCCCCGGACTCGATGGAGTCCGGGGCCGCTGCGTGCCCTCATCCGCCGCCGCGGGCCGGTGGGACCAGCGGGACCCGCTCGGGGGCACCCGGGAACGCCGAAGGGCCGGACCTCCGTGGTCGGAGGCCCGGCCCTTCAGGGTCTAGCGGGTGATCAGGCGTCGCCGCCGGCGGCGCCCGGGTCGGCCGCGGCCACGTCGAGCAGCTGGTAGCGGTCGATCGCGTCCTTCAGCGCGCTGCGGTCGACCTTGCCCTGCTTGGCGAGCTCGGTGAGCACCGCCAGGACGACCGACTGCGCGTCGATGTGGAAGAAGCGACGCGCCGCACCGCGGGTGTCGGCGAAGCCGAACCCGTCGGCGCCCAGCGACTGGTACTGACCAGGCACCCAGCGGGAGATCTGGTCCGGCACCGCGCGCATCCAGTCGGACACGGCGACGACCGGGCCCTCGGCACCCTGGAGCTTCTGGGTGACGTACGGCACGCGCTGCTGCTCCTCGGGGTGCAGCAGGTTGAACTCCTCGGCCTCCACCGCGTCGCGGCGCAGCTCGTTCCAGGAGGTCGCGGACCAGACGTCGGCCTTGACGTTCCACTCCTCGGCGAGGATGCGCTGGGCCTCCAGGGCCCACGGCACGGCCACGCCGGAGGCGAGGATCTGGGCCGGGATCTGGCCGGCGGTGCCCGGCGCGTACTTGTGCAGACCCTTGAGGATGCCCTCGACGTCCACGTTCTCGGGCTCGGCCGGCATCTTGATCGGCTCGTTGTAGACGGTCATGTAGTAGAACACGTCCTCGCCGTGCGGGTGCTCGGCACTGGTGCCGTACATCCGCCGCAGACCGTCCTGGACGATGTGCGCGATCTCGAAGCCGTACGCCGGGTCGTACGCGACGACGCCGGGGTTGGTCGAGGCCAGCAGCTGCGAGTGGCCGTCGGCGTGCTGGAGGCCCTCGCCGGTCAGCGTGGTACGGCCGGCGGTGGCGCCGATGACGAAGCCGCGGGCCAGCTGGTCGGCCATCTGCCAGAACTGGTCGCCGGTGCGCTGGAACCCGAACATCGAGTAGAAGACGTACACCGGGATCAGCGGCTCGCCGTGGGTGGCGTAGGAGGAGCCGGCGGCGATCAGCGAGGCGGTGCAGCCGGCCTCGGAGATGCCGTCGTGCAGCATCTGGCCGGTCGGCGACTCCTTGTAGGCCAGCAGCAGGTCGCGGTCGACCGACTCGTAGGTCTGGCCGAGCGGGTTGTAGATCTTCGCCGACGGGAAGAGCGAGTCCATGCCGAAGGTGCGGTACTCGTCGGGCGCGATCGGCACGAAGCGGTTGCCGATGCCCTTGTCCCGCATGAGGTCCTTGAGCACCCGGACGAACGCCATGGTGGTGGCGATGGTCTGGTTGCCGGAGCCCTTCTTGACCGCCTTGTACGCGTCGTCGCCGGGCAGTTCCAGCTGACGCGGGCGCACCTTGCGGGTCGGCACGTAGCCGCCCAGCTCGCTGCGGCGGTCGTGCATGTACTGGATCTCTTCCGAGTCGCGGCCCGGGTGGTAGTAGGGCGGGTAGCCCTCGTCCAGCTGCTTGTCGGTGATCGGCAGGTGCAGCCGGTCGCGGAAGCGCTTCAGGTCCTCGACCGTCAGCTTCTTCATCTGGTGGGTGGCGTTGCGGCCCTCGAAGTTGGGGCCGAGCGTCCAGCCCTTGACCGTCTGGGCGAGGATGACCGTCGGCTGGCCCTTGTGCTCGCGGGCCGCCTTGAACGCCGCGTAGATCTTCTTGTGGTCGTGGCCGCCGCGACCCAGGTGCTGGACCTGCTGGTCGGTCATGCTCTCGACCATCTTGCGCAGGCGCAGGTCGCTGCCGAAGAAGTGCTCGCGGATGTACTGACCGGTCTCGGTGGCGTAGGTCTGGAACTGGCCGTCCACCGTGGTGTTCAGCTTGTTGACCAGGACGCCGTCGCGGTCCTGCGCGAGCAGCGGGTCCCAGCTGCGGTCCCAGACCAGCTTGATCACGTTCCAGCCGGCGCCCCGGAACTGGGACTCCAGCTCCTGGATGATCTTGCCGTTGCCGCGGACCGGGCCGTCCAGGCGCTGCAGGTTGCAGTTGACCACGAAGGTCAGGTTGTCGAGGCCCTCGCGCGAGGCCAGCGACAGCTGGCCCAGCGACTCCGGCTCGTCCATCTCGCCGTCGCCGAGGAAGGCGTAGACGTGCGAGTCGGAGGTGTCCTTGATCCCGCGGTGCTCCAGGTAGCGGTTCATCCGGGCCTGGTAGATCGCGCCGAGCGGGCCGAGGCCCATGGACACGGTCGGGAACTCCCAGAAGTCCGGCATCAGCCGCGGGTGCGGGTAGCTGGAGAGGCCGTACGGGGCCTTCGACTTCTCCTGGCGGAACGCGTCGAGCTGCTGCTCGGACAGTCGGTCCAGCAGGAACGCGCGGGCGTAGATGCCGGGGGAGGCGTGGCCCTGGAAGAAGATCTGGTCGCCGGACTCGCCCTCGGCGTCCTTGCCGCGGAAGAAGTAGTTGAAGCCGACGTCGTACAGCGACGCGGAGGAGGCGAAGGTGGCGATGTGCCCGCCCACGCCGATGCCCGGGCGCTGTGCCCGGGAGACCATCACGGCCGCGTTCCAGCGGGTCGCGTTGAGGATCTTTCGCTCGATCTCCTCGTTGCCGGGGAAGAACGGCTCGTCCTTGGTCGCGATGGTGTTGACGTAGTCCGTGCTGCGCATCTCGGGCACGGCGACACGCTTCTCGCGGGCGCGCTCGATCAGGCGGAGCATCAGGTAGCGGGCGCGCTCGCGCCCCCGCTCGTCGATGGCCGCGTCAAGCGACTCCAGCCATTCCGCGGTCTCCTCGGGATCGAAGTCCGGGACCTGACTCGGAAGGCCGCCAATGATGATCGGGTTGCGATCGGATCCGGAAGCCACGCTGTTCCTTCACTGTCGGTCGAAACTGAGGTGTGTCGCGCCGCCTCCATCGTGCTACCGCGCTCGGAGATCCGTCATCTCTACCGATCGGTAACCGTTCCGCCTGGTGGGCGGGACGGTCTGGCGGTGCGCGGGTCCGGGCGACTTCGCCCGCCCCGCACACCCCCGGGTGCTACGTACAGAGGTGGTCCGACCTGGTGTCCCGTCCGCCCGATGGCGGGCGGCCGGGGTGAGGGCCAACAGGAGACTCTACGCCCGCGCACGCGCGGACCCGAATGCCGTTCGTATCTCGGGCATCCGTACGCCCTGTGGGCCGGGACCACCCGAAGCATCCTTGTCTCATGCAGAGAAGGGCAAATCGGTGTGATTCCCGACACATCGAACGGCGTGTCCCCGCTGTGGCACGTCAACCTTTGGGAGGGATCGGGGGGCGGGTACTTGCGCGAACCGCCGCGCCCGTGTGGACTACGGCCACAGCCTCGGCATGGACGCCGGGCCGAATACTGGAGGTTATTCCCGTGAGCGCGACCGCGGACCCCGCGGACAAGTCCAACCCGGCGACCCGTCTCGGCTTCGAAGAGGGCCAGATCATCCAGGAGCTGGGGTACGACGACGACACTGACCAGGATCTCCGCGAAGGCATCGAGGAGCTCACCGGGACGGATCTCGTCGACGAGGACTACGACGACGTCGCCGACGCCGTCCTGCTGTGGCACCGCGACGACGACGGGGACCTCACCGACTCCCTCGTCGACGCCCTGGAGTACCTGGCCGAAGGCGGTCTGATCTGGCTGCTGACGCCCAAGACCGGGCGCGACGGCCACATCGAGGCGTCCGACATCGCGGACGCGGCCCGCACCGCCGGTCTCTCCCAGACCAGCTCGATCGCGGTCGCCAAGGACTGGGCGGCCACCCGGCTCGCCACCAAGTCCACGGCCAAGCCGGCCGGCAAGCGCTGAGCGGGCTCTGAGGCCCCGCACCGGGCCCCGTCGGAGGATCCCTCCGGCGGGGCCCGATCGTTTTCCGGGTCCGGAACCGGGGGCGGCGTCGCCCTCGTCGTCACGGAGCGTGGTCGCCAGGGGTCGCGTCCGCCCCGGGGCCGGCCCGGAAACGCGTTCGCCCAGGGCGAAAGCGGTGGAGCGCGCGGGTGCCGCCCTCATCCATTCGGCGGAACGTGCCCGAACGGATGCGAGGATGGCGCTGGCCGCGCCGCCCGCGCGGCGCGGTCGCGTCAGAAAGGTCACGTCCATGGCCATCGAGGTCGGCACCGAGGCTCCGGACTTCGAGCTCAACAACCAGCACGGCGAAGCGGTCCGCCTCTCCGACTTCCGGGGCGAGCGGAACGTCGTCCTGGTCTTCTACCCGTTCTCCTTCACCGGCGTCTGCACCGGCGAGCTCGGCGCCATCCAGCGGGAGCTGGCGCAGTTGCAGAACGACCGGGTCCAGGTGCTCGGCGTCTCCTGCGACTCGCAGTTCACCCAGCGCGTCTTCGCCGAGCGGGAGGGCCTGGAGTTCCCGCTGCTGGCCGACTTCTGGCCGCACGGCGAGGTCGCCCGCGCCTACGGCGTCCTCGACGAGCGGAAGGGCTGCCCCGTGCGCGGCACCTTCGTGATCGACACGGCGGGCACGGTGCGCTGGAGCGTCGTCAACGACCTCCCGGACGCCCGGGACGAGCAGGAGTACCTGAAGGCCCTCGGCGCCCTCTGAGGCCCCGCGTGGAGGCCCGTGGCGGTGGCCGTGGGCCCGGCCCCGCGAACTTCGAACAGCCGCGCCGGGCCCGTTCGCACGTCCGGACGGGAACCGCGCACTACGCTCGGTCCGTTGGCCGGGTGGGGCACGTGAGCCGCTCGCCGGCCGGCGCCTCGAACCGCACCACGGGGGCACCAGGGCGTGCCTCCCGATTCTTGGAGGACAAGTGGGTGTCAGCCTGAGCAAGGGCGGCAATGTCTCGCTCACCAAGGAGGCCCCGGGGCTTTCGGCCGTGGTCGTCGGCCTGGGCTGGGACGTCCGGACCACCACCGGGACGGACTTCGACCTGGACGCCAGCGCGCTGCTCTGCAACGAGCAGGGCAAGGTCGCCTCGGACGGGAACTTCGTCTTCTTCAACAACCTGAAGAGCGCGGACGGCTCCGTCGAGCACACCGGTGACAACCGCACCGGCGAGGGCGAGGGCGACGACGAGGCGATCAAGGTCAACCTGGCCGGCGTCCCGGCGGACGTGCAGAAGATCGTCTTCCCGGTCTCGATCTACGACGCCGAGAACCGCGGGCAGAACTTCGGCCAGGTCCGCAACGCGTTCATCCGCGTGGTGAACCAGGCCGACAACACGGAGCTGGCCCGCTACGACCTCTCCGAGGACGCCTCCACCGAGACCGCGATGGTCTTCGGCGAGCTGTACCGCAACGGCGCGGAGTGGAAGTTCCGGGCCATCGGCCAGGGCTACGCCTCCGGCCTGCGCGGCATCGCCCAGGACTTCGGCGTCAACGTCTGACCGGACGACACCGGACGACGCGGGGCGGCGGCGGACGACGGCCGGTCGCCCGGCGCGGGAGCCTTCTACGGGGCGGCCCCGGACCTCCAGAGGTCCGGGGCCGCCCCGGCTTCGTGTCGGCTCCGTGCGCTGCGAGGATGTGAGTTCAGGAAGTTCAGCCGGCCAAACGGGGCCGGCCCGGGCCGTGGGGGACTACACCTTGTAGGCGCGCCCCGGGAGAAGGCAAGGGAGGAAGAACAGTCATGGTGGTCACGCTCGCCAAGGGCGGGAACGTCTCGCTCACCAAGGCCGCGCCGAACCTGACGCAGGTCCAGATCGGCCTCGGCTGGTCCGCCCGTTCGACCACGGGCGCACCGTTCGACCTCGATGCGAGCGCCCTGATCTGTGGTGGCGGCCGGGTGCTCGGTGACGAGTACTTCGTCTTCTACAACAACCTCAAGAGCCCCGAGGGCTCGGTCGAGCACACCGGTGACAATCTCACCGGCGGCGAGGACGACGGCGACGACGAGGTGGTCCTGGTCAACCTGGAGCTGGTTCCGGCGCAGGCGGACAAGGTGGTGTTCGCGGTGTCGATCTACGACGCCGAGGCGCGGCTGCAGAACTTCGGGCAGGTCCGCAACGCCTACATCCGGGTCGCCAACTCCCTCGACGGCGAGGAGATCGCCCGTTACGACCTGTCCGAGGACGCGTCCAGCGAGACCGCGATGATCTTCGGCGAGCTGTACCGCTACGCGGGCGAGTGGAAGTTCCGCGCGGTGGGCCAGGGCTACGCCTCCGGCCTGCGCGGCATCGCCCTCGATTTCGGCGTAAACGTACAGTAAGGGCGAAAAGGCGAAAATCAGAACAATCGCACCCAACCTACGATCATGAGAACAGAAGGCAGTGCGGGGGTGACCTGACCGGGCCCGGCCCGGTCAGGGCGTCTCGGGACGAGGCCGCCCCCGGCACGGCCCGAAACCCGAAAGGTAACCAAGTCCCGTGTTCCTCCGCACTTTCGGCTGGTCGTTCGCGATCACCGTCCTAGGCCTGATCGCGGCCGGACTGCTCTGGGGGGCCCAAGGATTCGGCATCGTGCTGATCCTCTCCATCCTGGAGATCTCCCTGTCGTTCGACAACGCGGTGGTCAACGCCACGGTGTTGAAGCGGATGAACCCGTACTGGCAGAAGATCTTCCTGACCGTCGGCGTGCTCATCGCCGTCTTCGGCATGCGGCTGGTCTTCCCGCTGCTGGTGGTCGGCCTCACCGCGAAGCTCAACCCCGCGACGGTCGTCGACCTCGCGCTGCACTCCGACAAGACGCACGCTGGCCTGACCTACGGTCAGTACCTGGAGGCGGCCAACCCCGCCATCGCGGCCTTCGGCGGCGTCTTCCTGCTCATGATCTTCCTCGACTTCGTGTTCGACGACGAGAAGGAGCACAACTGGCTGGGCTGGATCGAGCGCCCGCTGGAGAAGGTCGGCAAGCTGGACGCCTTCTCCAGCGTCGTCGCGCTGGTCGTGCTGGTGCTGGCCTCCAACTTCTTCGCCGGGGAGCACGCTGAAACCGTTCTGCTCGCCGGTGTCCTCGGCCTGATCACCTATCTCGTGGTCGGCGGCCTCTCCTCGATCTTCGAATCGGGTCTGGAGGAGGACGCCGAGCGCGAGGAGGAGGCCGAGAAGTCCGGCAAGTCGATCCTCCAGGTCGGCGGCAAGGCCGCGTTCTTCCTCTTCCTCTACCTGGAGGTCCTGGACGCCTCGTTCTCCTTCGACGGCGTGGTCGGCGCGTTCGCCATCTCCAGCGACATCTTCCAGATCACCCTGGGCCTGGGCATCGGCGCGATGTACATCCGCTCGCTGACCGTCTTCCTGGTCCGCAAGGGCACCCTGGACGACTACGTCTACCTGGAGCACGGCGCGCACTACGCGATCGGCGCGCTCTCGGTGATCCTGCTGGTCGGGATCAAGTACCACATCCCGGAGATCGTCACCGGCCTGATCGGCGTCGCCTTCATCGGGCTGGCGCTCGGCTCGTCGATCCTGCGCAACCGGCGCGAGGCCGCGCGGGACGAACCGGAACTGGTGAGTACGGGTACCGGCGAATAGCCCGCCGGGTACGCGAAACGGCCGCCTCCGGGAATCCGGGGGCGGCCGTTTCGCGTCGCGGTGCGCCCGCTCAGCCGAGCTGCTGCTCGATCGCGCGCAGCTTGCGCTCCAGCGAGTCCAGCTTGGGCATCGACAGGGTGTCGTCGTCGGCCGTCAGGTCGATGGTCGAGCTGCGGTAGGACGAGCCCGAGGCCGATCCGGCGGACGAGGACGAGGAGTAGGACGACGAGTAGGACGAGGACGAGGAGGACGCCGAGGAGGACGGCGCGTACGACGAGCCGACGGCGGCACGCGGGCGGCGGCCGGCGTCCAGCGCGGCCGGCTCCAGCGGGCCCGAGGCGGCCTGGTGCGAGGAGGCGGTGTCCGACTCGGCGGCTAGGGCAGGCTCCGTAGCGGTCTGGCCGTCGCCGGCAGCCGTGAGCGCGGGCACCTGGCGGCCGCCGCGGGCCCGGGCGAGCATGCCGCCCTGGCGGGAGATGGCCTTCAGCTCGGCCCGCTCGCGGCGGTCGGCCGTGCGGGCCCGCACCTTGGCGTCCAGCTTGGCCTGGCGCTCCTCGCGCACCTCCTCGACCGCCTCGTCCAGGCTGCGGACGTTCTCCAGCAGCATCAGCGACCAGGCCGCGTAGGTCTCGCGCGGGGCGCGCAGCCAGCGGACGATCCGGATCTGCGGCAGCGGGCGCGGCACGAGCCCCTGCTCGCGCAGCGCGGCCTTGCGGGTCTGCTTCAGCGCGCGGTCGAACAGGATCGCCGCCGAGATCGACATGCCGGAGAAGAACTGCGGGGCGCCGTCGTGCGACACGCCGCGCGGCGCGTGCACCCAGTTGAACCAGGCCGAGGCGATCGCGAACACCCAGACCAGCAGGCGGGAGCCGAGCGCGGCGTCACCGTGGCTGGCCTCGCGGACGGCGAGCACCGAGCAGAACATCGCGGCGCCGTCGAGGCCGAACGGGACGAGGTACTCCCAGCCGCCGGACAGCCCCAGGTTCTCCTTGCCGAAGCCCACCAGGCCGTGGAAGGACAGCGCGGCGGCGACACCGGCGCAGCAGAACAGCAGCGTGTAGGAGGAGATGCCGTAGATCATCTCCTTGCGCCGCCGACGCTCCTCGCTGCGCTCCCAGGAGTCGCCGGCCTCTTCCTTCTTCGTGTTCTTGAAACGCAGCGTCGCCAGCAGGACGGCGACGAACAGCAGGGCTGCGCCGCCGACGACGGTCCAGACCAGCTGTATGGAGGTCAGGTTCATTGCGGGTCGGGCCTCGGGTTTCCGCAGGGGACGGGTTCACAGAGCGACACAGGCGGTCAGCTCCCGGTACTCGGGTCGCGCCTGACGGTTCGTTCGTCGCCGCACGGCGTACCCGCCGCACCCGCGCAGGGGCGGACGGGACACCTGTGCGGCTAGACGATATCGCGTCCGAAGGGGCGGCATGTTACGGGAGGGGGGCTTCCTCCCGCCAATCGACCCGCCGGCCGCTCCACTCGTCGACCCGGCGGTGAGCGCCGGGGGGCCCGACGGGGTAGGGGAGGGGAAGGTTTGGGTATCCGAGGGCCGGGCTGATGCCCGATCATGGAGCGGCGAACCGTCAGATCGCCTGACGGGAGCAGGGGGAGAGGGCGGGATGGTCTCGATCTGGGAGTACCTGCGCGGGGAGCGGAACTACACCTTCGACAACCCGGGCGGTCAGCACAAGGTCATACTCACCAAGTCGACCCCGCAGCACGCGATCACCGGGTCCGCGGCCACCACCGGCTACCTCTACGTCAACCTGCACTGGACCACCCGCTCCGGGGCCGTCCGGCCGAGTGCCCGGGAACGCGCCAAGCGCCTCTTCAGCCCCCGCATCCTGCGCCCGCTGGAGCCGGACTCGGTGCAGAACGAGCAGGTCAACGTCGACCTCGACCTGGCGTGCATGTACGAACTGTCCGACGGGAGCAGCGGTGTGGTGCAGCCGCTCGGCGGCTACTTCGGCGACCTCCGGCAACCGCCGTACATCAAGCTCAGCGGCGACGACCAGTACGGGGCGCCGTCCGGCGAGACGATGTACGTCAACCTGGAGAAGAAGGACAAGTTCAAACGGCTGCTGATCTTCGTCTACATCTACGACGGCACGCCGGCCTTCGAGCAGTCCCACGCGGTGGTGACGATCGTGCCGCAGACCGGGCCGCGGATCGAGATCAAGCTGGACGAACGGGCCCGGGCGGCGCGCTCGTGCGCGGTGGTGCTGATCGAGAACGCGGGGGACAACCAGCTGACGGTGCGCCGTGAGGTGCGGTACGTCAACGGGTTCCAGGCGGACATCGACCGGCTGTACGGGTTCGGGATGCAGTGGCAGCGCGGGTACAAGAGCCAGGGCGGTTCCGACTAGGCCCCGCCCGGCCTCGACCCCGCCCGGCCTCGACCCCGCCCGGCCTCGGCCCTGCCCGGTCTGGTCGGAGCCGGGCGGCGGTGGTGCCCTGAGCAGGCCGGTCAGCGGGGCTGGAACTGCGGGCCCTGCGGCGGCAGGGCGAACTCCTCGCCGGTGGGCGGCTGGGCCGGGGCCTGGGCAGGTGGTTGCGCGGGGGCCTGGGCCGGCGGCTGCTGGCCGGTGCCGGCGTGCGGGTAGCCGTAGCTGCCGGGGTGCTGCTGCGGGGCGGGCTGCTGCTGGTGCGGGTAGCCGTATCCGGTGCCCTGCTGCTGCGGGTACGGCTGGGGGGTGGGTTGCGGGTACCCGTAGCCGGTACCGGGCTGCTGCTGCGGATAGCCGTAGCCGGTGCCGGGCGGCTGCTGGGGCTGTGGCTGCTGCGGGTAGCCGTACCCGGTGCCGGGCTGGTGGGCCGGGGGTGCGGTCGGAGCCGGCGGCGCGGCCGGGGGAACGGTGGGCGGGGCGGTCGGCGGGGGCGGCACCGGGCCCGGGGCGGCCGCGGCGGGCTGTTGGGGTCGGCCCTGGGGGGTGGCCGACGGCTGCGGGACGGCCGGGGCCAGGGTGAAGGTGCCGGGCTCGGGCGGGGCGGTCGGGCGCGGGGCGGGCAGCGGGGTGCTGCGCGGGTCGACGGCGGCGGTGGGGGTGGCCGTCGAGGCCGCCGCCGGGGCCGCGTCGGCCTCCGCCTCGTCGTCGACGGTGATGCCGAAGTCGGTGGCCAGGCCGATCAGGCCGGAGGTGTAGCCCTGGCCGATCGCCCGGAACTTCCAGGCGCCGGAGCGCCGGTACAGCTCGCCCGCGACCAGGGCGGTGACGTTCTCGCCGTCGGAGATCGCGAACTCGGCGAGTGCGGGCGTGCCGTCCCCGGCCGTGGCGTCGAAGAGCAGCAGGCGCAGCCCGGGCACCGTGCGGAAGGAGCCGCCCTCGGAGGAGCCGGCCAGCACCACCCGGTCGACGTCGGCGGGCAGCTTGGCGAGTTCGACCTCGATCGTGTCGATGATCTCGGCGCCGCCGGAGGTCTGCTGCTTGGGCAGGTGGCGCACCAGGCCGGAGGGGTGTCGCGGCTGGTTGTAGAAGACGAAGTCGGCATCCGAACGGACCTTGCCGGTGGCGCCGAGCAGCAGCGCGGACGCGTCCACGTCCGGCGCACCGGGCGTGGCGCTCCAGCGCAGCACGGCGCGGACCGCCGCAGCCGGCAGTGCGATGTTGGCGCCCTTGGCCATCACGTGCGTCATAGCCGACCATCCTGCCCGTTCGCCACCCCTTCGGACAACGTGACCGGGACCGTCGGAACCGGGTCGAACTTTGCCAAGACTTGCGCTTGCCGGGGGTTTGCCGGTGCTCGACCGGTGATCGGTGATCTGGACGGCGATGTTCCGGGAGTTCAGTGCCGAGGAACCGGGGACGGCCGGAATCCGTCCGTACGATGGGCGGTCCAAGGGCCCGCCGGGGTCGGGCGGAGGGGGCCCGCCGGCGTCCGTCCGGGAACCACGGAGCCCCGTGGACCGGTTAACCATGGTGTCGCACCGCTGGATCGCGGTGTCGTCCCGCGCCGCCGCACGCCCCGGCAACGGACCGGTGGCCGTCAAACCTCTGAGGAGAGCACCTTGCGCCATTTCGGCCACCTCGCCGACGACGTACGCGGTCGCCTCTTCCTCGAACCGCCCCGGCCGTTCACCGCGCGGAGCGAGGCCGCGGTGCTGGCCACCGCCCTCGGCGGCACCCTCTACAGCCCCGCCACCCGGCCCGCGCTGGCCGCCGACATCCGCAAACAGGCTGCTCGGGGCGTGGTGTCGATGGTGCTCTGCCTGGAGGACGCGATCGCCGACCACGAGGTGGACGCGGGGGAGCGGAACCTGATCGAGCAGTTGAATGACCTGGTCAGGGATTTCACCGACTGCACACAAGGCCACCCCCTGCTCTTCATCAGAGTTCGAGCCGCCTCCCAGATCCTCGACCTGGCCGAGCGGCTCGGGCCGGCCGTCGAGCTGCTGAGCGGGTTCGTCCTGCCGAAGTTCACCACGGAGACCGGCGGCGCGTACCTGGCCGCCCTGGCCGCCTCCGAGGCCGCCACCGGGCGCCGGCTGTTCGCCATGCCCGTCCTGGAGTCACCCGAACTCGCCCACCTGGAGACCAGGCGCCAGCAGCTCTTCGGCATCGCCGACCTGCTCGCCGGGCACCGGGAGCGGGTGCTCGCCGTCCGCCTCGGCGTGACCGACCTGTGCTCCGCGTACGGCCTGCGCCGCTCGCCCGACCTCACCGCGTACGACGTCGCCCTGGTCTCGGCGGTGATCGGCGACGTGGTCAACGTGCTCGGCCGGGCGGACGGCACCGGGTACACCGTCACCGGTCCGGTCTGGGAGTACTTCCCGGTCCAGGAGCGGATGTTCAAGCCGCAGCTGCGCCGCACGCCGTTCGCCGAGGCCCCCGGGACGGCCCGGGCCTCCGGCGAGGAGGTCCGCCGGCGGATCATCGAGCACGACCTGGACGGGCTGATCCGGGAGGTCGAGCTCGACCGGGCCAACGGCCTGCTCGGCAAGACCTGCATCCACCCCAGCCACGTCCCCGCCGTGCACGCCCTCTCGGTGGTCACGCACGAGGAGTACTGCGACGCCCGGGACATCCTCCGGCAGGAGCGGGACGGCGGCGGGGTCCTGCGCTCGGCGTACACCAACAAGATGAACGAGGCCCGGCCGCACCGGGCCTGGGCGGAGCGGGTGCTGCTGCGGGCGGAGGTGTTCGGGGTGGCCCGGGAGGACGTGAGCTTCGCGGAGCTGCTCGCGGCCTGCCTGTGCGGGGGGTGAGGGGGTGAGGGGGCTGCGCGCGGCTGAGGGGGCTGTCCGCGGCTGACCCGAACGGCCCCACCGATCCGACCCATCCGGCCGATCCGACCGATCCGACCGATCCGAAGACCGCACCACCGCACCATGCGAAGGCAGGACCAGCAGTGACAGCACAGCAGACGTGGACCGGCCGTTGGGTCGCCGACCGGGCCGGCATCGCCCTGACCGGATCGGACCGCCTCCCCGAACTCGTGGGCCTGGCCCTGCGTTCCCAGAACCCGAAGCGCGCCCACCTGCTGGTCTCCACCGTGCTCGGCAAGCACGTCCCGCAGCGGCCCGCGGTCGTCCACGGCGTTGGGCTCGAACTCGGCCGGCAGGTCCGCGAGTTGCTCGGCGACGAGGCCGCCGCGCGGGCCGTCGTCCTCGGCTACGCGGAGACGGCCACCGGCCTCGGCCACAGCGTCGCCGACGGCCTCGACGCCCCGTACCTGCACTCCACCCGCCGCCCGGTGGCCGGCGTGCCCCCACTCGGCGGCTTCGAGGAGGAGCACTCGCACGCCACCTCGCACCTGCTGCTCCCCGCCGATCCCGAGCTCCTCACCGGTGACGGCCCGTTGGTGCTGGTCGACGACGAGTTCTCGACCGGCCGCACGGTCCTCAACACCATCCGCGAACTGCACGCCCGCCACCCCCGCGACCACTACGTCGTCGTCGCCCTGGTCGACCTGCGCTCCGCCGCCGACCGCCGCCGGCTCGCCGACACCGCCGCCGAACTCGGCGTCCGGCTCGACCTGGTGGCCACCGCCAGCGGCGCCGTCCAGCTGCCCGCGGACGTCCTGGACCGCGCCGAGCGGCTGATAGCCGAGGCCGCCCCCGCCCCCGCCGCGCCCCCCGGACCGCCCGCACCGCTCGCCCGGGTCGACCTGGACTGGCCCGCCGGGCTCCCCGACGGCGGCCGGCACGGGTTCACCGCCCGCGACCGCGTCCGACTGGACGCCGCCCTGCCCCGCCTGGCCGCACAGCTGGCCGACGCACTGCCCGCCACGGCGCGGCGCGTGCTGGTCCTCGGCTTCGAGGAACTGATGTACGCCCCGCTGCGGCTGGCCGGCGCACTCGCCGACCGGCTGGGCGGCGACCGCGTCCGCTACTCCACCACCACCCGCTCGCCCGTCCTCGCCGTGGACGACCCCGGCTACGCCATCCGCACCCGCCTCGCCTTCCCGGCCCACGACGACCCGCAGGACGACGCTTCGCGCGAGCGCTACGCCTACAACGTCGCCCCCGGCAGCGACCCGGCTCGCCGGTTCGACGCGGTCGTGCTGGTGGTCGACGACGTCGCCGACACCCCCGCCCTGCGCGAGGGCGAGCGCGCCCTGCTCGGCCAGCTGCGGCAGGTCACCGACCAGGTGGTGCTCGCGGTGCTGCCCTCCCACCGGCCGGCCGGGCTGCCGTCCCGCACGCCTCCCCGCCTGCCGTCCCCGTTGTACGGCCCGGCGTTCTCCTCCTACCGGCCCGACGAGGTGGCCTGGCTGCTCAAGGACCTCTCCGGCGTCCCGCTCGAAGCCCCCACCGAGGAGCGCGAGGAGGCCGTCCAGAACGGCGGCGCGCACTACGCCGAATCGCTGCCGGTCGAGTACCAGCCCAGCCCCGAGTACCAGGAGCTGTTCCACCAGGCGCTGCGCGCCTCCGCCCGCCGCATCGCGCTCGCCGCCGGCACCGTCGCCGAGACCCTGCTGCGCGAGCGCGGCCCCGGCCTGGTGCTCGCCTCGCTGGCCCGGGCCGGCACGCCCGTCGGCATCCTGATCCGCCGCTGGCTCGCCCACGCCCACGGACTCGACACCCCGCACTACGCCGTCTCCATCGTCCGCGGCCGCGGCATCGACCCGGTCGCCCTGCGCTACCTGGCCGCCCACCACCGCGCCGGCGACGTGGTCTTCGTCGACGGCTGGACCGGCAAGGGCGCGATCAGCCGCGAACTCGCCGAGGCCCTGGCCGGCACCGGATTCGACCCGGACCTCGCCGTCCTCGCCGACCCCGGCCGCTGCGCGCGCACCTACGGCACCCGGGACGACTTCCTGATCCCCTCCGCCTGCCTCAACTCCACCGTCTCCGGCCTGGTCTCGCGCACCGTGCTGCGGCCCGGCCTGATCGGCCCGGACGACTTCCACGGCGCCAAGCACTACGCCGAACTGGCCGGCGCGGACGTCTCCGCCGCCTTCCTCGACACCGTGGCCGACCACTTCGACGCCGTCCGCCCGGAGGCCGTCGCCGCCGCCGACCGGCTGTCCACCGCCCCGGACCGCGCGCCCGACTGGGCCGGCTGGGCCGCCGTCGAGCGGATCAGCACCGAGTACGGCATCGACAGCGTCAACCTGGTCAAGCCCGGCGTCGGCGAGACCACCCGGGTGCTGCTGCGCCGCGTCCCCTGGCGGGTCCTCGCCCGGCGCGGCGCCGACCTCGACCACGTCCGGCTGCTCGCCGCCCAGCGCGGCGTCGAGGTCGAGGAGGTGGACGGCCTGCCGTACTCCTGCGTCGGCCTCATCCACCCCCGCTACAGTCGGGGAGCGACCGGGGCCTCCGGTAGGACCGTTGTGGTGAAGGAGTCCTGATGAACGCCGATGTTCTCGTCGCCAGCGACCTCGACCGGACGCTCGTCTACTCCAACCGGGCCCTCGCCCTGGACGTCCCCGACCGGCTCGCGCCCCGGCTGCTCTCCGTCGAGGTGCACGACGGAAAGGCGCTCTCGTTCATGACCGAACAGGCCGCCGCGCTGCTCGCCGAACTCGTCCGGCAGGCCTGGTTCGTCCCCGCCACCACCCGCACCCTCGCCCAGTACGAGCGGATCAACCTGCCCGGCCCGACGCCCGGTTGGGTCCCCGCGTACGCGATCTGCGGCAACGGCGGGCACCTGCTCGTCGACGGCGTGCCCGACCAGGACTGGCGCACCGAGATCACTGCGCGGCTCGCCTCCGGTGCGGCCCCGCTGGAGGAGGTCGTCCGGCAGCTCGCCCTGAGCGCCGACCCGGAGTGGACGCACAAGCGCCGCGTCGCCGACGGGCTGTTCGCCTACCTCGTCGTCGAGCGCGCCGCGCTGCCCGCCGGCTGGCTCGACGAGCTGACCGGCTGGTGCGCCGAACGCGGCTGGACGGTCTCGCTCCAGGGCCGCAAGGTCTACGCCGTCCCCGCGCCGCTCAGCAAGAGCGCCGCCCTCGCCGAAGCCGTCCGGCGCACCGGCGCGAGCACCGTGCTCGCGGCCGGTGACTCGCTGCTCGACGCCGACCTGCTGCTCGCCGCCGACGCCGCCTGGCGGCCCGGGCACGGCGAACTCGCCGACGGCGGCTGGACCGCCCCCGGCGTCACCGCCCTCGACGAGGTGGGGGTGGCGGCGGGGGAGGAGATCGTCCGACGGTTCCTCGCCCGGGTGGCCGCCGCTTCCGTCGCCCCCGCCGCCCCCACCGCCCCCGTCGTCGCTTCCTGAGCGGAAGCGGGAGCGGTCAGCCGCAGCAGCCGCCGCCGCAACAGCCCCCTCCGCCACCACCGTTGCCGGAGGGGGCCTGGCGCGGGGCGCCGCCCGAAGCGGAGCCGGTGACGGCGATGGCGGACAGCAGCTTCACGGTGTCCTCGTGGCCCTGCGGGCAGACGGCGGGGGCGCCGGCCTGCGCCATCGGGCGGCGGAGTTCGAAGGTGGCGCCGCAGGAGCGGCAGCGGAAGTCGTAGCGTGGCATACCGGCAGGGTACCCAGGCGGTGCCCTGCCGGCGCCCTACCGGTGTCCTATCGGTGGGTGCTGCCGGTGTCCTGCCCGGCCGGCGCTACCGGCGCTACCGGTGCCCGCCCAGATCGCCGCGGATCAGCCCGATCACCTGCGCCGCCGTCTCCCGCACGCCCGCCAGCTCGGTCAGGAAGTGCCAGTAGTCGGGGTGCCGGCCGGCCGCCTCCAGGGTGGCCACGGCCCGGTCCAGCCGCGCCACCGCCTCGTCCAGCGGGGCGGCGTGCCGCGGGTCCGGCGCGCTGCGGCCCGTCATCGCCAGCCGCTGCGCGTCGCGCAGGGCGAACCGGGCCCGCTCCACCTCCCGGTGCGGGTCGTGCTGCACCTCGTTCAGCTGCCGCAGCCGCTCGTTCACCGCGACCACCGACCCGTCCGCGGTGTCCAACAGCGCGCGCACCGTACCGATGGCGCCCGTCGCGTCCGCCCAGCGCTGCTCGTCCCGGGCCCGGGCGGCCTCGGCGAGCTTGCGCTCCGCCGCCCGCCCGGTCTCCGCGACCTGCTCCGACACCCGCTGGAGGTCCTGCCAGCAGGCCGCGCTGAACCGGCGGCGCAGTTCGCTCAGTGCCGGCTCGACCGTCTCCGCCTTGGTCTCCAGCGCCTGGATCCGGGTCCGCAGGCTCGCCACCCGCCGGTCGATCTCCCGTGCCCGCTCCGGCAGTTGACCGGCGTCGGCCGCGATCGCCTCGGCGCGCCGGCCCACCTCGTCCGCGCGCCGCAGCGTCGGCGCCACCCCGTGCCGGGCCGGCCCCTCGTTCAGCAGCCCGAGCTCCGGCGCCAGTTCGGCCAGCCGGGCCGCCAGGTCGTCCGCCCGCAGCCCGGCGCCGCGCACCGCGTCCAGCGCGTTGCTCGCCTGGAGCAGCGCGCGCTTCGCCTGCTCCACCGCCGGGGTGACCCGCATCAACTGCTGCTCGGCGCGCTGGAGGGTCGGCTGAAGCCGCTGGAGGAAGTCGTTCAGCTCCGCCCGGGCCGAGCCGAGCTGCCCCTTCACGTCCTCCAGCTGCCGCCGGGCCCGCGCCGCGGTGCCGGCGTCCAGCTCCTCGTCGTCCAGGTTGTACGCGTCCAGCGCGCCCAGGTAGTTCACGGTGACCTGGTCCACCCGGCCGGTGATCCCCGCCAGATCCGCCAGCGCCCGGCGGGCCGTCGCCTCGTCCTCGGCCGCCCGGACGGTCTCCACCGCCAACTGCACCTCGCGCTGCGTCGAGTCCAGCTCGTAGAACGCCTCCTGCGCGGCGTCCCGGGCCGCCTTGGCGTCCGCCCGCACACCCTCCCCGCCGCGCCGGCCCCACCAGCCGCCCGTCCCGGCCGAGGCCAGCCCCAGCGCACCCAGCGCACCCGCCAGCACCACCGGCACCACCAGTGCGTCGGCCAGCGCACTCCCCGCCCGACGCCGCCCCCGCCCGCTCCCGCCGGCCACCGTCACTGCGCGCTCCCTGCTCCGACCCGCTGATCCACCCCCATTCTTCCCGATCGCCCCACCGCACCGGCACCCCCACCCGCCCCACTCCCCGACCACCCGCACCACAGCACCCCCCGGGACCAGGTACCCTAGGCAGTCGTCGTGCCCCCACCGGGCCGCGACAGGGGGCGCGTAGCTCAGTGGTAGAGCGCTGCTCTTACAAAGCAGATGTCGGCGGTTCGAAACCGTCCGCGCCCACCACCGTTCGGAGGGCCGGTCCCGGGAGACATGTCTCCCGGGACCGGCCCTCCGTCGTTTCCCGGGCCGCTCCGTCGGTGCGGCCGACGGGGCGGGGGAGTTGGGGGGTGCCGTCAGGGGGCGTCAGGGGGCGGGAGGGGGCGGGGCTCGGGAGGCGGGGTGGGGCGGGCTGTGTTTGGGTGGCTGCACACCGCTTGGGAGAGGTGATCCTCCGTGACCATGCCACCGTTCGGATCGAGCGATCCGTTCTCCGATCTACTCAGCCGCTTCTTCGGGATGAGTCCGATGGCCTCCCCTCCCGCCGTGCAGCGGGTGCCGATCGGGCGGTTGCTGAGCGAGTCCTCGCAGGAGCTGCTGGGGCTGGCCGCGCACCGGGCCGGCGAGGACGGGATCAGTGATCTCGACACCGGGCACCTGGCCTGGGCGGCCACCCGGGTGGAGCCGTCGCGCCGGATGCTGGAGCGGGCGGGGATCGACCCGGACCAGCTGGCCGGTGACCTGGAGCGGTCGCTGCCGTCCGGGGACCCGGCGGCGGTGGACGGCGGGCAGCCCGCGCTGACGCCGTCGGCCAAGCGTGCGCTGCTGGCGGCGCACGCCCGTTCGCAGGCGGCCGGGGCCTCGTACATCGGGCCGGAGCACATCCTCGGCGCGCTGCTGGACCAGGAGCGGTCCGGGGCGGGGACGGCGCTGCGCAACGCGGCGCCCTCGCAGGAGGCGCTGAAGACGGTGCTGGAGGGGCGCGGCGTCGGCGGCGAGCGCAGCAGCACGGGCGCGCACCCGAGCGAGACGCCGACGCTGGACGAGTACGGGCTGGACCTCACCGAGGCGGCGCGCTCGGGCCGGCTGGACCCGGTGGTCGGGCGGGCCGAGGAGATCGAGCAGACCGTCGAGATCCTCTCCCGCCGGACCAAGAACAACCCGGTGCTGATCGGCGAGCCGGGTGTCGGCAAGACCGCGATCGTGGAGGGGCTGGCGCAGCGGATCGTCTCCGGGGACGTGCCGCAGAGCCTGCGGGACAAGCGGGTCGTCACCCTCGACCTGACCGCCCTGGTGGCCGGCTCCAAGTACCGGGGCGAGTTCGAGGAGCGGCTGAAGAAGGTGATCGACGAGGTCACGGCGGCCGAGAAGAGCGTGATCCTGTTTCTGGACGAGCTGCACACCGTGGTCGGCGCGGGTTCCGGCGGCGAGGGGTCGATGGACGCCGGCAACATCCTCAAGCCGGCGCTGGCACGCGGCGAACTGAGCGTGGTCGGCGCGACGACGCTGGACGAGTACCGCAAGCACGTGGAGAAGGACGCCGCGCTGGAGCGCCGCTTCCAGCCGGTGCTGGTGCCCGAGCCGAGCGTCGAGGAGACGATCGAGATCCTGCGGGGGCTGCGGGACGCGTACGAGGCGCACCACCAGGTGCGGTTCACCGACGAGGCGCTGGACGCGGCGGCGACGCTGTCCGACCGGTACGTCAGCGACCGCTTCCTGCCGGACAAGGCGATCGACCTGCTGGACCAGGCCGGCGCCCGGGTGCGGCTGCGCAGCCTGAGCGGCTCGACCGAGGCGACCGGGGTGCAGGACCGGATCACCAAGCTGAAGCGGGAGTTGGACGAGGCCGTCGCGGACGAGGAGTTCGTGCGGGCGGCCAACCTGAAGGCCGAGCTGCGGCAGACCGAGGACGAACTGGCGGCCGTCGCCGAGTCCCGCGAGGAGGTCGTCGACGTGACCGCCGACGACATCGCGCAGGTGCTGTCGTCCCGGACCGGCATCCCGGTCGCGGAGTTGAACGCGACCGAGCGGGAGCGGCTGCTCAAGCTGGAGGAGCACCTGCACGAGAAGGTGATCGGCCAGGACGAGGCGGTCACCGCGGTCGCCCAGGCGGTGCGCCGCGGCCGGGCCGGGATGGGCGACCCGGACCGGCCGACCGGCTCCTTCCTCTTCCTCGGGCCGACCGGCGTGGGCAAGACCGAGCTGGCGAAGGCGCTGGCGGCGCTGCTGTTCGGCGACCCGGACCGGATGATCCGCTTCGACATGAGCGAGTTCCAGGAGAAGCACACCGTCTCCCGGCTGGTCGGCTCCCCGCCCGGGTACGTCGGCTACGACGAGGCCGGGCAGCTGACCGAGGCCGTCCGCCGCAAGCCGTACAGCGTGCTGCTCTTCGACGAGGTGGAGAAGGCGCACCCGGACGTCTTCAACCTGCTGCTCCAGGTGCTGGACGACGGGCGGCTGACCGACGCCCAGGGGCGGACTGTCGACTTCCGCAACACCGTGGTGATCATGACCAGCAACATCGGCTCGCAGCGCATCCTCGACCACGCCGGGAACGTGGACGAGATCCGCGACGACCTGATGCGCGACCTGCGCCAGCAGTTCCGGCCGGAGTTCCTGAACCGGATCGACGAGGTGATCGTCTTCCACGCGCTCACCCGGAAGGACCTGCTGTCGGTGGTCGACCTGCTGCTGGAGCGCAGCCGGCGCCGGCTCAAGGCGCAGGACGTGCAGTTGGAGGTCACCGAGGCGGCCAAGGAGTGGCTGGTCAACCGCGGGTACCAGCCGGAGTTCGGGGCCCGGCCGCTGCGCCGGACGATCCAGTCGGAGCTGGACAACCGGGTGTCCAACCTGCTGCTGGACGGCACGGTGCAGGAGGGCGACACGCTGATCGCGGAGGTGAGCGACGGCGACCTGGTGGTCACGCTCGCCCGGCCGGAGGCGTCGGCGACCTTCGAGGAGGCGCAGGAGAAGGC
Organism: Kitasatospora sp. NPDC088779; assembly: GCF_040685395.1. Lineage (NCBI taxonomy): Bacteria > Bacillati > Actinomycetota > Actinomycetes > Kitasatosporales > Streptomycetaceae > Kitasatospora > Kitasatospora sp. NPDC088779. Next base: position 208,452 of record NZ_JBFBHW010000009.1, on the reverse strand, counting down.
GGGGGAGAAGGCGGGGGAGGCCTGACCCCTCGGCGATCGCCCTGCCCCGCCGCCGGACGGTCAGGCGGCGGGGCAGGGCGCACCTACGCCTGCGGGAAGACCTCGCGCAGCAGCGGCTCCGGCAGCCCGCGCTTGCGCCACTCGCGCGGGTAGCCGAGCGAGACCTCCTCGAACGGGACACCGTCGTAGCTGGTCTTGCGGGGGATGTGCAGATGGCCGTAGATCATCGCCGCGGTGTTGAAGCGGCGGTGCCAGTCCGCGGTCAGTTCGGTGCCGCACCACTGGGCGAACTCGGGGTACCAGAGGATCTCGGTCGGGTGGCGGACCAGCGGGTAGTGGTTGACCAGGACGAGCGGTACGTCCGGGTCGCAGGCCGCCAGCCGCTGCTCGGTCAGCCGGACGCGCTCGCGGCACCAGGAGTCGCGGTCCGGGAACGGGTCCGGGTGGAGCATCCGCTCGTCCGCGCAGACGATGCCGCTCTCGTAGGCGGCCGCCAGGGACTCCTCCTTGGTGGTCGTGCCCGGCGCGCGGAAGGAGTAGTCGTACAGGAGGAAGAGCGGGGCGATGCGGACCGGTCCGCCGGCGCCCTGCCAGAGCGGGTACGGGTCCTCGGGGGTCAGCACGCCGAGGCTCCGGCAGAGGTCGACCAGGTGGTCGTAGCGGGCCACGCCGCGCAGCTGCACCGGGTCCTCGGGGTGGGTCCACAGCTCGTGGTTGCCGGGGGCCCACACCACGCGGGCGAAGCGTTCGGCGAGTAGCCCGAGCGCCCACTCGATGCTGGTGGTGAGCTCGGCGACGTCTCCGGCGACGAGCAGCCAGTCGTCGGGGCTGGTGGGCCGGAGCTTCTCCACGAGGTCGCGGTTCTCCTGGTAGGAGATGTGCAGGTCGCTCACGGCGAGCAACCGCCCACCCGCCCCCGTGGGCTCCGATGGCGCGTCGCTGCGGTACTCGGTAGTCACTCCTGCCCCCTGTGGTCACCCGTCCGATGTCGCCACAGTACGTGGCGGACGGGGGCCGTGGGGCGGGTTGACGCGATCGGCGGTGCGAAGGGAGGGGCCGGCGCACCGCCGCCACCGCGCGAACGAGCCATTGCGGCCGAAGTGCTTTCTTGGTGTCGTCTTGACTCTTGACAGTGAGTCATGTCCGCGACAGCTTTGGTGCACCCCCACACCGAGAGGTCTCTCATGAAGAAGCCGCTCATAGGCATGCTCGCCACCGTCCTGGTCGCCGGAGCAACCGCCCTCGCCGGCGCCCTCCCGGCCCAGGCCGCCACCGCGGAGGCCCCCGCCGCCGTGTCCGTCGCGGCCCGGGACGGCCAGTCCCTGAGCGACCAGGCCCAGGTCACCGACACCAAGGCGGCCCCCCGCGCCGTCAACTTCGCCGGGACGGTGGCGCTCAACAACTGTTCCGGTTCGCTGGTCCGGATGCCAGGCTCGGCCGCGAGCGACCCGGCCCTCGTCCTGTCCAACGGCCACTGCCTGGAGTCCGGCATGCCCGGCCCCGGTGAGGTGATCCTCAACCAGCCCTCCAGCCGGACCTTCACCCTCCTCAGCTCCAGCGGCAGCGGGCTCGGCACCCTGCGCGCGACCAAGGTGGTCTACGGCGCCATGACCGACACCGACGTGTCGATCTACCAGCTGAACACCAGCTACGCCTCGATCCAGTCCCGGTACGGGATCGCCCCGCTGACCATCTCCGCCGCCCACCCCACGCAGGGCACCTCGATCAAGGTCGTCTCGGGCTACTGGAAGAAGATCTACTCCTGCTCGATCGACGGCTTCGCCTACCAGTTGAACGAGGCCGACTGGACCTTCAAGGACTCGGTCCGCTACACCTCCGGCTGCAACGTGATCGGCGGCACCTCCGGCTCGCCGGTGGTGGACGCGAACACCGGGCAGGTGGTCGCGGTCAACAACACGATCAACGAGAACGGCGAGTCCTGCACCCTCGACAACCCGTGTGAGGTCGACGAGAACGGCTCGGTGACGGTGCACCAGGGCATCGGCTACGCCCAGGAGACCTACGGCATCCCGGCCTGCTTCGCCGCCGGCAACCGGTTCGACCTCACCCTGCCCGGCTGCACCCTGGTCCGGCCCTGACCCGACCGTCGGGACGGCCCTGACCCGACCGTCGCGAAGGCCTTGACTCGACCGTCGCGAAGGCCCTGACCTGACCTGGCCGTCGCGAAGGCCCTGACCCGACCTGACCTGACCGCCGCCCCGCGCCCGACCGTCACGACGTGACGGAACCGGGGCGACCCCGCTGACCAGCACCGATCCCCGATGGGCCACCCGTGAACGGCGGGTGGCCCATTCGGCCGTCCACCGGGCGGCCGCCGCACCACCCGCGCCGCGCTGCCGTCCCGACAGGGCGGCAGTCATATCCGTGTGACCAATGGAGAGTTGATGACCACCACGCTGCGAAGGCTGCTGGTTTCCGTCCTGCTGATACCGCTGCTCGCGCTCGGCGGCCTGGCGACCCCGGCGCTGGCCGCCGGTGCCCAGGGCGCCGGCGCCGCCGAGGCCGCCCACGGCCGGAGCCCCGCCGACGACCCGAATGCCGACATCAAGGACCGGCTGGCGGCGATCCCCGGGGTGACGATCACCGAGGAGAAGCCGACCACCACCGGCCACCGCTACTTCCTGCTCACCTACACCCAGCCGATCGACCACTTCCGCCCCTGGCTGGGCACCTTCCAGCAGCGCTTCAGCGTGCTGCACCGGGGCTACGACCGCCCGACCGTCTTCTACACCAACGGCTACACGCTGGGCACCAACCCGTCCCGCACCGAGCCGACCCGGCTGGTGGACGGCAACCAGGTGTCCATCGAGTACCGGTACTTCACCCCGTCGCGCCCCGAGCCGGCGGACTGGTCCAAGGCCGGCATCCGCCAGCAGGCCGCCGACTCGCACCGGCTGGTGACCGCGCTCAAGCGGATATACCAGCAGGAGTGGCTCTCCACCGGCGCCAGCAAGGGCGGCATGTCCTCCACCTACTTCCGCCGCTTCTACCCGGACGACGTCGCGGGCACGATCGCGTACGTGGCGCCGAACAACACCGACGTCAACGACTACGCGGCCTACACCAACTTCTTCCGCACCGTCGGCACCCCCGAGTGCCGGGCCGCGCTGAACGCCGCCCAGCGCGAGCTGCTGGTGCGCCGCGACCGCCTGGAGACCCGCTACGTGGCCGACAACAAGGCCGCCGGCTCGACCTTCAACACCCTCGGCACGCCGGACCGGGCGTACGAGGCGGGCGTGCTCGACGTGGTCTGGGCGTTCTGGCAGTACAGCACCGAGGCGGACTGCGCCAAGGTCCCGGCCGCGGCCACCGCGACCGACGACGCGCTGTACGCGTGGTTCGACTCGCAGTCCGGCATCACCGGCAACAGCGACCAGTCGCTGGCGAAGTACACCGCGTACTACTACCAGGCCGCGACCGAGCTGGGTGCGCCGTTCTTCGACGTCTCGCACCTCAAGGGCGTGCTGCACTACGACTACAAGGAGCTGTACTCGGCCCGGTCGTACGTGCCGAAGGAGATCCCGATCTCCTTCAACCCGAACGCGATGCGGGACATCGACCGCTGGGTGAAGCACGACGCCGAGCGGATCATCTACGTCTACGGCGGCAACGACCCGTGGGGCGCCAAGCCGTTCAAGCTCGGCCGGGGCAGTGACGACAGCTACGTCTACACCGTGCCGGGCGGCAACCACGGCTCCAACATCGGCCAGCTGCCGGCCGCGCAGTCGGCGGAGGCGACCGCCAAGGTGCTGGAGTGGGCCGGCCTGGGCGACCAGGACGCCGCCCGCTCGCTCGGCAAGAAGCAGCAGATCCCGCCGTTCGGCCCGCTCGACGAGGAGGGCCTGAAGCTGGAGTCGCAGCGCCACCCGCTGTAGAGCGCCACCCGCTGTAACCGGCAGGCCGTGACACCGTGTGACGCCTTGGAGGAGGCCGTCCCCAGCCGGGGGCGGCCTCCTCGCGCATCTGGCGGGGCCGACCCCTCACCGAAGCACTGAATCAGTGCTTCAATACTTTCATGGCCTACCGACGCACGCCCGCCGTCCAAGCCCGGCTGGACACCCAGCGCGAGGCCGTGCTGCAGGCGGCCGTCCTGCTGCTCGCCGAACGCGGCTACGGCGGCTGCACGATGGCCGCCGTGGCGGACCGCGCCGGGATCGCCACCGGAAGCCTCTACCAGCACTTCGCCAACAAGGCCGAGCTGTCCGTGCAGCTGTTCCGCCGGGTGGTCACCCACGAGATGGCGGCCGTCAACGCGGCCGTCGCCCTCCGGGAGGGCCCGCGGCAGCGGATCGCCGCGGTCGTCGAGACCTTCGCCGCCCGCGCCCTGCGCGCGCCCCGGCTGGCGTACGCGCTGCTGGTCGAGCCGGCCGACGCGGTCGTGGACAGCGAGCGCCTGGTGTTCCGCCGGGCGTTCCGGGACGTGATCGCCACCGAGATCGCCGCCGCCGTGGCGAGCGGCGAACTCCCCGAGCAGGACCCGGTGCTGACCGCCGCCGCGCTGGTCGGTGCGGTCGGCGAGGCGCTGGCCGGCCCGCTCGCGGCCGCGCCCGCGCCCGCGCCCGCGCCTGAGGCAACGGCCGCGCCCGCACGGACGGCCGCGCCCACGAAGCCGGCGGGCACCACCGACGTGGTCCCCGCCCTGGTCTCCTTCACTCTGCGTGCCCTGGGAGGACGCGATGACAGCGACGCATGAGGTCACCAACCAGGTGCCCCTGCCGTACGGACACGACACCGCCGCCGATCCGACCCTGCTCGCCGCCCTGCACCGGGCCGGCGCCGGCTGGGCCGAGGCCGAGCTGCACGAGCTCGGCCGCCTGGCCGGCTCCGAGCAGGCCGCCGAGTGGGGCCGGCTGGCCAACGAGAACCCGCCCGTCCTGCGCACCCACGACCGCTTCGGCCACCGCGTCGACGAGGTCGAGTTCCACCCGGCCTGGCACGAGCTGATGCGCACCGCCGTCTCCCACGGCCTGCACGCCGCGCCCTGGCGGGACGAGCGGCCCGGCGCCCACTCCGCCCGGGCCGCCAAGTTCTTCGTCTGGGGGCAGGTCGAGGCCGGCCACACCTGCCCGATCTCGATGACCTACGCCGCCGTCCCGGCCCTGCGCGCGAACCCCTCCCTGGCGGGCGAGTTGGAGCCGCTGCTGGCCGCCACCACGTACGACTTCGGGCTGCGCGAGCCGCGCACCAAGCGCGGGCTGATCGCCGGCATGTCGATGACCGAGAAGCAGGGCGGCTCGGACGTCCGCACCAACACCACCACCGCGACCCCGCACCCGGACGGCACCTACCGGCTGACCGGCCACAAGTGGTTCACCTCGGCGCCGATGTCCGACCTGTTCCTGACGCTCGCCCAGGCGCCGGGTGGGCTCAGCTGCTTCATGCTGCCGCGCGTCCTCCCGGACGGCACCCGCAACCGCCTCCAGTTGATGCGGCTCAAGGACAAGCTCGGCAACAAGTCCAACGCCTCCGCCGAGCTGGAGTACGACGGCGCGGTCGGCTGGCTGGTCGGCGAGGAGGGGCGCGGGGTGGCGACCATCATCGAGATGGTCAACATGACCCGTCTGGACTGCACCGTCGGCGCCGCCTCCGGCATGCGCTACGGCGCCACCCGGGCCGTGCACCACGCCCTGCACCGGCGCGCGTTCGGCCGGCCGCTGGTGGACCAGCCGCTGATGCGCAACGTGCTCGCCGACCTGGTGGTGGAGTCCGAGGCGGCCACCGCCGTCGCGATGCGGCTCGCCCAGAGCACCGACCTGGCCCTGGCCGGGGACGAACCCGAGGCGCTGGTACGGCGGTTGGGCCTGGCGGTGGCCAAGTACTGGGTCTGCAAGCGCGGCCCGGCGCACGCCGCCGAGGCGCTGGAGTGCCTGGGCGGCAACGGCTACGTCGAGGAGTCCGGGATGCCCCGGCTCTACCGGGAGGCGCCTCTGGTGTCGATCTGGGAGGGCTCCGGCAACGTCGCCGCCCTGGACGCGCTGCGCGCCATGGCGAAGCGCCCGGAGACGGTCGAGGCCTTGCTCGGCGAGCTCGACGCCGCCGCCGGGGCGGACCGCCGGCTGGACGCGGCCGTCGCCGACCTGCGCAAGCAGCTCACCGACCAGGCCGACCTGGAGTACCGGACGCGCCGGCTGGTCGAGTCGATGGCGCTGGCCTTCCAGGGCGCGCTGCTGGTCCGCCACGGCAGCCCGGCGGTGGCCGACGCGTTCTGCGCCACCCGCCTCGCCGGCGACCGCGGCTCCGCCTTCGGCACCCTGCCGTCCGGCGTCGACACCGCCGGGATCATCGACCGGGCCCGCCCGGTGCCGGCGTGAGCGAATCCCAGGAGGTCCGCGCGTTCTGGCAGGCCCTGGGCCTGCCAGGCCTCATCGACGTGCACACCCACTTCATGCCGAAGAACGTCCTCGACAAGGTGTGGGCGTACTTCGACGCGGCCGGCCCGCTGGTGAACCGGCCCTGGCCGATCACCTACCGCGAGGCCGAGGCGCAGCGCGTCCAGCGGCTGCGGGACTTCGGCGTCCGGGCGTTCACCTCGATGCTCTACCCGCACAGGCCCGGCATGGCCGGCTGGCTGAACGCGTGGTCGGCCGACTTCGCCGCCCGCACCCAGGAGTGCCTGCACACCGCGACGTTCTTCCCCGAGCCCGAGGCGCCCGGCTACGTGGCCCGCGCGATCGAGGACGGCGCCCGGGTGTTCAAGGCGCACGTGCAGGTCGGCGGCTACGACCCGGCGGACCGGCAGCTGGACGAGGTGTGGGGGCTGCTCGCCGAGACCGGCACGCCGGTGGTCACCCACTGCGGGTCCGGACCGGTGCCGGGCGACTTCACCGGCCCCGGTCCGATCGGCGAGGTGCTGAAGCGCCACCCCGGACTGGTCCTGGTGGTCGCCCACCTCGGCATGCCCGAGTACCGCGACTTCCTCGACCTCGCCGAGCGCCACCCGGCCGTCCGGCTGGACACCACGATCGCCTTCACGGACTTCGCCGAGGCCGACGTCCCGTTCCCGCGCGCCGAACTGCCGCGCCTGCGCGGCCTCCAGGACCGCGTCCTGCTCGGCAGCGACTTCCCCAACATCCCGTACCGGTACGTGCACCAGCTGGAGGCACTGGCCGGGCTGGGGCTGGGGGAGGAGTGGCTGCGGGCCGTCTGCCACGACAACGCCGCCGGGCTCTTCGGGCTGCCGGGCTGAGGCGGCCGGTCGCCGGGGGTGCGGCCCTGAGCGCCCCCGGCCCCGGGCCCTTACCTGCGGGGTAATCGACGCCCGGCGGCCGGGCGGGCAGGGTGGGGGGCCCGGCCGGCGTCACCGCCGCCGGGCCCCATCCCCGTCAGGAGGCTGACCCGCCATGTCCGCGAACACCCTCACGCCCGCCCGCCCCGGCTCCGCCTCCCCCCTGTGGACGGTGCGCGGCGTGCTCGCCCTGGACGCCCTGGTCACCGGCGGCAACGGCCTCGTCTACCTGGCCTTCGCCGGCCCGGTCGGCGAACTGCTCGGGGTCGGCCGTAGTGTCCTGCTCGCCCTCGGGCTCTTCCTCACCGGCTACGCCCTCGGGGTCGGCGCCCTGGCCGCCCGCCGGTGGCCGCCGCGGCTCGCGGTGCGGGCGGTGATCGACCTCAACGCCGTCTGGGTGGTGCTCAGCCTGGTGGCGATGGCGGCCTGGCTGGAGCCGACCACGGCCGGTGCCGTCTGGATCCCGGTGCAGGCGGTGGTGGTGGCCCTGTTCGCCGTCCTCCAGTTCACCGCGCTGCGCCGACGCGACGGTCGCGTCGGCCGCGTCGGGGGCGTCGGGGGCGGCACCGAGGGGCGCCGCACCTGAACCGGGGTCAGCGCTCCGGGCCGACCGCGTCCTGGAGGAACCGCACCGTCTCCGCGTCGGCCGGCAGGAGGGTCTCCATGGCCAGCTCGGAGACCGTCACGTCCAGCGGCGTGTTGAAGGTCGTGATGGTGGACAGGAACGACAGCACCCGCCCCTCGTGCCGGATCCGCATCGGCAGCGCGAACGGGAACAGCCCGGCGCCGTCCGCCTGCTCCCCGCCCGGGCCCGGGTCGTCCGCCGCCGTCGGGTAGCCGGCGACCTCCTCGTACAGCCGCCGCAGCGCCTCGCCGCGCAGCAGCTCGATCCGGTGCTCCACCCGCTCCAGCAGGTGCCGCCGCCACTGCGGCAGGTTCACGATGCGCGGCGCCAGCCCCTCGGGGTGCAGGGCGATCCGCATCGCGTTGAGCGGCGGTTCCAGCAGGTGCGGGGCGACGCCGTCGAGGAGCAGCCCGAGCGAGCGGTTGGCCGCCAGCACCCGGAAGGTCCCGTCGACGACCAGCGCCGGGTACGGGTCGTGGGCGGCGAGCAGCCGCTCCAGGCCGCCGCGCAGCGCGTCCATCGACGGGTCGTCCAACGGCGTCTCGGGGAAGTGCGGGGCGTAGCCGGCCGCGAGCAGCAGGGTGTTGCGCTCGCGGACCGGGACGTCCAGGTGCTCGGCGAGCCGCAGCACCAGCTCCCGGCTCGGGCGGGACCGGCCGTTCTCGACGAAGCTGAGGTGCCGGGTCGAGGAGTCCGCCCGCAGGGCCAGTTGCAACTGGCTGAGCTGTCGCCGTTCGCGCCAGCCGCGCAGCAGCGGACCGACTCCGGTACCTGTCGGGCTGCCCATGCCCGCCATGATCGTCATGGCCAGGACGGTACTGGACCGGGCCCGCCCCGGGGGAGAGGGCCTTCCGGCCCGGTCGGCGTGGCTTCGGCCGGCACGGCCGGGCGGTGGAGTCCCTCGTTCGCTACGGCTTCGGTACGGCTTCGGGGGCCCGGCTCAGACGCCGGTGCTCGACCCCGGCCGGATGACCATCAGCACCACGACCACCGCCCACAGCAGGTTGAACACCCCGGCCGTCATCGGCAGCAGCCGCAGGCCCTGGACGGCCTTGGCGTGCTGCTCCGGCGCGGTGTCGGCGCCGAGCGCGTCCACCGCGGCCTGCTGCCCGGGCAGGACGAAGAGCAGCAGCGAGAGCGCGGCGATCGCGGTGAGCACCATCGAGACGATGATCCAGGACTGCCCGAGCACGTCCATCACCTGGGCGAGGCCGATGCCCATCACCGGCACCGCGACCCCCAGCAGGGCGTAGACCTGGGTGATCCGGTGCAGGATCCGCAGCACGCCCGCGTCCGAGGCCTGGTCCGGCCCGCCGGCCAGCGCGGCCTTGGCCCGGCGCGGGAACATGCTGACGGCCACCGCGACCGGGCCTATGAACAGGACCGACGCGAGGACGTGCAGGCTCAGCAGGAACTTGGCCATGGCGGGGACACCCTTACATCCGGCGGTGGGCAGCTGGTGCGGCGGGCGTCCGGTGGCGGCGCGCCCGCGATCAGGCACGCTAACACCGCTTATCCGGGGGCCCGCCGCGCGGGTGGGCGTGCTCGTTCCGCAGGACGGCGGAGCTCCGCCCTGGTCAGCCCGCCGTCGTCAGCCGGACGATCCTCGGCGCGGCGGTGCTGACCGCCGCGACGGCGGCGCCGTGCTCCGGGTCGGCCCAGTCGAGCAGGTGCAGGTCCTGGTGGCGGCTGCGCAGCGGGGCGCCGGGCGGGACGTCCAGGGGCAGGTCGGACAGGTCGACGGAGGCCAGGGTGTCCAGGGTGGCCCGCCCGATCTTGATCAGCGACTCCTTGCGCACCCACAGCCGCAGGAACGCCTGGTCCGGCTCCGGTGCCGTCTCGACCAGGCGCAGTTCGGCGGGGGAGAGCACCCGGCGGGCGACCGCGCCCAGCGACCCACCGCGCGCGGCCAGCTCGACGTCCACCCCGACCGGCTGGTGGCCGGCTCCGGCCGCGACCACGCCCCGGGTGTGCGACAGGCTCACGTGCACCTCGGGGTGGTCCGGCAGGTACGGCTTGCCGTGGTCGGCCAGGCCGCAGTCCGGGCACTGCTGGGCGAGCGTGAGCGAGGCCGCCGGGACGTCGAGCAGCCGGGCGGCGCAGAGCCGGACCAGCACGTGGCCGGCGGTGAAGTCGATCCGCCCGGACTCGTGCCGGAAGCGGGCGGCGCGTTCGAGTTCGAGGGGGGTGAGCAGGTGCTCGCCCGCTTCGGGGTGCCGCAGTACGGCGTCGGCGGACGCGACGGCGACGAGCGGCGTGCTCTGGTCCTGGGCCTCGGAGGTCATTGCTCCAACCTAACGGGCGCGGGCGTCGGGCGGGGGCGGCGCGGAGGTCGTCCGGGCAGGGCCGGTGGGAGGCGACTGCTGCGCCGCGCGGTGGATTCTCGGATCGGATCTGAGGATCTGTAGGGTAGGAATCGCCCGATTTGATGTTGGATGTCCCGGATCTGCGGGATCGCCAGCAGATAGTACGAACGGGGCAGGTTATGCGCACCTGCTCCTTTTCCTATGCGCGGAGGAATGTGTCGATGGGTCAGGGCACCGGTACGCCGGATCACAGAACGACCGCCGTGAGAAGAGAACCCGCCACCCGCAGGCGTCGGACCGTCCGGGTCGCCGTGGCGACCGTCGTCGCGGCGCTGCCGCTGGCGGCCGTGCTGACGGTCGGTTCGGCCGCGCCGCTCGCCCCGCCGCTGGGCGCCTGCACGGGCCCCGACTGCCCCGCCACCTGGCCGCCGCCGAACAACGGCGACTTCCCCGGCCGGGACGCCAGCATCAACGTCTTCACCGGCGGCGACTACACCGTGACCGGTCGCGCCGCGGAGGCCGAGGGCAAGATCGTCGCGCTGGGGAACCTGACCGTCGAGAAGAACGGCGGCGGCATCTACAACATGGGCGTCGTCGGCGTCGGCTCGCGCGTCGTGCCGCCCAACGGCAGCGACTTCGTCACCACCGGCGGCAACGTCGACGTCGTGACCGGCAACTCGATCCTGATCGGCGGGAGCGACTCCCACGGCCCGGCCTTCGGCAACCTGCGCCACGCGGGCACCGTCACCGGCACCGTCAGCATCGACCCCACCGGCCAGTCGATCCAGGACCCGAACGCCGCCGCCCCGTACCAGACGGTGCTCACCCAGATCGAGGAGATCTCCGACTGCGTCGGCAAGGCCGCCGCGACCGGCACCGTCGACATCTCCTCCAGCCAGGCGACCCTCACCGGTGACGGGACCAGCCTGAAGCAGGTCTTCAACGTCACCCAGAACCTCGCCTCGCCGAGCGGCGGGCAGATCGGACTGGTCTTCAACAACATCCCGGCCGGGGCCACCGTCGTGGTGAACATGCTCGGGGACAGCCCGATCATCAACACCTACACGGGCACCGGCCTGGCCGGGGACCAGACCACCGACATGCGGTCGAAGCTGATGTACAACTTCCCGACCGCGACCTCGGCGCAGATCCTCGGCAGCGCCCAGTTCCAGGGCTCGGTCCTGGCCGGCAATCCGGGCGGCACCACGACCATCGCCCAGCCCGGGATGAACGGCCGGGTGTACCTCGCGGGCAACCTGATCCACACCGGCACCGGCGGCTACGAGATCCACAGCTACCCGTTCGACGGGGACCTGCCGGACTGCCAGACGACGCCGAGCCCGTCGCCGTCCACCTCGCCCTCTTCCTCCCCGTCCTCCTCGCCGTCGTCGTCGCCCTCCTCTTCGCCGTCGTCGTCACCGTCCTCCTCGCCCTCTTCCTCCCCGTCCTCCTCGCCGTCGTCGTCGCCCTCTTCCTCGCCGTCGTCGTCACCGTCCTCCTCGCCCTCGGCCAGTCCGTCCAGCTCGGGTCCGGCCCCGACCAGCCACCACCCGTCCGAGCACCCGACCAGCCACCACCCCGGTGGCGGTGGTGAGCTGCCCTCCACCGGCGCGGGCAACGCCCCGGTGGTCTTCGGCCTGGCCGGCGTCGGCCTGCTCGGCCTCGGCGGTCTCGCCGTCCTGGCCGCCCGCCGTCGCGGTCGCCACAGCTAGGGCCTGCCCAGCGCAAGGACGCCCGAGCAGCAACAACGGCCCAGGCCGCCCGTGTCGACCCCGACCGGGCGGCCTGGGCCGTGTCGACGGCCCGCCGCAGGCATGCGTCGGCCCCTCGCCCAGCACGGGCGAGGGGCCGACGGCGGCTCAGCGGGAGCGGAAGAAGCGGTCCACCGTGCGGCGGCCGGCGGCGACGGCGTGCACCGGTTCACCGACCACCCGGCCGGCCAGCGTCACGGCCAACTCTCCTACGTCCTGCCGGAGTTGTTCGGCAGCTTCGGCCCGGTCGGCGGCGATCCGCGCGTGGGTGGCGGTGACCAGCCGGTCCCGGTCGCGGATGCCCTCCGCGCGGGCCGCGGCGACGGCCGCCGCGCCCTGCTCGGCGTACTCCTGTCGGATCCGGGCCGCCTCGTGCCGGGCCTGAGCCAGTTCCTGTCGGCCGGCGTCGTGGGCGGCCTCGGCTTCGGCGCGGATGGCTTCGGCGCGTTCGGCGCGGCCCTCGGTCGCGTCCCACCGCTCGGCCTGAATCCGCTCGACGCGGGGGAGGATGCGGTGGCCCAGCGTCCACGTGATCAGGAAGAACAGGGTCAACCCCAGGGCCAGCATGAAGGGTTCGGGCGAAAGCGGTCCGAGTTCGATGTTCACGCAAACCTCCCCTTGTGGCTGACGGTGAGTCAATCGGGAGGTTTCCCAAGGGTGATGAGGGTCGAACTTTACCTGGGCATGACGTGCGTCACTGTTCCATGGCGGGCCGCGGCGCGGCGCCGGGCCTCAGGTCACCTCGCCCCGGAGGGAGAACCGCTCCTCCCGCCACTCCCCGCCGGCCAGCACCTCGGCCAGCTCCCGGGCCGCGTCCCAGGCGTCGGTGTACGAGAGGTACAGCGGAGTGAAGCCGAACCGCATGAGGTCGGGCGCGCGGAAGTCCCCGATCACGCCGCGCGCGATCAGCGCCTGCACCACCGGATAGCCGTCGGCGTGCCGCAGCGCGACCTGGCTGCCCCGCCGGGCGTGCTCGCGCGGGGTCACCACCTCGATCCCGTCCAACCCCTCGACCAGTCCGATGAACAGGTCGGTCAGGGCCAGGCTCTTCGCCCGGACGGCGGCCGGGTCGGCGCGCTCCCAGACGTCCAGGCTCGCGCCCAGCGCGGCCTGCCCGAGCAGCGACGGCGAACTGGTCAGGAAGCGCCCGATGCCCGGCTTGGGGTCGTACCCGGGCTCGAAGGCGAACGGGCGGGCGTGCCCGAACCAGCCGCTCAGCGGCTGCCGCGGGCCGGCCGCGAGGTGCCGCTCGGCGACGTACAGGAAGGCCGGCGAGCCGGGGCCGCCGTTCAGGTACTTGTAGGTGCAGCCGACCGCGAAGTCCGCTCCCGCGGCGCCGAGTTCGACCGGCAGCGCGCCCACCGAGTGGCAGACGTCCCAGATCATCAGCGCGCCCGCGGCCTGCACCCGGGCGGTGATCCCGGGCAGGTCCAGCAGCTCGCCGGTGCGGTAGTCCACGTGCGAGAGGACGACCGCGGCGACGTCGCCGTCCAGGTGCCGGTCCAGCTCCTCGGGCCGGACCAGCACGCTGCGCGCGCCCTCGACCAGGCCGGTGGCGCCCTCGGCGATGTACAGGTCGGTCGGGAACGCCTCGCCGTCGCCCAGCACCGTGCGCCGCCCGGGGCGCAGCCGCAGCGCGGCGACGAGCACCTTGAACAGGTTCACCGAGGTGGTGTCGCAGACCACCACCTCCTCCGGCCCGGCCCCGACCAGCGGGGCGATCCGCCGCCCCAGCCGGTAGGGCTGCTCGAACCAGCCCGCGTCGTTCCAGCTGCGGATCAGCTCCCGGCCCCACTCCTCCTCGACCACCTGCCGCACCCGCTCCGCGGTGCGCACCGGCAGCGCGCCGAGCGAGTTCCCGTCCAGGTAGACCACCCCGTCCGGCAGGGCGAACTCCTTGCGGAACGCCGCCAGCGGGTCGACGGCGTCCAGCGCCGCGCACTCCTCGCGCGTGACCATGCCCATCCCCTCGTTCACAGCTCGTCCCGGATCGTCCACAGCTCCGGGAACACGTCCTGCTCGGCGGACCTGCGCAGCCAGCTCAGCCCGCTGGAGCCGCCCGAGCCGGGCTTGCCGCCCATGGTCCGCTTGACCGCGGACAGGTGGCGCTGGCGCCAGCGGGTGACCCGCTCGGCGACGTCCAGCAGCGCCTCGGCGAGCGGCCGCAGTCCGGCGTGCTCCGGGTCGGTGTAGACCAGGCGCCAGGCCGCGGCGACCTCGTCGCTGGCGCGGTAGCGCTCCTCGGAGGGCTCCGGGCGCAGCGGCAGGCCGCGCCGTGCCAGCAGGGCCAGCGCGTCGTCGTACAGGCCGGGGGAGCGCAGCGCCTCGGTCAGCTCGGCCTGCGTCCGCGGCATCCCGTCGTACATCGTGAGCAGTGCGGCGTTCTTGTTGCCGAGCAGGAACTCCAGGTGCAGGAAGGCCGCGGACTGGAAGCCGGAGGCCTGGCCGAACGCCGCGCGGAAGCCGTTGAACTCCTGCGGCGTCATGGTGGCCAGCAGGTCCCAGGACTCCACCAGCACGTCCTGCACGTGGGTGCCGCGCCGCAGCGCGGCCAGTGCGGCGGGCAGGTCGTCCTCGCGCAGCGCGCGCTGGGCGAGCGTCCACTCGTGCCGCAACAGGTCGAACAGCAGCTCCATCACCTGCGTGGTGACGATGAACGACAGCTCGGCCGGCACCTTGCTGCGCGGGTGCTGCAGGCTGTGCAGCTCGTCCAGGCACACGTAGCGGGCGTACGGGGTGCCCCGATCCGGCTCCCCGCGCCGACCGAACGACAGGCTGGGCGTCTCCACCGTGTCGTGCCCCATCCCGATTCCTCCTGATCCACCCGGGCCCGTCGCCCGGACCGGCGACCAGACGGATGGCCTGGTTCCACCGGGGTGCCCATTGTGCGGCGGTGCGACCCCCCGGTTGAATGGTCGACGGACACCGCAACCGCGATCCGGGCTGTTGTTCGCGAGGCGTTCGGCCGATTCGCTTTACGATCGCGAAACCACCCATTCCAGTCACTCCGGGAGCCGCCATGGACGCCGTCGACCGCCGCCTGCTGGCCGAGTTGCAGACCGACGCCCGGCTCTCCTACAACGAACTCTCCCGCCGGGTGAGCCTGTCCGCACCTGCGGTGGCCGAACGGGTCCGCCGACTGGAGTCCGACGGCGTGATCACCGGGTACCACGCCCACGTGGACCTCAGCCGGGCCGGACTGCCGATCACCGCGCTGGTCCAGATCCAGTGCTACGGCCCGCGCTGCGTGCTGCGCGACCCCCAGGTGGCCGCCTGGCCGGAGGTGCTCCAGTTGCACCGGGTCACCGGAGGGGCCTGCTGCGCGCTGCTGGTCGCGGTGCCCACGATGGCCGATTTCGAGGCCCTGTGCGACCGGCTCGGCGGCTACGGCCAGCCGTCCAGCTCGATGATCCTCTCCAGCCCGGTGCCCTGGCGGCCGGTGGTCGCGCCCGCCGGGGCGTAGGAGCCGTAGCGCCACAGCGCGATGGCGCCGTCGCGACCGCCGTGCGGCCCGGGGCCGGAACGGTAGGTTCCTCGGCATGCCGAACGAGCGCCACATCCTGCTGCTGCCCGGGAGCCTGCGGGCCGGTTCCGCCAACGAGACGGTGCTGCGCACCGCCGCCGCCGTGGCCGCCGCCACCCCGGGCCTGCGGGCCACCTACTACGCGGGGCTGGCCGGCCTGCCGCACTTCAACCCGGACCACGACACCGACCCGCTGCCCGGGCCGGTGGCCGCCCTGCGCGCCGCCGTCAGGGCCGCCGACGCGCTGCTGGTCTGCACCCCCGAGTACGCCGGGACGCTGCCCGGCTCCTTCAAGAACCTGCTGGACTGGACGGTCGGCGGGACGGAGATCGCGGACAAGCCCGCCGGCTGGATCAACGCGGCGGGCCCGGGCCGGGGCCAGGGCGCCGAGGCCACCCTGCGCACCGTCCTCGGCTACACCGGCGCGGCGGTGGTGGACGGGGCCTGCGTCCGCATCCCGCTGGACCGCGGGGCGGTCGGCCCGGACGGGCTGGTCGCCGATCCGCTGGTGCGGGAGCGGATCGGCGAGGTGCTGGCCCGGCTGGCGGCGGCCGCGGTCTGACGGGCGGCGGTCTGACGGGTGGCGGCCTGACGGGCGGCGGCCGGGCTCAGTGCCCTTCGGGCAGGTGGACCCCGAGCCCGGCCAGGCCGGTCAGGAACAGCTCCACGCCGACCGCCGCCAGCAGCAGCCCGAGCAGCCGGGAGAGCACCTCCAGCGAGGTGCGGTGGGTGCGCTGCATCAGCGGCGCCAGCAGGGCCACGCAGACGTAGTTGATCACCACGACCGCGAGGTAGGCCCCGCCGATGGTGGCCTTCCAGCTCCAGTCGTTGCGGGCGAGCGAGGCGACCAGCACGGCGGTGACCGCGAGCGGGCTGGCGATGTACGGCAGCAGCAGTTCGCGGATGCCGTCCACCATCGGGTTCGGCAGGTGGTCGTCGTCCTCGTTCTCGCCGCCGAGGTGGACGCCGAAGACCAGCGCGACCGCGTAGATGAAGAAGATCGTCCCGCCCGCGAGCTGCAGCGACTGGTCGCTGATGTGGAAGAGCGTGGTGACCTCGTCCGCGGTGAAGCCGAGCACCAGGCCGATCACCGCCGAGATGATCGTGCTCCACGCCGCCAGCCGTCGCAGTTCCCGGGTGCTCCGGGTGGAGGCCAGCCGGGCGAAGGCCAGCAGGACCTTGGGCGGGCCGACCACGGCGAAGAAGGTGATGAAGGCGCTGCTCAGATTGAAGACGAACATGCGCCAAGCATGACCGCGGTGGCCGGTGCGGCCGCTCCGCCACGCCACGCCCCGCGGTCGGGCGTGGCGTGAATCTCGCCGGGGAGCGGTTCATTCCCGGTCGCCGACGAATTCGCCCGGATGGCCGTCCTGGCTCGAACGGGTGCGCGCTCTCGGCTCCCATGGAAGTCGGATCACCTCCCCGGGAACGAGGATGCGACATGTGTCTGAACCGTAAGGACCTGGGCCTGCTGGCCCTGCGCGGCGCGGTCGGCGGGGTGCTGATCGCGCACGGCACCCAGAAGCTGTTCGGCTGGTTCGGCGGCGGAGGCCTGGAGGGTACCGCCCAGGCGATGGAGCACATGGGCTTCCACCCCGGCCGACAGAGCGCCATCGCGGCGGGCGCCGGTGAGGCGGGCGGCGGCGTGCTGCTGGTCGCCGGGCTGGCCACCGGCGCGGCCGGCGCGGTGGTGGCCGGGACGATGGCCGGCGCGGTGGCGGTGCACGCCCCCGGGGGCTTCTTCGCGACCTCCGGCGGCTACGAGTACCCGGCCTTCCTCGGCGCGGCCGGGCTGGCGCTCGGCCTGGCCGGTCCGGGGCGGTACTCGCTGGACCACCTGACCTGCCACGTCCTCGACCAGCCGTGGATGGGCCTGGTGGCCTTCGCGGGGTCCGTCGCCGGGGCGTACGGCGTGGTGGCGCGGCGCCGGCACGTGGTGCGGCTGCGCGAGGAGCGGGCCGCGATGGAGGCGGACGAGCAGGAGGGCTCGGGGCTGTCCTGACGCGCCGGCGGCCCCCGGGCGGCCCTCGCCGGCCTGCTCGCCCCGGTCACCCGGAGGCACCAGTCCTGCTGGCGGCCCCCGGGCGGCCCTCGGAGGGTGGTCGGGAAGGCGTGCCGGGCAGCCCGGCGCCGGGGCAGAAACGAGGGACCGCATGGACCGCCTGGACCGCATGGACCGCCAGCCGCTCACCCGGATCGGTTCGAGGCCGCGGGTCACCGCGCGGCAGCTGGACGCGCCGCCGGTGCGCCGCCAACGCCGGGCGGTGGCCGGGGTGTTGGCCGCCACCATGGTCGCCGCGGCGGCGCTGGCGGGCTGCTCCTCCGGAAAGAGCGCGAGCAGCGTGGCCACCTCGGCCTCCGCCGCGATCGAGCGGGGCGCCTCGGCCGCGGCCTCCGCCGCCTCGGCGCTGGCCTCGGTGGCGGGCGGGGCGGGGGCGGTGATCGCCTCGGCGGAGGCGCGGGCCTCGGCGGCGGTGTCGGCGGCCTCCTCGGCGGTCTCCGGGATCAAGGGCGGGCTGGACGCCAAGGGGGACGTGGCCGTCGGGGCGGTGAGCACCGGCTCGGACGGCAGGGCGCAGGTGGAGCTGACCGTCACCAACCACGGGCAGCAGTCGTACCGGTACGTGATCCAGGTCGACTTCACCGACGACTCCGGCACGGTGCAGGACGCGACCGCGGTGACGGTCCAGGACGTGGCGGCCGGCCGGAGCGCCCAGGCCACCGCGCGCAGCAACCGGGACCTCTCGGGCAGCCTGAAGGCCGTGGTGGCGAACGCGCTGCGCTACTGACTTCCCCGCCACTGACTTCCCGCTGCTGGCTCGCAGGTCAGCGCGGGTGCCGGGCGGGGGCCGAACCTTAAGCGCGGCTCAAGGCCCAACGGGACCCCTTGACGGGGGAGTTGGTCTAGTCCATTTTTATTGCCCAGGTGCAGGGAGCCCCTGAACCGGCGTCAACGGCCTCGTGCCGCGGGCGCCGGTTCGGCACATCCCGGTGTCCGTCCAGGCCCGATCCCGCTGATCCCGCACGATTCCCCGCACTGAGCTGTCATGTCCCGGTCGCCCGACCCCACCTCGGGCGCACCCCCACGGGACGACGGAAAACCCCCACAACCAGGAGTCACGCACCCATGCTGCGTTCACGCATTGAAAGGGCCGGGACCCCGGCTCCGACGGGCGGCCGTCGACGCCGCCCGAAGAGCCTGGCCGCCGTCGCGGCCGGCACCGCCGCCTCCGTGCTGCTCGGCGCGGGCCTCGCGCTGACCGGCGGCGCCGCGGCCAACGCCGCGACCACCAACACCACCGGCGCGGCCGCCACCAGCGGCGGCATCAAGGTCGCCTACTACGACCAGTGGTCGGTCTACGCCAACGCGTACTACCCGAAGACGATCCAGGACACCGGCGTGGCCGGGAAGCTCGACTACCTGATCTACGACTTCGCGAACATCCACCCGACCGACCTGGGCTGTTTCGAGGCGACCAAGGCCGCCGACACGAACGACAACAACCCCAACGCGGGTGACGGCGCGGCCGACGCGTTCGCCGACTACCAGAAGAGCTTCGGCGCGGACATCTCGGTCGACGGCGTCGGCGACGTCTGGAACCAGCCGATCGCGGGCAACTTCAACCAGCTGAAGAAGCTGAAGGCGAAGAACCCCAACCTCAAGATCCTGCTCTCGATCGGCGGTTGGACCTACTCCAAGTACTTCTCGCCGGCCTCCGCCACGGACGCCTCGCGCAAGCACCTGGTCTCGTCCTGCCTCGACATGTTCATCAAGGGCAACCTCCCGAGCGACGCCGGCTACGGCGGCCCGGGCTCCGGCGCCGGCATCTTCGACGGCATCGACATCGACTGGGAGTACCCGGGCGGCGGCGGCCACACCGGCAACATCTCCAGCCCGGCCGACAAGCAGAACTTCACGGCGCTGCTGAAGGAGTTCCGCACCCAGCTGGACGCCCAGGGCAAGGCCGACAACAAGACCTACGCCCTGTCGGCGGCGGTCGGCGCCGGCCAGGACAAGATCATGAACGTCGAGACCGACAAGATCGGTCAGTACCTCACCTTCCTCGACGTCATGACCTACGACATGCACGGCGGCTGGGACGCCCAGGGGCCGACCAACCACCAGGCCGCGCTCTACGCGGGCCCGAACGACCCGTCGACCCCGGTCAAGCCGGGCCACGGCAAGTACTCGATCGACAACGCCATCAAGGCGTGGACGGTCGGCGACGCGGACTACGGGATCCCCGGCGGCTTCCCCGCCAACAAGATCAACATGGGTGTGCCGTTCTACTACCGCGGCTGGACCGGCGTCCAGAACAACGGCAAGAACGGCCTGTTCCAGCCCGCCGCCAGCCCGGCGACCGGCGCGGCGATGTCCGGCAATGTCCCCGGCATCCAGATGTACAAGGAGCTCGCGGGCTTCGTCGACAACCCGTCCAGGACCTTCTGGGACGACGACGCCAAGGCCACGTACTTCTACGACGGCAACACCTTCTGGAGCGGTGAGGACACCCGGTCGATCCAGGCCAAGCTCGACTACGCGCACTGCAACGGCCTCGGCGGCTCCTTCGCCTTCTCGCTGTACGACCTGGGCACCAAGACCGGCCTGTTCGACACGATGGTGAACGCCACCAACGGCTCCGCCGCCGGTTGCCCGGCCCCGCCGACCGGCACCCCGAGCAGCACGGCGACCCCGACCCAGACCCCGACCGGCACGCCCACGGGCACGCCGACCGGCACCCCCACGGGTACCCCGACCGGTACCCCCACCGGCACCCCGACCTCGCCGGCCGGCTGCCCGGCCGCCCCGAGCTGGGACGCCAACACCACCTACGCGGCCGGCGGCACCAAGGTCTCGTGGAAGGGCCACTACTACACCAACAAGTGGTGGACCAAGGGCGATGACCCGAGCCAGAGCGGCCAGTGGGGCGTCTGGACCGACAACGGCGCCTGCTGACCCCTCGGGCGGCACGGACTGAGGGCCTGACGGACCCTCGCAGCACCTGAACCAAGCGGTCCGGCCCGCCGGGGGAGCACCCCCGGCGGGCCGGACTCGTTGCGTTTCGGGGGCGCGACCCGGGCGCGCGGCTCAGGCCAGGTCGGCGGTGCGCCCGAGCGCGTCCGGCTGGCTCTCCTCGATCCGCCGCAGCATCCGCGCCAGCATCGCGGACAGCACGGCCCGCTCCTCGCCCGTGACGTCCTGGAGCAGCTCCTCCTCGAACACCGCCGCCATCCGCATCGACTCCAGCCACTTGTCGCGGCCGTTCTCGGTCAGCTCGATGATCACCCGGACCCGGTTGGTCTCGTCGCGCTCCCGGGTGACGAGGTCCTCGGTCACCATCCGGTCGATCCGGTGCGTCATCGCGGCCGGGGTGAGCCCGAGCCGCTTGGCCAGCTCGCCCGGTCCGAGCTGGTACGGGCTGCCGGAGACCACCAGTGCCTTGAGCACCTCCCACTCGGCGGCCGTGATTCCCAGCACAGTCAGCTGCCGGTCGTAGGCCACGCCCATCCGCCGGGCGACCCGGGACAGGGTCTGCACGATGGTCTCCACCTGGGGGTCGACGGTGGGGAATTCCCGCTGGTAGACGGCCACCTGCTCGGTGATGCCGAGCTCCCTGGCGGTGGCCGGCGGGGGCTTGTCCGTAGTCATGCGGACCAGTGTCGCACGGGGGCGTGCATCTCTTAAGCCTTTGACTCCACACTCTTCCAGTGCTAAGAATTTATCTTGTCAAACTTTAGCTCTGAAATCTTCTGGACTTAAGAGTATCCAGTTGAATCCAGGAAGGGATGTGCACGGTGACCGGCACGGTGAAGCAGCAGGGGCGGCAGCGACGCGGGGCGGGCGGCCCGCTGCGCCGCGTCCAGATCGGCAACGCGCTCAGCGCGTTCGGCAGCGGCTTCACGATGCCGTACATGTTCGTGTACGTGGACCAGGTGCGCGGGCTGGGTTCGCTGGCGGCCGGGATGGTGTTCACCGTCTTCGCGCTGGCGGCGCTCGCCGTCCTGCCGTTCACCGGTCGCGGCATCGACAGGTACGGTCCCCGTCCGGTCCTGCTGGCCGGTACGGCGCTCGCCGCCACCGGCGCGTTCGCCTTCGGCCACGCCACCGGCACCCCGGCCCTGCTGGTCTCCTCCTTCCTGTTCGGCGCGGGTGTCACCACCTGCCAGCCGGCGCTCGCCACGATGATCGTCCGCTGCTCGACGGCAGCGACCCGCTCGCACGCCTTCGCGCTCCAGTTCACCCTGGTCAACCTGGGCATGGGCATCGGCGCCCTGGTCGGCGGCCAGATCGTGAACGTCGCCGACCCGGCCAGCCTCACCCGGCTGTTCACCATCGAGGCGGCGACCTTCCTCGGCCTGGCCCTGGTCACCGGCACCGCCCGGATGCCGGCCAACCCGCTGATCCCGCTCCAGGAGAAGAACGACGGTCCGACCGGCCTGCGCGCGCTGGTCGCCGACAAGGCGATGCTGCGGCTCTGCGTGCTCGCCGGGCTGATCTTCTTCACCTGCTACGGCCAGTTCGAGTCCGGCGTCGCGGCCTTCGCCACCGACACCGTCGGCACCGCGCCCTCCACCCTGGGCTTCGCGATCGGCGCCAACGCGCTGACCATCGTCGTCCTGCAGATGTTCATGGTGCGGATCACCGCGCGCCGCCGCCGCACCACCGCGATGGCCACGGCCGGCGTGGTCTGGCTCGGCGCCTGGGCGATGGCCCTGGTGGCCGGCCTGATCCGGACCGAGACCATGGCCGCCACGGTCGCGATCGTCTCGATCTACGCCCTGTTCGGCGTCGGCGAGTCGCTGCTCGCGCCCACCATGGGCCCGATCGTCGCCGACCTCGCCCCGGCCCGGCTGCTCGGCACCTACAACTCCGGGTACGCCCTGGTGAAGCAGATCGCCATCGCGGTCGGCCCGGCCGTCGGCGTGCTGCTGGTCGGCTCCGGCACCTGGCCGCTCTACCTCGCGGCCATGGCGGGCTCCACGCTGCTGATCGTCGTCCTGGCGCTGCGGCTGCGCCCGTACCTCACGCCGGAGCAGGACAACGCGGCCCCGGCCGTGGTCCGCACCACGGTCGTCCGGGAGTTGCAGACGGCTGCGTGACCGCCGACGGGGGTTGCAGACGGCGGCGTGACCGCCGATCGAACAGGCGTGTCGACGGGCGCCGACCGGGTCACCTGGTCGGCGCCCGTCGCGCTTGGCTTCGCGACCACCGCCACATAGTGTCAGTGGCTGTTGGCCGCCCGGCCCGGTCGGTACAGGAGACCCGGCCGGCACAGGAGACAGGCGAATCGGCGAGGCAATGACGCAAGCGGCGCTCACGCACCCCCCGGCGGCCCAGGCCCCGGCCCCCGCCGCCCCGGCACCGGCCCGGGGCCGGCTGCTCCGCCTGCCGGCCGACTGGTCCGGCTGGCTCGGGCCGATCGGCGTCGCGCTCTTCGCGGGCCTCCTGCGGTTCTGGAACCTCGGCTACCCCAACGCCTTCGTCTTCGACGAGACGTACTACCCCAAGGACGCCTGGTCGTTGCTGCGGCAGGGCTACGAGGGCAGCTGGCCGGACCACGCCAACGCCGACGTCCTGGCCGTCCCGCAGCACATCCCGCTCACCTCCGCGCCCGAGTTCATCGCCCACCCGCCGCTCGGCAAATGGGTGATGGCGATCGGCGAACAGCTGTTCGGCCTGCACCCCTTCGGCTGGCGGTTCATGACCGCCCTGCTCGGCACCGTCACCGTGCTGATGCTCGCCCGGATCGGCCGCCGGCTCTTCGGCTCCACCCTGATCGGCTGCACCGCGGCCCTGCTGATGGCCGTCGACGGCCTCCAGCTGGTGATGAGCCGGGTCGGGCTGCTCGACGGCATCCAGATGTTCTTCGTGCTCGCCGCCTTCGGCAGCCTCCTGATCGACCGCGACCACGTCCGCGCCCGGCTGGCCGGCGTCACCGACGGCGACCGCGTCCGGCTCGGCCTGCGTCCCTGGCGGATCGCCGCCGGGGTGCTCCTCGGCGCCGCCTGCGCCGTCAAGTGGAACGGCGCGATGATCCTCGCCGCCTTCGGCCTGCTGACCGTCCTGTGGGACCAGTCCGGCCGCCGCGGGGCCGGCGCCCGCCGCCCGTGGCGCTCGATGCTGCGCCGCGACGCCGTCCCCGCCTTCCTCGCCATGGTCGGCTCCGCCCTGGTGGTGTACGTCGGCGCCTGGGCCGGCTGGCTCGCCGGCGGCGGCAACGGCGAGGGCGGGTACGACCGGCACTGGGCCGACGGCCGCCCCGGCCTGTCCCCGGACACCTTCCTCGGCGTCCCGCTGCCGCAGGTGTCGATGAGCTGGGTGCCCGCGCCGCTGCGCAGCCTGTGGCACTACCACTCGCAGATGTACGACTTCAACACCGGGCTGAGCACCCCGCACACCTACCAGTCCAACCCCTTCAGCTGGCTGGTCGTCGGCCGCCCCGTCTCCATGTACTGGGAGCAGGTCCCGAACGGGCAGCACGGCTGCACCGCCACCGGCGGCTGCGCGTCCCAGATCCTCGGCCTCGGCACCCCGCTGCTCTGGTGGACGGCCTGCTTCGCCCTGGTCTACCTGCTGTGGCGCTGGTTCTTCCGCCGGGACTGGCGCTCGGGCGCCGTGCTGTGCGCCGTCGCCGGGATCTACCTGCCCTGGTTCCAATACCAGGAGCGGACCGTCTTCTCCTTCTACATGGTCGTCCTGGTGCCGTTCCTGTGCCTGGCCGTCGCGCAGATGCTCGGGGCGATCCTCGGCCCGGCCGGATGCAGCCCCGAACGCCGCCGGATCGGCGCGGCCGGCGCCGGGCTGATCGTGCTCGCCATCGTCGCCTGCTTCGCCTTCTTCTACCCGCTGTACACGGCGGAGGTGATCCCGATGACGTCCTGGCAGGACCGGATGTGGTTCACCAGCTGGATCTGACACCGGTGACCCTGTCCGCCGCGGGCGGCCAGCTGCTACCCGTCACCCCGATGCTCGGGGTGGTCACCGCCGCCCTGCTGCTGGCCGCCGTCGCGGTCGCCGGCCGGGGCCTGCTCGGCCACGGGCACGCGGTGCTGCGGGCCGGACTGCGCGCGGTGGTGCAACTGGCCGCCGTCGCCGCGGTGATCAGCTGGGTGGTCGGCTCGCTCTGGTGGTCGGCGCTGTTCGTGCTGCTGATGTTCACCGTCGCGGTGCGCACCGCCGGGCGGCGGATGACCCCCGGCCCCGGCTGGGTCTGGGCGGCCGCGCCGATCGGCGCCGGCGTGCTGCCGGTGCTCGCCCTGCTGCTGGCCGTCGGGCTGCTGCCGGCCAAGGGCCTGTCCGTCATCCCCGTCGCGGGCATCCTGATCGGCGGCGCGCTCACCGCCACCTCGCTGGCCGGGCGGCGCGCCCTCGACGAACTGCGGCAGCGCCGCGGCGAGGTGGAGGCGGCCCTGGCGCTCGGCTTCGAGGACCGCGACGCCCGGCTGGAGATCTGCCGCACCGCCGCCGCGACCTCGCTGGTGCCCGCCCTCGACCAGACCCGGACGGTCGGCCTGGTCACCCTCCCCGGCGCCTTCGTCGGCATGCTGCTCGGCGGCGCCTCGCCCGTCCAGGCGGGGGCGGTGCAGCTGTTCGTGCTGGTCGGGCTGCTGGCGGTGGAGTCGGTGGCGATCGTGGTGGTGCTGGAGCTGGTCGGCCGGGGGCTGGTGAACGCGGGCTGGTGAGCGTGGGTTGGTGAGCGTGGGTTGGTGAGCGTGGGTTGGTGAGCGTGGGGTACCGGGCCGGGGCGGGTGCCGGACGGGGGCGGGGACCGGGCCGCCTTGGGCACCGGACGCGGTCGGGTACCCTTGAGCACGTTGAAGGGGAGTAGCCCTCCACCGGACCGTCGACATACTGGCCCTCACGGGCCCGGCGCCCGGGGCACCCGATCCTCCGGGGTCGGTGCCGGCGAGACCTTCGGCCGCAGTGCTGTGACCATGACCAGTGCTGTCGGGCCGAAGCGTCCCCTGACGGACCTGCGGAGGCCGGGCAGCCCGACCGAGGGACCCTTTCTGATGAGTTTGACCGTGGCCGCGCTGACGTTCGGCATCATCTTCCTGGCCGAACTGCCGGACAAGACCGCGCTGGCCAGCCTCGTACTCGGCACCAAGTACCGTGCCAGCTACGTCTTCGCGGGTGTCGCCGCCGCGATGGGCGTTCAGGTCGTCCTCGCCCTCGCCGCCGGGCACCTGCTCTCGCTGCTGCCGCACCGCTGGGTGGAGGGCGTCACCGGCGTGCTGTTCCTGGCCGGCGCGGCCATGCTGCTGTTCCACGGCGGGGGCGACGACGAGGAGGGGCACGCCGCCAAGGAGCCGTCCTCGAACAGCTTCTGGAAGGTGGCCGGGGCCAGCTTCGTGGTCGTCGCGGTCGCCGAGTTCGGCGACCTGACCCAGATCATGACCGCCAACCTGGCCGCCAAGTACGCCGATCCGCTGGCCGTCGGCCTCGGCGCCTGGCTGGCGCTGTGCGCGGTCGGCGGGCTCGCCATCGTGGGCGGGCAGAAGCTGCTCAAGTACGTGCCGATGAAGCTGATCATCCGGGTCGCGGCGGCGATCATGGTGGTGCTGGCGGGCATCAGCATCTTCGGGGCGATCACCGGCTGACCCCTTGTTCGCGGGGCTCAGCAGCCCGGGTCGGCCTCCAGGGCGGCCCGGGTCTTCGGGCCGTAGACGTAGGTCTCGCCCTTGATCCGGTTGCTGGTCTGGTAGTCGCCGAGCACCGACCTGGTCCAGAAGTCGAAGGTGCCAGTGATCATCGACTTGTCGACGTATCCGCACTCGGCCGCCCACAACCGCTGCTGCATGTCCTTGACGTCAGCGCCGGTCATCCCCATCTGGAGCACCCGGGTGGTCGGGGTCGGCGTCGGGGTGGGGGTCGGCGTCGGAGTCGGCGTGGGCGTCGCGGTGGTGGGGGTGGGCGTGGGTGTCGGGGGCGCGGTCGGGGCGGAAGCCGGGGCCGGGGGAGCGGCGACCGGGGCCTGGGTGGTCGGCGTCGGCGCCGGGGTGGCCGTCTTCGTCGGGCTCGGCTTGCGGGTGGGGGACGACGTCGGACTCGGCGCCTCGCTGGTCGGCGGCGGGGTGGCCGGGTCCGTCGGTGCCGGGGCGGTCGGCTCCACCGGCGCGGGCGCCAGGGTGGTGGGCAGCGGCTGCGCCTGCCGGGTCGTCGGCGCGGGCGAGGGCGTCACCGCGTACGCGATGCCGATGGTGAGCGCGACCAGGCCGGCGCCCACCCCGGCCAGCAGCAGCTTGTGCCGGGCCAGCGGGTTCTGCGTGGCCTGCTCGGCGGCTCTGCGCGCGGCCCGGCCGCCGACGGGCTCCGGCTCGGGCCCGGGCGTTGGTGCATGGTCGAAGGGGAAGACTCCGAGGTCGCCGCCGGACGCGGCCTGCGGGGCCGTCGCCGCCGCGTAAGCGCCCGGCCCGGAGGCGGGCACCGGCGGCAGCACGGTGGTGGCGTAGGCGTCGGCGTCCGGCCCCAGCGGGGGAACCACGGGCGGGGCAGCGGCGGGCGGGGGCGCGGCGGGGTGGACGGGGGCCGGCTGTCCCGGGGCGACCGGCGGCAGGACGGCGGTCGCGAACGGGTCGACGGCGGGGACGTCCGCCACGGGCTCCTCGGCGACCTGGCCGACCGCCTGCGGCACGTACGGGCGGACCAGCGGCGGGCCTTCGAGGTGCGGGAGGACGGCCGTCTCGGTGAGGCTCGGGTCCGGGACGCAGCCGCACCCGGTGGAGCGTGCGGTGCCGCACGTCGGGCAGTGCTGGTCCGGCATCGGCCGGTCCTCCTCGGTTCTCGGGCGGTCTCCGTGCCCCGGGGCGGTTCCCGGGCTCACGATCGCGCCTGATTATGCAGGACGTCCCGGAGGGGGGACAGGGGCGTCCGGACCCGGGCGGGGGTGTTGTGCCGGTTGGTGGCGGTTGTCTCCCGAGGAACGGTCGGGGGGCGGCGGATGTCCCCGGCGCCGGCGCCGGCGCCGGCGGCCGGGTCGGTGCGGTGGGTGTGGTCGGCTCGGCTCGGTGCGTCCTGGGTCGGCAGGCCCGGAGGGTCCGCTCGGGCAGGCCCGGAGGCTACGTTCGGCTCAATCCGAGGGAGCAAACCGGGGCATTTCTGACAGCATGGTGAGCTGGGAGTGATCATCCGCACGGGCCCGCCGCCTCGGCCGGGGCCCGCGACCCTACGGAGCCGCCATGACGGACTCGCGCGCCGCGTCCGACCGCAGCCCGGCGTACGAGCCCGGCCCGCCGGAGGTCACCGCCCCCAACCTCTGGGTGCCGATCGGGGCCCTGCTGCTGGCGATGCTGCTCGCCGCCCTCGACCAGACCATCGTCTCCACCGCGCTGCCCACCATCGTCAGCGACCTCGGCGGCCTGGACCACATCTCCTGGGTGGTCACCGCCTACCTGCTGGCCTCCACCGCCGCCACCCCGCTCTGGGGCAAGCTCGGCGACATGTACGGCCGGAAGCGCTTCTTCCAGGCCTCCATCGTGATCTTCCTGCTCGGCTCCGTACTCTGCGGCATCGCCCAGAACATGGGCGAACTCATCGCCTTCCGCGCGCTGCAGGGCCTGGGCGGCGGCGGGCTGATCGTGCTCACCCAGGCCATCGTCGGCGACCTCGTCTCCCCCCGGGACCGCGGCAAGTACCAGGGCCTCTTCGGCGCCGTCTTCGGCGTGACCAGCGTCCTCGGGCCGCTGCTCGGCGGCCTGTTCGTCGACAACCTCAGCTGGCGCTGGGTCTTCTACATCAACCTGCCGATCGGCATCGTCGCCCTGGTGGTGATCGCCGCCGTCCTGCACGGGCAGGAGGTCAGGCGCCGGCACCGGATCGACTACCTCGGCACCGTGCTGATCGCCGCCGTCGCCACCTGCCTGGTGCTGATGACCTCCCTCGGCGGCACCACCTGGGGCTGGACCTCCTGGCAGATCGTCGGGCTCGGCGTGCTCGGCCTGGTGCTGCTGCTCGCCTTCGTCCTGGTCGAGCGGACGGCCAGCGAACCGGTGCTGCCGCTGCGGCTGTTCCGCTCCCGGACGTTCAGCCTGGTCGCGGTGATCTCCTTCGTGGTCGGCTTCGCGATGTTCGGCGCCCTCACCTACCTGCCGACCTTCCTCCAGGTCGTCATGCAGGTCTCGCCCACCCTGTCCGGCATCCACATGTTGCCGATGGTGCTCGGCATGCTGCTCACCTCGATCGGCTCCGGCCAGATCGTCGCCCGCACCGGCCACTACCGGATCTTCCCGATCGCCGGGACGGCCGTCACCACCGTCGGCCTGCTGCTGCTCTCCCGGCTCGACGAGCACAGCAGCACCACGGAGATGAGCCTCTACTTCCTGGTCTTCGGCCTCGGGCTGGGCCTGGTCATGCAGGTACTGGTGCTGATCGTGCAGAACTCCGTCGGCTACCAGGACCTCGGCGTCGCCACCGCCGGCGCCACCTTCTTCCGCTCCATCGGCGCCTCCTTCGGCGTCTCCATCTTCGGCACCCTGTTCGCCAGTGGGCTGCGCGACCGGCTCGCCGACGCCCTCACCGGCCTGCCGCTGCCGCCCGGCTTCCACCCCGAGGCCGTCACCTCCGACCCACGGGTGATCACCCGGCTGCCCGCCGTCGCCCAGGAAGCCGTCCACCACGCGTACGCCGAGTCGATCACCAGGGTGTTCCTGTACGCGGTGCCCGTCGCGATGGTCGCCTTCGTGCTGTCGCTGTTCCTGCGCGAGCAGAAGCTGCGCTCCACCGCCACCGCGCCCGACCTGAGCGGATCCATCGGCCTCAACCCCGTCCAACGCTCGTCGCTGGACGAGATCGCCCGCGCGCTCTCGGTGCTGAGCTCCCGCGAGGCCCGGCGCGACCTCTTCCGGCGGATCACCGAGGGGGCCGGGCTGGACCTCCAACCCGCCTCCAGCTGGCTGCTGTTGCAGATGCACCACCACGGCTCGGTCGAGCCGGCCGAACTCGCCGAGCGGCGGATCATCCCGATCGCCGTCATCGAGAGCGCCGTCCGGGAAGTCGAGGGCCGGGGCCTCGCCGTCCGCAGCGGCGGGCTGCCGCTACGGCTCACCGAACCGGGGGCGGAGGCGGCCGTCAAGCTGGTCGCCGCCCGGCGCTCGCAACTCGCCGACCTGCTCGGCGACTGGGACGAGCAGCAGTACGCCGACCTCGCCGACCTGCTCACCCGCCTCAGTTCCACCCTCTGCGCCGACCGGCGCGACCGCCCCGACCGACCGGCCCACGAGCCGCCGTACCGGGGCGAGGGGCGGTCGTTCTAGCCCGCCTCGCAGGGGGTCTGGTGGGAGAGCCAGGTGACGGCGGCGGCGAGCGTGGGGTCGTCGTCCTTGCGGGGGTCGGCCGTTTCGACCGCCTCGTCCGGCTCGATCGGGCCCTCGTGCACCCTGCCGGTGCGGTCGGCCTCGGCGGCGCCGGTGAGCAGCAGGACGGCGCCGTCCGACAGCCGGTGGGCGGCGTTGCCGGTGGGCACCCCGTAGGTGGGCTGGCCGAAGCTGCGGGTGGCCGGGCGGCCGATGAAGGCGATGGCGACCGCCTCGCCCGCGCTGCCGGTCGCGCGGCCGGTGAGGACGGCGACGGGCGTTCCGGGCGTCTTGTCGTGGTGGGTGGGCGCCTTGTCGTGCTGGGTGGCGGGGGAAGCCTGCGGGGCGTCGTCCAGGTACGGCACGCCGTCGCGGACCGACCAGGTGCTGCGGGTGCCGTCCGCGGTGACGAAGGCGCCCAGCGGGCCGTCGCCGAGGACCGGCGCCGCGACGGCCAGCGGGGCCCACATCCCGCCCCCGGTCTCGTTGCGCAGGTCCACCACCCAGCCGCAGGCGCTCGCTTCGGCGACGGCGGCACGGCCGCGGGTGACGTACTCGGCGTAGGTGCGCTCCGATCCGTTCACCGCCGGGAGGGTCAACTGGGCTATTCGGCCGGGGAGTTGCCGGGTGGTCGGGGCGTTCACTGCCTCCGGGTCGGCGTCGACCCTCGCCGCCTGGTCGGGCGGGTAGAAGCGGCTGTGGTGGTCGTCGAGGGCGGTGACGGCGGCGCTGATCGCGGTGTGGGTGTCGGCCGGGGTGCGGGCCGTGGCCGCCTGGGCGAAGGCCTGGGTGCGGAGCTTCGGCCAGTCCACCTTCGCGGTGTTGAGGGACTTCCGCTGGATGAGGTCCAGGGCCTCCGAGAGGTAGCCGCGGGCCTCGGGGGACATGTGCTCGGGAGGCGGCGACTTGAGGGCTGGCGACTTGAGGGCTGGCGACTCGGGGGCTGGTGATTCGGGGGTCGGTGACTCGGGGGCCGGCGAGGAGCACGCCGCGAGCACCAGTACGGCCGCCGCCGCGACCGTCCGTCCCAGCCGCCTCATCCGCTGCCCCCTCATGACTCGTGCCACTCCTGATCCTCCCTCACGGACCGCCGAACCAGCGAGGGGTGTCGAGGCGGAACGGGTCGCCGGGGGCGAGCAGGCGCAGGGCCGTCTCCACCTCGCGCAGGCGCTCCTCGCCCAGGGTGGCGGACCACTCGGCGCGCAGCTCGTCGAAGATCCGGGCCGACCGGACCAGGCAGTCCACCCCGCGGGCGGTCAGCCGGACCACCTTGCGGCGGGCGTCGGCCGGGTCGCCGCCGCGCTCGACGTAGCCGAGCTGCTCCAGGTTCTCGATGGTCTTGCCGGCGGCCTGCTTGGAGACGCCGAGTCGGCGGCCGAGTTCGACGGCGGTGGTGCCGTGCGGTCCGATCGCCTGGAAGACGAAGCCGTGCATGGGCCGCAGGTCGGGGTGGCCCTCGCGGGCGATGCGCTCGTGCAGCTCGTCGATGATCGTCCGGAAGGCGAGCAGCAGGCGCAGCGGCAACTCGAAGCCGGGCGGGGCGGGTTCGCTCGTGGGTGCGCTGGTGGGTGTGCTCGCGGGCTCGCTTGACATAGGTAGACAACCTCATTGACCATATAGACAACGCCATTGACCATCTTAGGGGGTTCCCTCGCCATGCCCGTGATCCGCCACGCCGACGCCCGTCGCACCGAGACGCCGAACGCCGTCATGACCACCTACGCCTCACCCACCCAGGGCTCAACCGCCCTCGCCCTGTGGCAGGTCGACATGACGGCCGGAAAGAG
This sequence comes from Kitasatospora sp. NPDC088779, assembly GCF_040685395.1. Lineage (NCBI taxonomy): Bacteria > Bacillati > Actinomycetota > Actinomycetes > Kitasatosporales > Streptomycetaceae > Kitasatospora > Kitasatospora sp. NPDC088779. The sequence goes on along the minus strand of NZ_JBFBHW010000009.1, from coordinate 176,922 downwards.
CGGCCCGCTCCACGCCATGGACGTCGAACAGATCTGGACGCTGCTCACCGGCACCGCCACCGTCACCCTCCCCGACGGCCCGGTGCCCCTCACCGCCGGCGACACCCTCGTCCTCCCCGCCGACCTCGCCCGCCAGATCACCACCGCCGACGGCTTCACCGCCATCGTCGCCGGCCCGTCCCCCGCCCACGCCTACAACCCCGACGCCGTCACCCCCGAAGGCGCCTGCGGCCTCGCCCCCCGCGACGCCGAGCGCCTCCTCCCGCCGTGGATCGCCTGACCGCGAGGCGGTCCGGCGGTCCGGGCACGGGTGCGGGGACGGTCGAGGGCCTACCCCTGACCGTCCCCGCCCGGTCCTCGCCGCTACTTCCGGTCGTCGATGTCGTCCTGGAGGTCGTCCAGGTTCTGCTGACCCTGCTGTTGGCCCTGCTGCTGGGTCTGGGCGGCCTTCTGCTGGGCGTCGTCCCCCTTCGGGGGCTTGCTGCCGAGGCGCGACTTCGCCTCCTCCTCCAACTGCTCGGCCTTGTCCCGGAACTTGTCGCCGATACCCATGGCTGTGCCCCATTCGGTTGGATTTCGGGTTCTCCAACCAGGCTTGCACGCACCTTCTCCGCCTGCACTTCGGGCAAGTTGCCGCAGAGCGTCACGATCGACAGGCCCCGGATCGCCCGACCCGCGCGGTGTGAGGTGTAGGAGACTGCTGACCGCAGACAGTCACCGGACCGGCGGCCGCACCCGCGGCCCCGGCGGAGCAGAAGGAGCGGCATGTCCGTCGTCAAGATCAACGTACTGACGGTTCCCGCCGAGCAGCGGGAGGTCCTGGAGCAGCGCTTCGCCTCCCGCGCCGGCGCGGTGGAGAACTCGGACGGCTTCGAGTGGTTCGAGCTCCTCCGCCCCGTCGAGGGCACCGACCAGTACCTCGTCTACACCCGCTGGCACAGCGAGGAGGACTTCAAGGCGTGGATGGAGGGCCCCATGCAGGCCGCCCACCGCCCCGCCGCCCCGGAAGGTGAGGCCCCCAAGCGCCCCGCCGCCTCCGGTTCCACCCTCTGGTCCTTCGAGGTCGTCCAGTCCGCCGGCCCCAAGGCCTGACGCCTCACTTCGCGGTTGTTCGCTTTTCCCTTCGGGCCCTTCCCCAGCCGGGGCAGGGCCCGAAGTGCCTCTCAGCCGCCCACGAGGATCGAGAGATGCGCGGCGGCAGATTGGGACAGGCTGTCGAGGAGGGCTCGGCCCTTCGCCGCCGTTCCGAGGGAGGGCTGCCCGATGATGCCGTTCTTCGTGTACCCGGCCATGCCGAGCGTGAGCAGGTGCGGGCGCTCGGGGGCGGAGTGGTCGTCCTGCTCGATGCCGTCGCGGATGAGCTCCGGGGCGCCGTGAAGGAGGAGCGACACCTCCAACTCGCCGCCGTGCATGTCCTCCGCGCCGCTGCTCACCAGGCCCGCCGCCTCGCGGGCCTGGTGCCAGTCCTCGCGGACCGGGAAGAGGGCGACGCGCGGGCCGGAGGTGTTGGCCTCCTGGACGACGTTGGAGAGGACGTAGTTGCCCCCATGGCCGTTCACGATGAGCAGGCCGGGAACGCCGGACGCCTGGAGCGACTTCCAGATGTCGTTGACGACGGCGTAGAGCGTGGCGGCGCTGATGCTGACGGTGCCGGGCATGTGGGCGTGCTCATGCGAGCAGGACACCGTGATGGGCGGCAGGAGGAACAGGCCGTAGTCGGCGGCGATCCGTTGGGCGATCAGGCCGGCGACGACGGTGTCGGTGGTGAGCGGCAGATGGTCGCCGTGCTGCTCGAAGCTGCCGACCGGCAGTACGGCGATCTTGGCGCCGCGCCGGCGTTCGTCCGCGGAGGTGGCGGCCGTGATCAGTGCGTCCATGGCCCCACCCTCTCTCATCAGCCTGTCGCAGGTCGAGAGGGCGCCGTGCCGCTCATCAGCTTCAACCGGCCGGTGAAGGTGGCGACTTCGGCCACGGTGTTCCACCGCCGGAGGGCCTTGTCTGCGGCGGACAGTTCCGCCATCGCTCGCGCGGACTCGGTGTCGATGGCGATCGACAGCGCGCGGTCCGCCGCCGCGGCAGCCTGCTCCGGCTCGCCGGACACCGCGTAGGCGCGGGCGAGCCGGGAGAGGTACACACCTTGGTCGTTGCGGTACACCGGAGGGAGCGCCCGGAGCTCGGCCTCGAACATGGCCACCGCCGTGAGCGGGTCACCCAGTTCGAGCAGGCAGTTCGCGCGCTGCATCTCGATGTACGTCGGCGTGCAGTAGGCCATGTCGAGGGCATCGTCGCGGTGCTCGTCGTCCGGTGACGCGGCCAGCTCGTGGGCCTCGTCGAACTTGGCCTGGGCGAAGCGCTGGTTGCCCATGAGGGCGTGGCCCTGGGCCTCCTGCTGCGCGGCCAGGGCTCGGATGCGCGAGGTCGCCCCGGGTGAGCGCTGGGCGGCGCGTGCCAGCCCGACGGCCTGCTGCGCGTTGCGGCGGGCCGTCGCCTGGTTGCTCTTCCTGAACAGGAGGTAGGCGGCCATGACGTCGTCGCCGGACTCCTGCGCCCACTCCATGGCGCGGTCCGACCAGTACATGGCCTGGTCGAAGTCGCCCAGGTCCTGGTTCAGCCAGCCCAGGAACTCGGCGGTCCGGGCACCGATGGTAAGGATCTCGGCCCTGGCGCTCCCGTCGGCGGATCGCTGGAGACGGTCGAGTACTTCGACGTGCCGGGTGACCGGGTCGAGCGCGTGGCGGGATCCCAGAAGGTTGGCGGTCCTGTAGTGGCCGGGCATCACCTCGCGGAGGTGGCAGGCGAAGAACTCGGGGTCGACGGGCGGGCTGGGCCTTGCGGCGGCGAGATGGGGCTCGATCACACAGTGCTTTGCCTGGGGCGGCGCAGTTGCTTGCTCCCAATCCCGGGTGGCCAGGCCCACCATGTGACCCGGGATGTGGAGGCCGTCCGCGATGCGTTCGACGAGATCGATCTTCTCGATCCGCCGCTTCCCAGCCATTACCTCGCCGACACGGCTCGGGGTCAGGTCGCAGGCTCGCGCGATGAGCGATGGGTAGACGCCGACCAGTTTGAGCAGCCGGAATACGGCGGCGAAGTCCCGCTGTCGGCACGCGGCGATCATCTCAGGATTGGCGAGCAGACCTGATGGAAGCCGGTCCGGAAGGCGAGCTTCGGTCACCATTGCCCCCGCTGTCGATCAGTTTTCCCTGAAGCGAAGTTGATTGACAGTGAGTTTATCCACCTTGGGTATTCAGCCTGGGTACGTCGACCGCATCGCCTCCCGGCAACCTGGAGCCACGGGCCGGAAGACCCGTTCCGGCCGCTGTCGAGCATCGGGAGGGTGGTGCACGTGATCAGCTCGGGAGAATCCCGGGACGACGCTGAGTCCAATGAGTCGGGCGCCGGGATAACCACGTTCGGGGCGATGCTCACCCGGCACCGTAAGTCCGCCGGCATGGCCAGGGACCACCTCCGGAAGTTCCTTGCGGAGGTTCCCGACGGCGCGGCCCTCGCGATGGACGGGCAGCTCGTGCTCACCGAGTTGGTGTCCAATGCCGTGGTCCACGGGCGGGTTTCGCCGGGGCGGGAGATTGCTGTCCGGTTCGAGCTGACCTGCGGCCATCTTCGCATCGAGGTGCACGACGCGAGCAGCGAGAAGCCGACGATCCGGCGGTCGACCGTGTCCGACGAGCTGTCGGGGCGGGGACTGTTCCTGGTGGAGGCCCTGTCCGTGGAGTGGGGTTGCGCGCCCCGCCCCGAAGGCTTCGGAAAGATCGTCTGGGCCTTGGTCGGCCCGGGAAGCGGTGCCAGATGAGGAACGGTCGGGCGTTCGGATCGGCGGCGACGCGATGCTTCTACTGCGGTGCGGGCCTGCGGAAGGCCGTGACGCGGGACATCGTGGTCAACGGACAGACGGTGGGCGTCCACATGTGGCACCCGCGCCGTGCGGGGGAGGTGTCGGCGCGATGACGGCGTTTCGGGATCACGACGGGACGGAGTCGGTTTCCGCCGGCGGGGAGGCGGGAGCGGCGTCGTGCCCGTTTCCGGTGGTGGTGGAGATCCGCGGCGTGACGGAACCCGCACGCTTCTCCCGGCTTCCGGACGCGTTGGCCGCGCTCCTGGGATCGCTCCGCGCCCTCCCGCTCAGCACGGATCAGCAGGACTACTTCACGGAGTTGTTCGGCCCGTCCGCCGTGCAGAAGATCGGGCATCGGCTGGCCACTTTCGGCGAGGTGCGGACGCTGGCGTTCGTCGGCCTGACCCCGCACCTGGTCCGTCTCCACCCGGCCGAGTGGTGACCGTCGGCGAACGGCTCCGGGTCTTACGGATCACCGGGTAACCAATGCGCCCCGGGGCTTCCGAGCCCCGGGGCGCTCTGGGTGGCCCGTCCTGTCGTCGGCGGGTCGGGCGGAGCTTGCGGCGGGCGTGGGAGGGCAGTCGCGTGAGGGCTATCGGTGTTGGGGGCCGTAGAGGGCGGCGGGTGCGCCTGTTGTGAGGGCCCAGTAGCGGTCGCCGTAGGACCAGTGCCACCACTCGGTGGGGTAGTTGACGAGGCCGGCGCGGGTGAGGGTGTGGCTGAGGAGTTGCCGGTTGGTGCGGGCTTCGGGGGAGAGGTCGGCGGCGTCGGTGTAGCACGCTCCGGCGCTTTCCTCCGGGTTGGCGTTGACCCGGGTGCCGAGGTCGAGTTCGTGGCCGTCGGCGTCGGCCAGGGTGAGGTCGACGGCGGCGCCGGCGCTGTGTGGTGCGATCTCGGGCGGGGAGACGTAGCGGCTCGTGGCCGAGCGGAGCTGCGCGGCCGGCCAGTTGGGGTGTGCGGCGCGCAACTCGGCGGCGTAGTCGTCGAAGTAGCGGCGCTGGAGGGCCGGCGGGCGGTAGCCCTCGACGAAGAGCAGCCGCAGGCCGTCCGGGAGATGCGATTGGGCGTCGAGGAGCCGGTCGAGCACGCCGGACCGCAGGTGGGCGAACGCCCCGGCGTCGTCGCGCTTGCGGCCGTCCAGCAGGAGTTCGTGCTCGCGTACGTCCAGGAGGCGGTCGCCGCAGTCCTGGACGGGGACGGCGGCCACCTGTGGGTCGGACATGAGGATGATCTCGGTCAACAGGGTCTCCTGGGGAGGAGGGAGCGGCGGTGCGGGCCCGGCGGCCGGTGCGGTGTCCGCCACCGCCCCGGGCGGCGGGGCGGTGGCGGACGGGTGGTTCAGATGAGGGCGGCCTCGACCAGGTCGGCGGCCCTGGCCGCGCTGCCGCCGGCGCGGACCTCGCGGCTGAGCTCGGCCAGCCGGGCGGTCACCGCCGGATCGCCGGTCAGCTCCAGCACGGCGGAGCGCAGCGCCTCCGGGGTGGCCTGGGGGGTGTCCAGCCGGCGGGCGACGCCGAGTTCGACCAGCCGGTCCGCGTTGTCGAACTGGTCGGCGGCCTGCGGTACCGCGACCATCGGCAGCCCGCAGTACAGGCCCTCGCTGCACCCGCCCATTCCGGCGTGGGTCACGAACGCGTCGGCCTGCTGGAGCACGGAGAACTGCGGCACCCACTGGTGCACTTCGATGTTGGCCGGGATCGTACCCAGTTCGGCCGGGTCGGTTGCCTGGCCGACCTGGAGCACGACGTGCCAGCCGGGCAGGTCGCCGAAGGCCTCCAGGCACGCGCGGTAGAAGTCGGGCTGGTGGGTGAAGGTGGAGCCGAGCGAGACCAGCAGCACCTTCTGCGCCCCCTCCGGACGGGTCCAACCGCCCTGGTGCTCGCGGGCGCCGAGGCAGGGCCCGGCGAAGGAGAAGATCTGGGGATCGACCAGCTCGATCTCGGGCTGGAGCACCCGCGGGATGAGCGCCAGCCCGCGATCCGGGCGCAGCATGTACCCGAACGGTTCGCCCGCCGGCACGCCGTTGTCGGCGAGCCACTGCGCGAACCGCTCCGGGATCTTCTCCGCCTCCAAGGCCTCCCGTGCCATCTCGAAGCGCGCCAGGTGGGAGTCCTCCCGGATGATCATGGACGGTGAGATCAGCATGGACGGCACGCCCCAGCCGTCGGCCAGCGCCCGGCCCGCGTACGCCATGAAGTCGTACAGGACGAGGTCGGGCCGGTCGTCGTGGAAGGCCTCGCGCAGTCGCGGCAGCATCGCCTGCGCCTCCTCGAAGATCATGGTGTGCACGCCGGCCCCGATGTTGGGGTCGACCCCGCCCTTGGCGATCGGCAGGGTCGTGTCGTGGGGCACGAGTCGGGCGCCGGTGGATTCGATCTGCCCGGCGAACGACGGGTCGTTGACATAGCTGACCCGGTGGCCGCGGGCGACCAGCTCCCGCATCACCTCCAGGCTGGGGTTGACGTGGCCGTGCGCCGGGATGTTCACCATGGCGATGTGTGCTGGTCGGGACATGTCGGGCCCTCTCCTCGTATGTCGTTAGGTGTCCTGCGTTCGGCTGGCTGACTTGACGTCAACTCGCCTGTCAGCACAGTACGTAACGTTTTCCATCGCCGCTGTGACGGGGGATACGGTTCGGCCGAAGATTGGTGGGTCCGGCGGCAGACGCTGCGCGACCTCGCGGACGGCGCGTGACGACGCGGCGCGGAGCCGCCGTCTCGCAGGACGGCTGGATCTCGGGATCCAGGGCCTGTTGCGAAAGTGTTGGCCGGCACTGGTTGTCAGGGTCCGGGCATGGCGCGTTTGGAGATCGAGATATCTGTCCCGGAGAGTCATGTCGAGAAGGTGATCGATGCTCTCCAGGCGGCCGGCGCGGGGCGGGTGGGCGACTACGCCCGGTGCGCCAGCCTCTGGTGGGTCACGGGGACATGGAAGCCCTTGCCTGGTTCTCGGCCCTACGACGGTGAAGTGGGCGATACGAGCCGGGCGAGGAGAGCAGGGTCGAATCCGTTTGCGATGCCGAGCGGGCTGAGGCTGTGCTGCGAGCGGTGCGCGCGGCTCATCCGTATGAGGAACCGGTCATCCACTTCCTGCCTTTGTGCGAGCCGGGCCTCGAACGATGACCGAGCCAGTCATGGCCACTCGTCGATGGCCACGACCGGCGTGGTTACTTCGGGGCGGACGGCGAGCTTGCTGTATGGAGTCGCGACGGCTCGGTGCCGCAGGTCGGCACGCACGACACTCCTACTCGCATCCAGTGGTTGCTGGGGGTGCCGTCAGAGGATCCCTGGCTGCGCGTGCGGCGCGCCGTGCTCAAGGTAGGCAGTCTCGCCCTGTGCCCGGGCGGCGTATGCGGCGTGGACTCGGCGGGCGAGCCGGGGGATGAGGAGCGCGTCGAGTTGGTCGACGTGGTGAAAGGAGTGCGCGCCGATCTCGACCTGGTCGACGGTGATGCGGTCGAGTTCGGCGGCCGGGAGAATCCCTCCGTCGAAGACGAAGAGGAGCTTGTCGCCCTCGGCGGGGTGGGGTGCCCAGTCGGCGACGAGCAGACGGCCGACGGGCGGGGTGATGCCGAGCTCTTCCGCGACCTCCCGGGCCGCGCCCTCGCTCGGGGTCTCGCCCGCGTGCAGGTAGCCGCCTGGGATTTCCCAACCAGGCTTGTAGGTCGGCTTCACGAGGAGGATGCGGTTCTCCTCGTCGAAGAACAGCACACCGGCTGCGGTGCGCGGCTGGGCCAGGGCTTCGTGCGGGGAGTCGGTCACGGCGAGACTGTAGTCGCCGTGACGGAATCCCCAGGGGGCTGCATCCGAGGCGTGCCCAATTCCCTTCTCCGGCTGCCTTGATCGACCCGGCGGCCCTACGCTGATGGCATGGCTGTGGATCCCGCTCTGCCCGTTGGCCGGCGCTGCGCGGGCCCGGCCGGGCGGGTGCCGCGCGCTTCAGCTGTCTCAGCTCCGGCCTGTGCGCCCCGGGGCTTGGTCCCGGGGCGCACGTTGTCAGTTCTGCTCTGTGACCGGGGCCAGTACGGGGCGAAGCAGGTCGAGGACGTGGGTCCAGTTGTACTTGTCGCGACCTCCGCCGGATTTCGGCTTGTGGGGGATGTAGTCGCCGATCAGGACGCCCATCGAGCGGAGTCGTTCCAGGCTCTCGCTGTACGCAGGGTGGGCTGCTTGGGCCGAGTTGACGTAGGGCTGAACGGCAGTGGGGATGCCGAGCCCGTACGCCTCGCAGAGAATGCCGAGCGCAAGGGTGTCGGATATCCCAGCGGCCCATTTGTTGATGGTGTTGAACGTGGCGGGCGCTACGGCGATGGCGTCCGCCGGGGGAAGGGGCCGGGGAATTGCGGGAGTGCGCCAAGCCGAGCGGATCGGGTACCCGGTCTGGCGCTCGACGGCTTCCGGGTCGATGAACCCGAGCCCATGGGGGGTGGCGATGACGCCGACCTTCCAGCCTTCGGCGTGGGCGGCGCTGATCAAGGTGCCGACGTCGTCCGCGATGCCCGAGGCGCAGACGACGACATAGAGGAACGGCTCGCGTTGGTCGGTCAAGTCTGGACTCCCAATTCCTGGCAGAAGCAGCGAAGTTCCGGGACAGCGCCGACGGATGTCTTCCGGCGCACAGCTCTTCGCGATTCTGGGCGCCCCGCATCCCACGGCCAGTCTGCCGTGTCGGCTGTACGCCCGTGCGGACTCCACCCAGAGTGCGACCCGTCGCTCTGGACCGGGGATGCGTCGGTGCAGGAGGGGCCACCCCGCCCTCCGGAGGCCTGGATTCGGAGCGTGCTCAATTCTTTTCTCTGGCTGCCCGAGGAGACCCGGCGGCCCTACGCTGGTGGCATGGCTGTGGATCCCGCTCTGCCCGTTGGCCGGCGCATCCAGTACTACCGGGAGCGTGCAGGGAAGTCTCGTCCGGTGTTGGCCGCGCTGCTGGGGCGGTCGCCGAGTTGGCTGAAGCAGGTGGAGAACGGGGCGTTGCTGCCGCCGCGCCTGCCGATGCTCGTGCGTATCGCTCAGCACTTGGGGGTTGATGATCTCTCGTTGTTGACGGGCGACGTCAGCATGCCCAGGGCGCTGTACTCAGGCGTGGAACACGCGGCGCTGGACTCCGTCCGGCGGGCGGTTGACGGTGCGCAGCTCGGGTCGGCCGGTGGGCCGGTGCCCAACCTCGACCACATCGAGGTCCAGCTGGCGAACGCCTGGCGGACCAGGATGACCAGAGGCGACCACCGGACCGCCTTGGCGGAGTTGCTGCCGGCGCTCGTGTCGGCGGCCTCCCTGGCAGCTGCGCATCAGGACTGCGCCGATCGGCGTCGGGCGGAGGTGATGTACGCCAGCGCACTGAACCTGACACAGATGTATGCGGCCTTCCAAGGGGACGGCAACCTGGTCTGGCGGGTCGCCGAACGGGCGCTGGCCACCGCACGGGCATCGGACGACCGGCGGGCGATCGCGCAGGCGTGCTGGTTCCTGGTGGAGGCGTTCCGGAAGTCCGGCCAGTGGGACAGCGCCCAGTCACTGACCGAGGGAGCTCTTCGCCTGCTCGACCCCGTCCGCGGGGATTCGCCGGAACTGGCCTCGGCGTGGGCGGACATGGCCTTCCATGCGGCCATCACCCATGCGGTCGCCGGTGAGGCCGGTGAGGCCTGGGGCTGGATCGACCGTGCGGCAGCCGTTGCCGAGCGCCTTCCCGCAGGCTTCTGGAGCGCCCCGACGTCGGGCTCCCGTCAGGCGGTCGGGTTGCACTCGGTCACTGTGGCGGTCGAGCTTCGCCAGACCGGTACCGCGCTTCGGTGGGCCCGACGGTTGCCGGTGGCCGAGGTCACGGCGATTCCGCGCCGTGGTCGCCATCTGATCGAGGTCGCGCGGGCACACGTCCTTCGCGGGGAATCGGCGTCCGTGGTGGAACTGCTCACGGACGCCGTTGCGGTCGCGCCCGAGACGGCCCGGTGGAACGAGGAGGCGCGGGCCATGGTCCGAGGGTTGATTGATGGCCGTTCGCCGGTCCAGGAGGCCGGGCGTCGACTCGCCGAGTCGATCGGGATGGCCGCATAGCGGGCTGCCGGAGTTGGTGGCAGAAACCCTACCCCTTCGCACAGTGACGAACCCGTAGCGTTGAGTGACGTTTCGGGTTCGGTGCGTAAGGGAGTGTGCGAATGGCGCAGGACGGAATCGCCGCCGCGAGGGCGGCCAGGCTGTCGCGGCAGGAGGTGCGGGAGCTGGATCCGGCCGCCACGTACGGGTACGGCATCCGCTGGGACCCGGCGGCGCGTTGCTACCGCGTACGTGACGAACAGGGCGGCGAGTGGTTGCGGGACGGCGACGGAACCATTCGGGCCTTCGTACGGTTCGAGGCCGCGAACGGCGAGTGGCTGCGGCTGCGGCGTGAGCACCTGGAAGCGCGCGTACATGAGGCGAACTGGGCGTCCCGGTGGAACTGATGGAGGCGGGGCGCGATACCGCTTCGGGGCCGGTCGGCGACTGTGCGCAATGCGCCGAACTGGCCGTTCGGGAGGCGGAGTCCGCGGCCCGGTTCGACTGCTCCGGTGCCGTTGAGTTTGTCGACGTCGTCTGGTCGATGGCCCGCGTGCAGGGCCGCAGCCCCGCCGGAGAACGATGCTGCGATCACGTGCGCAGGCCCGGGGCGGCCCGCGATCTCTGCCAGGTGCTCGGATGCCGCCCGGATGTCGTTGGCGATGGCGGCGATCGTGATGTCGGAGAAGCGCCCGGCGCTCGCGCCGTGGGCCCGCAGATCGAAGCGCAGGCAGGTGATGCCGGCGGCCGCGAGGCCGACCGCCAAGCGGTCGAAGAACCCGCCCTCTTCGCGGGTGACGCCAGCTCCGTGGGTGAGAACGGCGAGTGCTGCTGGGGGAGTTGGGGAGGAGGTGACCGTGCCGAACAGTTCCGTGCCGTCCAGTGACCGGAACGTGGTTTCGTAGTCAGCCATGAGTCGAACGTAGCAACTCGCCCATGATGTGGGGCGTGTTCCGGGCTTGTGGGCCTGGGGCGCGCTGGGGGGGGGTGTGCGCTTGCGCCGCCCGTTTGGGTGATGTGGTGAGGAGTTTGACGCTCGGTTAGCGCATTACGGTGATCATTGGGTCGGCGCGGGCGTTCGGAGGGACGGCCTGTGCGCGGCAAAAGTGAGCCCCGGCGGTGCGCGAACACCCCGGGGAATGGCACTAGGAGTTAGGGACTCCCGAATGCACATTCATCGTATCCCGAAGCACTCGCCCGGGTACACGATCCTCGACAACGGCCACGTCGTCCGGAAGCACTCGCTGAGTTGGGCGGCGCGTGGGTTGCTCAGCTACCTGCTCAGCCTGCCGGACGGTGCGCGGGAGGACATCCGGACGCTGGCGGCGAAGAGCGTCGAGGGCCGGGCGACGGTGGCGCGGGCGCTCCGTGAGCTGGAGGCGGCCGGGCACTACGTGCGGCGGACGCAGCGGGATCCGGTGACGGGGCAGGTGCGGACGATCGTCTCGGTGCACGAAGTGCCGGTGACGGGCAAGGCGGTTCACGCCGTGCCGCCGCTTCCCGTGTCCCCGGCCGCCGGTGGGCCCGGAGCTGGGGTGACGGGCGCCGGGAAGGCGGGAAGCCCTTCCGGAAAGGTGATGGGGAAGGAAGCGGAAGTTCCCTCCGTCCGTCCGTCCGGGAAGTTGACGGCGGGCATGGCGCTGCTGCTCGAACTCGGGCGCAGGGATCCCAGGATGGCGCTGGCGGGCAAGCCGCTGTGCGATCAGGCCGCGCGGGTGGAGGGGCTGCTCGCGGGCGGGTGGAGCGGGGAGGCGCTGGCGGGGATCCTGGCCGCGCCCTTGCCGGAGAGGGTCACGCACAGCGTGGGGGCGGTGCTGGCGGGGAGGTTGGCGAAGGTGCCGCCCGTTCCGTTGACCCCGCAGGGCGGCGGCGGGTCGGGGCCGCGTCGGCATGAGTGCCCCGGGCGGGACGGCTTGTGCGGGCGGCCCGTCGCGGGTGTCGGGCAGGTCTGCGGGGAGTGTCGGGCTCCGAGGGTGTCGCGGGCCTTGCCGTAGTCGACCCCGGGGTGGGGAGACGGAGTTCACCCGCCCGGTGGCCGGGAGTCCGGCGGACGGAACGCCACCGGCGCATCGAAGGCGGCCCGGCGGGTGGCGCGGCGCAGGGCACGCAGGACGGCGGTGCCAAGGGTGAGGCAGAGGACGACGGTGAGGGCGGCGCGGGGGAGGTCCCAGCCCAGCGACGTGGTGAGGCAGTAGGCGGCGAAGCGGACCAGGTTGGCGGGCAGCGGGTCGCCGGGGACGAAGGAGATGGAGCCGGAGAGCCCGGCGATGTACGGCCAGCCCTGGAGGTTCATGATCGTGCCGTAGAGGACGGAAGCCAGCGCGCCGTAGCCCGCGAGCAGCCAGAGCTCGCGCCGGCCGCGCAGGCGCGCGGAGCCCGGGAGGAGGCCGGCGCCGAGGCAGACCCAGCCCATGGCGAGCATCTGGAACGGCAGCCAGGGCCCGACGCCGCCGGTGAGCAGCGCGGACGCGAACATCGACAGCGAACCGAGGACGAAGCCGAAGCCCGGACCGAGCACCCGGCCGGACAGCACCATGAGGAAGAACATGGGCTCCAGCCCCGCAGTGCCCGCGCCGAGCGGCCGTAGTGCCGCGCCCGCCGCCGCCAGCACCCCGAGCAGGGCCACGGACTTGGCGTCCAGGCCGGGCGCGCCGCCGCCCGCCGTGCGGCCCTCGGAGATCTGGGCGATGACGACGGCGAGGAGCAGCGGCAGCAGGAGGGCGAACAGCCAGGGGGCGTCGGTGGCGTGGCCGACCAGGGCGGACTTGGTGGAGGCGAGCAGCGGCCAGCCGAAGGCCGCCACGCCGACGAGGGAGGTCAGGAGCAGGACCGCTACGGATCGGCGGCCGAGGGGCACGGGGCGACCGGCAGGAGCACCGGAAGGAGCGGGGCGGCTCATGCGCTCAGTGCCTCCGCGACCTGGCGGACGGTGAGCCATGGGCCGGGTGCCAGCACCTTGGCGACCTGCGGGGCGAACGCGGGGGAGGAGACGACGACGTCGGCCGTCGGGCCGTCGGCGACGATCTCGCCCTCGGCCAGGATCGCCGTGCGGTGGGCGAGTTCGGCGGCGAGTTCGACGTCGTGGGTGGCGAGCAGGACGGCGTGGCCTTCCGCCGCGAGGTCGCGCAGGATCTCCACCAGCCGGGCCTTGGCGGCGTAGTCGAGGCCGCGGGTCGGCTCGTCGAGCAGCAGCAGCGGGGGCCGGGCGGTGAGTACGACGGCGAGCGCGAGGGTGAGCCGCTGGCCTTCGGAGAGGTCGCGCGGGTGGGCGGTGTCGGCGATGCCGGGCAGCAGCCGTTCGACCAGGGCGCGGCAGGTGCCGGGGGTGGCGTCCGCGTCGGTGTCGGCGGCGGCGCATTCGGCGGTGACGCTCTCGCCGTAGAGGAGGTCGCGCGGGTCCTGCGGGACGAGGCCGACCTGGCGGATCAGTTCGGCCGGGCGGGTGCGGTGCGGGGTGCGTCCGCCGACCGTCACCCGGCCGGAGGCGGGGGCGTGCAGGCCGACCAGGCTGCCCAGCAGGGTGGACTTGCCGGCGCCGTTGCGGCCCATCAGAGCGGTGATCTCGCCTGGGTGCAGCGCCAGGTCGACGCCGCGCAGGGCCTGGACGGGGCCGCGCCGGACGGCGAGGCGTTCGGCGGCGGCGATCGGGGCGTCGGTCGAAACGGTTGGAACAGGGGCCGCGCCCGGGTGCAGACCGTCCAACCGGGAGCGGAGCCCGGCGGCCTTGCGGCGGGCGTCGCGGACGGACAGCGGCAGCGGCCGCCAGCCGGCGAGCCGTCCGAGGCCGACCACCGGCGGGTGCACCGGGGAGTGCGCCATCACCTCGGCGGGCTCGCCGAGGACGGGCGGGGCGCCCGGGGTGAGCAGCAGCACCTGGTCGGCGTACTGGACGACGCGCTCCAGCCGGTGCTCGGCCATCAGCACGGTGGTGCCGAGGTCGTGCACCAGCCGCTGGAGGACGGCCAGCACCTCCTCGGCGGCGCCCGGGTCCAGCGCCGAGGTGGGCTCGTCGAGGACCAGGACGCGCGGGTGCACGGTGAGCACCGAGCCGATCGCGACGCGCTGCTGCTGGCCGCCGGAGAGGGAGGTGAGGGCGCGGTCGCGCAGGTCGGCGAGGCCGAGCAGGTCGAGGGTCTCCTCGACCCGGCGCCGCATCACGTCGGCGGGCAGGCCCAGGGACTCCATGCCGTAGGCGAGTTCGTCCTCGACGGTGTCGGTGACGAAGTGCGCCAGCGGGTCCTGGCCCACCGTGCCGACCAGGTCGGCGAGTTCGCGCGGCCGGTGCTCGCGGGTGTCCCGGCCGCAGACCGTGACCCGGCCGTGCAGGGTGCCGCCGGTGAAGTGCGGGACGAGCCCGCTCACCGCGCCCAGCAGGGTGGACTTGCCGGAGCCCGACGGGCCCACCAGCAGGCAGAGTTCGCCTTCGGGGACGGTCAGGTCGACGTCCGCGACGGCGGGGGCGGCGGCGTCCGCGTACCGGACGGAGACCTGCTCGAAGGTGATCACGAAGCCCTCCGGGGCGGGGTCGGGGCGGCGAACGCCGGTACCAGGCCGAGCAGTACGGCCAGCACGGCGGCCAGCGGCAGCGCGGGGACGGTCGGCGGGACGACGGTGGGCGCGAAGGCGGCCGGGTCACGCGTGGACAGGTAGATGGTCAACCCGGCGACGGCGGCGCCCGATCCGGCGGTCAGCCACTCGGGCAGTGCCCAAGGGTCGGGCCGGTAGCGTGTCCTGACGGATCGTCGGCTGCCTAGCAGTAGCCCGGCGAAGGCGGCGGCCAGGCCCAGCAGCAGCACCGGCGCCGCCCAGCCCGCGCCGCCGGCGGTCAGCAGCCCGTACGCGGCCAGGCAGATCCCGAGCAGGCCGGCCAGGGTGAGCGCGGCCGTCGCCCGGGCGAGTCGGCGCGGGACGTCCGCGGTGCGGCCGAAGCCGCGGGTGTCCATCGCCGCGGCCAGCGCCACCGAACGCTCCAACGCGCCCTCCAGGACGGGCAGTCCGACGCTCAGCACGGCGGCGATCCCCCGGTCGGTACGGCCGCGCAGGCGGCGGGCCGCCCGCAGCCGGCGGACGTCCGCGACCAGGTTCGGCGCGAAGGTCATCGCCACCACCACCGCCACGCCCGCCTCGTACAGCGCGCCGGGCAGGGCGCGCAGCAGTCGGGCCGGGCTGGCCAGCGCGTTCGCGGCGCCCACGCAGACCAGCAGGGTGGCCAGGCGCAGCCCGTCGTACAGCGCCGCGAGCAGTCCCTCCACGGTCACCCGGCCGCCGATCCGCACTCCCTGCGCCCAGGTGGGAAGCGGCACTTCGGGCAGTGTGAACAGCACGTGCGTGCCCGGAATCGGCGAGCCGAGCAGTACCGCGAACACCAGCCGGATGCCCAGCACCAGCAGGCCCAGTCGCAGGAACGCGCCGTACGAACGCGACCAGGGCGCGTCGCCTCGCCGGGCCGCGACCACGTACCCGGCGACGGCGGCGAGCAGCAGCAGGATCACCGGATTGGTGGTGCGGGTCGCCGCCGCGCCCAGCCCGAGCGCCCACAACCACCAGGCCCCGGGGTGCAGTTGCCGGGGTCCGGTGGGCGGTCGGGTGGCGCGGGCGGTGCTCATGGGTCAGTCCAGGTGAAGGGGTCCGGAGGGGTGCGGGAGGGGGGAAGAAGGGCTCGGGAGGCGTCAGGAGGTGCGGCGGCGGCGCGCCTGCCAGACGGCACCGCCGGCCAGCACGGCGATCAGCGCGCCACCGGCGATCAGGCCGACGTCCGGGCCGGAGTCCGAGCCGCCGCCGTCGCCGGACGGGTCGGCCGGCTTGGCCGCCGACCCGAGCTGGTCGGCGCACCCGGCCTTCGGGAAGCCCGCGATGGCGCAGAGCAGGCCGTTGGCGTCGTAGCGCAGCGGCGGGGCGACGGCGGCCAGCACCTCGGCCGAGGTGGCGTTCGAGACGACGCTGGCGCACGCGCTCCGCTGCTCGGGCGGCGCCTCGCCCGAACCGGAACCGGAAGCCGAGCCCGAGCCCGAGCCCGAAGCCGAGCCGGAGCCGGAGTCGGTGGCCGTGCCGAAGTCCAGCACGACCGCGACCCGCTTGCGGCCCGCCTGCGCGGGCGTGTCCGCACAGACGGCGGCGAAGTCGCCCGCCGTCCGGGGCCGTGCCGCATCCTGCCCGCCGTCCGGACTCACCGCGAACCGCCACCCGTCCACGGCCCCGTCCGGCGGCACGGCGACGGCCGGCCCCTGCTGCTGGTACAGCCACCCGTCGCCGCCGGCACGCCAGAACGACCAGTACCGGTATCCCGTCGCCGCCTCCGCCGGCGCCCCGGCGGAGGCGACCAGCAGGAGCACCGCACCGAGCATCGCACCGAGCAGCGAGCCGAGCCGCGAGCCGAGCCGCGAGCCGAGAGCGCGGCGGCCACGGCGGCGGCCCGGGCGGGCCCGGCGCGCGGGGCGGGGTGTCACAGGCTCTGGCCGCGCTTGCGCTGGAGGCTGAGGAGGAGGCCGCCGCCGAGGCCGACGAGGAGGCCGACGATGATCAGCCAGTACTGGCCGATGCCGTCGTCCTTCTTGGGCGCCGCCGCCGTCGGGGCAGGGCCGGCGGTGGCCTTGAGGGCCGGGCCGAGGGCGGTGAGCTCGGCGGTCAGCGGGGCGGTGTCGCGCTGGGCGGCCTGGGTGACGAGCAGGAGGCTGGCGGTGGCGGCGGCGTCGGTGCCGCCCTTGGTCCAGCCGGCGCCTTCCTTGGCGAGCCAGTCGACGGCGCCGGCGGCCTGCTGGGGGTGGCCGCTCTGGATGAGGCCGAGGGCGGCCCAGGCGGTGGCGTTGTAGTCGGGGGTGGGGGCGGCGCCGGGGGTGGTGAGGGTGAGGTGGTTGCCGCCCGCGGCGAGCTGGGCGGTGAGGTACGCCCCGGCGGCCTCGCCGGAGTCGGCGTGCGCGACCGGAGCAGCCGCGGTGGAGGCGGCGGCGGAGTCGCAGCCGAGGGCCTTGGGCGCGGCGTCGGTGCGGGCGGTGGTGGCGACCGGGAGGTGGCCGCCGGCGGCGGCGAGCGAGGCCTGGGCGCTGGCGAGGGCGTTGGGGGCGAGCGCACCGGAGGACGGGTCGGGCTGGTAGGCGAAGGCGCCGCGCTGGTCGGCGGGGGCGGCGCAGCCGAGCTGGAAGAGGGCGAGCCCGTCGAAGGCGTTCTTGCCCGCCTTGGCGACTCCGGCCGGGTCGGTCTTCGCGGCGAAGAGGGCGTTCACGGCGAGGCCGGTGGAGTTGGCGTCGCCGGGGCTGCCGGGGTTGTAGGGCCAGCTGCCGTCGGCGTTCTGGGTGGCCTTGAGCCACTGGACGCCCTTGTCGACGGCTTCCTGGTGCCCGCCGAGGGCGACGAGGGCCTGGACGGCGACGGCGGTGGCGTTGCTGTCCTCGGTCTTGGGGTCGCAGGCGGCGCCGGCGGCCCGGAAGGAGGGCCAGCCGCCGTCCTCGCACTGCTGTCCGGTGAGCCAGCCGACGGCGGAGTCGGCCGGGGTGGCCTTGGCCGCCGCGAGCGCGGTGAGCGCGAGGGACTGCCGCCAGACGCCGTCGTACGTCGGGTCGCCCTTGCCGTAGAGGCCGTCGGGGACGGCGGCGGCGGTGGGCGCGGGGCTGTCGGCGAGGGCCGGTCCGGCGGTGGCGCCGGCGAGGAGCGCGGCGGACAGGGCGGCGGCGCCCAGACGGGCGGCGGTGAGCATGGTGGAGGTGTGCCTTTCGGTGAGCGGTGGTGGCCCGGCGGGGCCGTTCCGTAGTCCTCGACGGTGCCGGGCGGTGCGCGTGGCGGGCCCGGGCTGGCCGCTCGCCCCTCCACGGGCGGTCCGACTCGCCCGGGCCGTCACGGGGGCCGGGCTCACGGTTGCGGGGTCAGCGCCGGATTCGCACCGGCTTCCCCCGGGGGAGGGACGGGATGAAGTTGTGCTGTCCGTCGACTTTAACCGCCGGGGGCGGCCGGCCCCTCCCGCCCGGGCAGGAACAGGTTCCAGTCAGGGCAGGGTGAGCAGCCGGGCCGCGGTGTGCAGGTCGGCCCGGACCTCGGCGATCGAGGCGCGGCCGGAGAGCCAGGCGACCAGGGCGGAGTGCCAGGTGTGCTCGATCACCCGGACGGCCGCGCGCTGGCTCTCGCTGGGTGGCCCGGACTGGCCGATGGCGTCCAGGATGAGCTGGCCGGTGGCGGTGCTGACCTGGTCCACCTCGGCGCCGACGGAGCGGTCCGCGAAGGACAGGGCCCGGACCATCGCCTCGGCGAGCAGCGGCTCGCGCTGGAGCGCGTGGAAGGCGCGGGTGAGTGTGTCGGCGACCCGCGGGGCCGGTTCGGGGTCGGTCGGCGGGTGGCGCCGGATGTGCTCCTGGAGGCCCTGCAACTGCTCCAGCATGACCGCGACCAGCAGGTGCACCTTGGAGGGGAAGTACCGGTAGAGCGTGCCGAGGGCGACCTGCGCGGTCTCCGCGACCTCCCGCATCTGGACCGCCTCGTACCCGCCCCGGGCGGCCAGGGCGGTGGCGGCCCGCAGGATCCGGCGCCGGCGTTCGGCCTGGCGGGCGGTCAGCGGCGGCTCGCCCGGCTGCGCGGGGGGCGGGGTGGTGGGGCTCGTGGAGGTGGTCGGCGGCGGCAAGGAGTGCTCCCGGGGCGCGTGGGTGGCGGCGTGCTCCACAAGGTCGGCAGGGTCGGCGTGGCGGGAATCACCAGCCCTGGCTCCTGAGGGAAAGCTACGGGCCGGTATCTTCGAGGTCTCTCATTGTTCACATGGTCGATGACGAGTTCCACAGCCACTGAAACCTGATCTACTTTAGCGACCGGCGGCAGCGCCGTCGCCAACGCAGAGACAGCAGCAGCACAGGAATAGCAGCTAGAGATGAGGGCCCGAGGATGACCGCGCAGCCGCTGCGGATTGCCCTGCTGTCGTACCGCGGGGACCCCTTCTGCGGCGGTCAGGGCGTGTACGTGCGCCACCTCTCCCGTGAGCTGGCCAGGCTCGGCCACCACGTGGACGTGATCGGTGCCCAGCCGTACCCGGTGCTGGACGAGGTCGACGGCCCCGGTTCGGTGCGCCTGGTCGAGCTGCCCAGCCTGGACCTCTACCGCGCCGAGGACCCGTTCCGCACGCCCGCCCGCGGCGAGTTCCGCAGCCCGGTGGACGTGCTGGAGTTCGCCACCATGCGCACCGGCGGCTTCCCCGAGCCGTTGACCTTCTCGCTGCGCGCCCGCCAGTACCTGGCCCGGCACAAGGGCCGCTACGACGTGGTGCACGACAACCAGACGCTCGGCTACGGCCTGCTCGGCCTGGCCCGGCACGGTTTCCCGCTGGTCACCACGATCCATCACCCGATCACCGTGGACCGGCAGTTGGAGCTGGACGCGGCCACCACCCGGGTCAAGCGGCTGTCGCTGCGCCGCTGGTACGCCTTCACCCGGATGCAGCGCCGGGTCGCCGCCCGGCTGGACCACGTGATCACCGTCTCCGGCACCTCGCAGCGCGAGATCGCCGAGCACCTGGGCGCCGCGCCGGGCGCGATCTCGGTGGTGCCGATCGGCGCCGACACCCGGCTCTGGTCGCCCTCCGAGGAGATCGCCCGCGTCCCCGGACGGATCGTCACCACCTCCAGCGCGGACGTCCCGCTCAAGGGTCTGGTGTTCCTGGTCGAGGCGCTGGCGAAGGTGCGCACCGAGCGCCCCGCGCACCTGGTGGTGGTCGGCAAGCCGCAGAAGGAGGACGGCCCGGTGGCGGAGGCGGTGCGCCGCTTCGGGCTGGCGGACCACATCGAGTTCCGCAGCGGTCTGACCGACCAGGAGCTGGTCGACCTCTACCGCTCGGCCGAGGTGGCCTGCGTGCCGTCGCTGTACGAGGGCTTCTCGCTGCCCGCCGCCGAGGCGATGGCCACCGGCACCCCGCTGGTCGCCACCACCGGCGGCGCGATCCCCGAGGTGGCCGGGCCGGACGGGGAGACCTGCCTGGCCGTGCCGCCGGGGGAGCCGGACCGGCTGGCGGCGGCGCTCGGCCGGCTGCTGGACGACCCGCGGCTGCGCGCCCGGCTCGGCGCGGCCGGCCGGGAGCGGGTGCTGGCCCGGTTCACCTGGGCGCGGGCCGCCGAGCTGACCGCCGACGCCTACCGGGCGGCGATCGCCACCGGCGCCGGCGCCCGGGCCCGCTCCGGGCCGGGCTGGCGGTACGTGCCCTGAGTCGCTCCGGCCGCCCTGCGCGGCGCCCGCCCGGCGGCCCCGGCCGCCCGGTGCGGAGCGGTAGCGGATCGAACTGACGCGGCGTCAAGTCCGCTTGGTAGCAAAAGGAATGGGAGCCCTGCAGTGCTGACCGTCGATTTCTCGCGCTTCCCGCTCGCCCCCGGCGACCGGGTGCTCGACCTGGGCTGCGGCGGGGGCCGGCACGCGTTCGAGTGCTACCGCCGCGGCGCCAACGTGATCGCCCTCGACCAGAACGCCGAGGAGATCGCCGAGGTCCAGAAGTGGTTCGCCGCGATGGAGCAGGCCGGTGAGGCCCCGGAGGGTGCGTCGGCGGTCGCGATGGAGGGCAACGCGCTGGCGCTGCCGTTCGAGGACGACTACTTCGACAAGATCATCATCTCCGAGGTGATGGAGCACATACCGGACGACAAGGGCGTGCTCAACGAGATGTTCCGGGTGCTCAAGCCGGGCGGGCTGCTCGCCGTCACCGTGCCGCGCTGGCTGCCCGAGAAGATCTGCTGGACGCTGTCCGACGAGTACCACGAGGTCGAGGGCGGCCACATCCGGATCTACCGGGGCGACGAACTGCTCGGCAAGCTCAAGGACGCCGGCCTGGAGCCCTACGGCACCCACCACGCGCACGCGCTGCACTCGCCGTACTGGTGGATCAAGTGCGCGGTCGGCGTGAACAACGACAAGGCGCTGCCGGTCAAGGCCTACCACCAGCTGCTGGTCTGGGACATCGTCGGCACCCCGGTAATCAGCACCCTCACCAAGGCCGCCGAACGGGCGCTCAACCCGGTCATCGGCAAGAGCTTCGTCGCCTACGCGTCCAAGCCGCGGCGGACCGAGCCCGGGCGCGTGGACGCATGACCGCCGCCGTCCCCGAGGCACTGCTGCTCGACGGGGTGCTCGACGCCGAGCAGGCCGCCGGCACCGTCCGCAGCATCCTGGCCGAACAGCTTCCCGACGGCGCCATACCCTGGTTCGCCGGCCACCACCTCGACCCGTGGGACCACACCGAGGCCGCCATGGCCCTCGACACCGCCGGCGAGCACGCCGCCGCCGAGGCCGCCTACCGCTGGCTCGCCGCCACCCAGAACCCGGACGGCTCCTGGTACGCCGCCTACACCGACGGCGCCGTCACCGACCGGGCCAAGGAGACCAACTTCTGCGCCTACGTGGCCGTCGGCGTCTGGCACCACCACCTCAGCGCCGGCGACGACGCCTTCCTGGAGTGGATCTGGCCCGTCGTCCGGCGCGCCCTGGACTTCATCGTCGGCCAGCGGCTGCCCGGCGGCCCGATCGCCTGGCGCCTCGACGAGGACGGCACCGCCACCGACGAGGCGCTGCTCACCGGCTCGTCCAGCATGCTGCACGCGCTGCGCTGCGGGCTGGCCATCGCCGAGTACCTGGAGGAGCCGCAGCCCGACTGGGAGCTCGCCGCCGGCCGGCTGGGGCACGCCATCACCCACCACCCCGAGCGGTTCCTCGACAAGGGCCGCTACTCGATGGACTGGTACTACCCGGTGCTCGGCACCGGACTGCGCGGCGACGCGGCGCTGGAACGGATCGACCGGGACTGGGACCGCTTCGTCGTCCCCGGCCTCGGCGTGCGCTGCGTCAGCGACCGCCCGTGGGTGACCGGCGGCGAGAGCGCCGAACTCGCCCTCGCGCTCTGGGCGATCGGCCGCTCCGACCGCGCCGTGGAGATCCTGCGCTGGATCCAGAAGCACCTGCGGCACGAGGACGGCTCCTACTGGACCGGGTACGTCTTCGAGGACGACGCCGTCTGGCCGGAGGAGCGCACCACCTGGACGGCCGGCGCGCTGCTGCTCGCGGTCGCCGCGCTCGGTGGCGACCCGGCGACGGTCGCGGTCTTCGGCGGGGAGCAGTTGCCCGCCGGGTTGGTGGTCCAGGACTGCTGCTGAGGCCCGTAGCCGTGGCCGATGCCGGTGCGAACGGCTGAGGCCCGCACGA
Organism: Kitasatospora sp. NPDC088779; assembly: GCF_040685395.1. Taxonomy (NCBI): domain Bacteria; kingdom Bacillati; phylum Actinomycetota; class Actinomycetes; order Kitasatosporales; family Streptomycetaceae; genus Kitasatospora; species Kitasatospora sp. NPDC088779. The sequence continues at coordinate 154,890 of NZ_JBFBHW010000009.1, read as the reverse complement.
CGGCTGAGGCCCGCACGACGGCTGAGGCCCGTACGACGGTTGAGGCTCGTACGGGCAACGCGAAGGGGTGGGACCGGAGAGGTCCGGTCCCACCCCTTCGTCGTACCGGCGGGGGCGTCAGCCGCGCTGGATGCCCGAGGTGTCGGCCAGCAGACCGACGGTGCCGTCCTGCAACTGCGCGACCAGCGCGCTGCCGCGCTGCTCGACCGCCAGGTACCAGGTGCCGGGCACCAGCTCGCCGACGGGGGCGCCCGCCGGGTTGTCCTTCGACGCCAGCGAGCGCGGGGCCGGGACGGCGAACCAGAACGGTGCGAAGTCGGCCGCCGGGGCGGCCGGGGTCGGCTGCGGCTGCGCGGCCGGGACCGGCTGCGGGGCGGCGGCCGTGTCCTGCGGCTGGCCGGCCTGCACCGGCTGCGGCTGGCCGGCCGCCGGGTAGCCGTAGCCACCGGGCTGGGCGCCGTACGCCGGGGCCTGGTTCGGGTCCTGGCCCGGGGCCGGGTAACCGTACTGGCCGGGCTGCACCGGCTGGCCCGGGGCCGGGTAGCCGCCCTGGTAGGGGACGGCCGCCGGACGGTCGGCGACCAGCGGGGCCTTCAGCGCGGGCACCAGCGGCGCGGCCGCGGCCGCACCGGCCAGCACGATCAGCGCGATGAGGCCGAGCCAGGCGCCGAAGCCGTGCCCGAAGCTGCCGCCGGACGGGCCGCCGCCCAGCGACCACAGCGCCGTCCACAGCGCGACGACGGCGAAGGCGATGCCCCACTGGTCCAGCCGCAGGCCGAGCACCTGGCGCCCGGCCGCGGCCTCGCCCTGGAAGCGGTGCAGCAGGATCAGCACCGCGGCGGCGATGCCGAGCAGGTAGATCGACGGCAGGATGGGGAACAGCTGGGTGCTCCACGCGTTCTGCGATGTGTCGCCGCAGTACCGGCCGGTGCAGTCCACCGTCCAGTAGGGCAGGAAGGAGGCGATGAAGAGCAGGACGGCCGCGCCGGCGACGGCGGCGTCTCCCCTGGTGAGAGCGCGCAGATTCACTAACGTTCCCCTCGTTGACGTGTCGTGGACGGCGGTTCGTGCGGTCGGGCTGACCGGCCGAAACTCCCGAACGGACCAGAAGCCTAGGCCCAACCGCACCGCCGGTGCACGGCGGGACCGGGAATGGGGCGAAGTCGTTGCCAAAGGCGCGACCCGGGCGGCGCGCACGCCGTCGGCCGCCCCGGCCCAACTTCCTTACCGGGTGGTCAGATACGCCGTCAGCGCGTCGGCGATCCCCTGGGCCGCCCGCTGCCGCCACTGAGGATCCGTCATCCGTTTGGCGTCCACCGGGTTGCGCATGTTACCGCACTCGATGAACACCTTCGGCACCGTGGACAGGTTCAGGCCCCCCAGGTCGGAGCGGGTGTCCAGGCCGTCGCTCGCGGTGTAGTCCGCGTACGGCTCGCCCGTCGCGGCGCGGAAGCGCTCGCGCAGCAGCAGGCCGAGCCGGCGCGACGGCTCGACGATCGCCGAGTTGTCCGCCTTCCCGGCCGCCACCTTCGCCGGGAGGATCACGTGGAACCCGCTGCCGCCCGCCGGACCGCCGTCCCCGTGCACCGACAGGGCCACGTCGGCGTGCGCGTCGGCGCCGGCCCGGGCGCGCTCGTCGATGCAGGGGCCCCACGGACGGTCGCCGTCCTGCGCCAGCACCACCGTCGCGCCGCGGGCGGCCAGGATGGCGCGGGCCCGGTGGGAGACGTCCAGGGTGTACTCGGCCTCGGTGTAGCCGGAGTTGGTCTCGGTGCCGGTGGTGTCGCACTGCTTGCGGGAGTTGCCGATGTCGACCAGGCGGTTGATCTCGGCGGTGTGCGCGGAGTTGCCGGGGTTGTGGCCGGGGTCGAGCAGGATGGTGCGGCCGGTGAGCGCGGTGGGGGAGACCGGGGCGTCCGACGGGGCGGGTGTGTTCGACGGGGCGGGCGTCGTCGGGGTGGTCGGGGGCACCGGGGTCGTCGGCGTCTGGGCCGGGGTTCCCGGTGTGGCGGTTCCCGGGGTGGTGGTGCCCGGTGTGGCGGTTCCGGCCGGGGAGGTGGCCGGCGCGGCGGTGCCGCCCACCGCCACGGAGTGGCCGAGGGACTGCCAGCCCAGCCAGCCCGCCAGGCAGAGCGGAACGGCCGCGCCCACCGCCGTGGTGGCGCGCAGCAGGGTGGAACGGCGGGGCGGTCGGGAGTTCGGGCCGGTCACGGGTGGATCAGATCCTGTCCTGGGTGCGCGGGGTGAGGCCGTACGTGTCGGCGATCGGCTTCCACTTGCCCGCGAAGTCCTTCTTCGCCTGGGTGGCCTGCGGGTTGAGCTCGTCGGCCCGCTTCTTGTCGGCGGTGTTCGGGGCCGAGCCCGAGCAGCCCTGGCCGGCGACCGCTCGCGCCCAGCTCGCGTACGCCCGGTCGATGTCGGCCGACAGCTGCCAGGCGGACTTCAGCGACGCCATCGCGTCCGCGCCGCCCGGCACGTCGGAGGCGCTCAGCTTGGCGAGCTTGCGCAGCAGTTCGTCGCGCTGCTTGGCGCCGTTGTCGAACACCTGCGCCGCGCTCTCGATGTCGGCCTTCGCCGGGCAGCTGCTCACCTTGGCGACCGCGCTGCCGATCGGGGCCTTCGCGCTCTCGCCCTCGGTGAGCAGGCCGTCCAGGGCCTGTGCCTGCGTCTTGGCGTTGGCGCCGGCACCGCTCGCGGTCGGGGACGGCGCCGCGGCGGACGAGGCCGGGTCGGTGGCGCCGTTCGGCGCGGCGTCCGTACCGGTGGGCGCCGGGCCCGTCGGCGGGTTCCCGGTGGACGTCGCGGAGGCGGACGGCGGGGCGGGCGAGGCCTGGTCCTTCTTGTCGCCGCTGTTCTGGGCGGCCACCAGCAGGCCGCCGCTGACCGCCACCACCAGGAGCAGCGCGAAGCCGATCAGCAGCGGTGCCTTCCGGTTGTTCGGGCGGTCCCCGTCGTCCGGGTCCTCGTAGTCGGCGGGGTAACCGGAGGGGTAGTCGGCGGGGTAGTCGGGCTGTCCCTGGTACGGGACGTACGGGGGCTGCTGCGGGCCGGCGGGCGGCTGCGGCGGGTACACGTAGCCGGGGCCGGGGGCCTCGCCGGACACGTAGCCGGGCCCCGGGGTCTGCGCGGACGCGTGGGAGGGGAACGGCGCCGGCGGCGGCACGGACGGCGGCTTCGGGGCGGCCAGGTACGGGCGGGCACCCAGCGGCGGGCCCTGGTCCCCGACGGCGCCGGTGGCGGGCGGCAGCGCGGCCCCGTCCTGCGGTGCGGCCCCGGGGCGCGGTGCGGCGGGCTGGGCGGGGGCGGGCTGCGCCGGGGTGGGCTCGGCGGGTCGCTGCGGGCCGCGCACCCAGCCGCCCGCGCCGCCGCGCGCGGTGGGGTCCCAGACTGCCGGAGCGGTGTTGTGCTGGTCCGTCATGTGCCGCTAGCCCCCACCGTCCGCCGATGCTCTGCCTGGTGCTGCGCGGACACCGTACCGTTCGAACCTCCGCCCGACAGCTCCGGCACGACGTTAGAGCATCCGTGCAGGACTGTGGGGCCGCTCGGCGGATCGGGCGGCGGCTCGGCCGGCGGATCGGGCGGTGGGCGGTGGGCGGCGGGTGGTGAGCGGCTAGCGCTAGCTCGCGGCGGTCCGGCGCAGGACGCGCAGCGAGCCCGTCACCGAGACCTCCTCGAAGCCCTCGGCCAGCGCCCGCAGGTACACCCGGTACGGGGCCTGGCCGCCGTCCGCCGGGTCCGGGAACACGTCGTGCACCACCAGCAGCCCGTCCGGCGCCAGGTGCGGGGCCCAGCCCTCGTAGTCGCCGGTCGCGTGCTCGTCGGTGTGCCCGCCGTCGATGAACACCAGGGCCAGCGGCCGGCCCCACAGCGCCGCGATCCGCGGCGAGCGGCCCACCAGCGCCACCACGTACTCCTCCAGCCCGGCGGCGTGCAGCGTCCGGCGGAACCGCGGCAGGGTGTCCATCAGCCCCACCTCCGGGTCCACCAGCGTCGGGTCGTGGTACTCCCAGCCGGGCTGCTGCTCCTCCGAGCCGCGGTGGTGGTCCACCGTCAGCGCGGTCGTCCCGGTCTCCCGGGCGGCCGCCGCCAGCAGGACCGCCGAGCGACCGCAGTAGGTGCCGATCTCCAGCACCGGCAGCCCGGTGCGCCGCGCCGCCGTCACCGCCGCCGCGTACAGCGCCAGCCCCTCGTCCACCGGCATGAATCCGGTGGCCGCCTCGAACGCCGCCAGCACCTCGGCCGCCGGGCGGACACTCTCCAGCAGGTCGGACATGACGGTGCTCCTCGGGCTCGGGACGTGCGCGAACGCGTTCGCCCCGGACCCTACTCGACGGTAGAGGGGCGGACCACAGCGGCCCTGGAACGTGTTCTAGTCGGGTCGGGTCGCCCGTGTCAGAATCGGGCCCGACCGTGGAGAACCGAGCACACGAGGCACACCGGGAGCAGCCCCATGCGCGCAGCCGTCCTGCACAAGACCGGCCAGGAGACCCTTGACGTCCGGGAGGACGTGACGGCCGTCGGCTTCGGGCCGGGCGCCGTACGGGTCCGGATGCGCGCTGCCAGCCTCTGCCACTCCGACCTCTCGGCGATGAGCGGCGTCCTGCCGCAGCCCGCGCCGTTCGTCCCCGGGCACGAGGGTGCCGGGGAGGTCGTGGAGGTCGGTGAGGGCGTGGCCGGCCTCGCCCCCGGCGACCGCGTGGTGCTCTGCTGGATGGCGCCCTGCGGCCGCTGCGCGCACTGCGAGCGGGGCCGCGGCCACCTGTGCATCGCCAGCCTGCGGCGGCTCGGCGCGCCCGGCTTCCGCTTCGAGGACGGCGGCGCGGCGGTCGAGGCCTCCGGGTTCTACGGCACCGGGGCGTTCGCCGAGGAGGTCGTGGTCGCTGCGGACGCCGTCATCAAGGTGCCCGCCGACCTGCCGTACGAGGCCGCCGCGCTGATCGGCTGCGGGGTGACCACGGGCGTCGGCGCCGCCGTCAACACCGCCCGGGTCGAACCCGGCGCCTCCGTCGCGGTGATCGGCGCGGGCGGGGTCGGGGTCGCCACCGTGCAGGGTGCCCGGGTCTGCGGCGCCGCCCGGATCACCGTCGTCGACCCGGTCGTCTCGCGCCGCGAGCGGGCACTGGCGTTCGGCGCGACCGAGGCGATCGCCCCCGAGGACCTCAGGGCGACGGCGAAGGGCCTGCCCGGCGGCGGCTTCGACTACGTCTTCGAGGCCGTCGGCCGGTCCGCCACCGTCCGGGCCGGCTACGACGCGGCCCGGCGCGGCGGCGCGGTCGTGGTGATCGGCGCCGGCGCGCAGGACGACCTCGCGCAGTTCACCATGGGCGAGCTGTTCTTCAACGAGAAGCGCCTGCTGCCCTCGCTCTACGGCGGGGCGCAGGTGGCCCGCACCATCGCCCTGGTCGTCGACCTGTGGCGGGCCGGGCGGATCGACCTCGACGGCATGATCAGCCACCGCGTCGACCTGTCGGACGTCAACGAGGCGATCGCCCAGATGCGCAGCGGCGAGGCGCTGCGCACGGTCGTGACGCTGGGGCGCTGAGCCGCGGGCCCTGCCCGAACGCGACGAGGGCCCGCCGGGGGGTGCTCCCCCTGACGGGCCCTTCCGGTGCGGGTGTGCTCAGCCCCGGTCCGCCGCGGCGCGGTGCCGGCCGTGCGGGTCGGCCTCGGGCTTGTCGTCGGCGGCGGAACGGCCCCGGTGCCGGCCGTGCGACGAGGTGTACCCGGCGGTGCTCTCGTCGGCGTCGGTCCCGTTGGCCGCGGGTCCGGTGGAGGCGGTGAGGGTGTCGGACATCAGAAATCGTCTTTTCCGTGCGGAGGGTGCAGGTCATCGGCGCCCGGCCGGCGCTTGGCGGCGCGCGGTCGGGTCCCCGATCGGGCGCTCGGTACGCGCCACAGCCGGTGATCGCGGCCCGTGCCCCGGCCACCATAACGGCCGGAACGGACGAGATCCTATCGAGATCATGACGCGCGACCCGCCGTCGAACCCAGCCAGTGACCGACCAACTCGCGGTACAGCGGGGACAGCACCTGAAGATCGCCGTGCCGGGCGAGCACCCCCCGCCCGCCGTCCAGCAGCAGCACCCGGTCCGCGCGCAGGGCCGAACTGATCCGGTGCGCGACCACGACGAGAGTCCCTGGCCGGGCGGCGAACGCCCGCTCGACCCGCTCCTCCGCATGCGGGTCCAGATGGCAGGTCGCCTCGTCCAGCACCACGACCGGCGCCGGCGACAGATACGTCCGCACCAGCGCGAGCAACTGCCGCTCCCCGCCCGACAGCACGCCCGGATCGCGCAGGACGGCCTCCGGGCCGCCCAGCCGCGCGACCACCTGATCGGCCCCCAGTACGCGGACGGCACGGGCGAGTTGCTCCTCCGTGGCCTCCGGGGAGAGCCAGGTCAGATTGGACCGCACCGGCCCCGGGAACACGTACGCCTCCTGCGGCACCAACGCCACCAGTCGCGCCCGCGCGGCCCCCGCCAGCCCGTCCGGCCGCACCCCGCCCACCGACACGGCCCCGCCCGTCGGCGTCAGCACCCCGCCCACCGACACGGCCCCGCCCGTCGGCGTCAGCACCCCGGCCAGCAGGGCCGCCAGCGTCGACTTCCCCGCCCCGCTCACTCCCACCACGGCCACGTGCTCCCCGGGCGCGAACCCGAACTCCAGCCCCTCCAGCACCGGCGCCCCGGCCCCGCCGTGCCCGTACCTCAACCCGCTGACCCGTACCTCCGGCTCCTGCCCCGCGGCTCTCCCCGGCAGCGCGCTGGGGGCGGTGTCCGCCGGCGGGTCGATCGTGGTGGCCGCCAGGCGGTCCAGGACGACGGCGAGGTTGAGCAGCCAGCCGCCGACCGTACCCGCCAACGTCCGCACCGCCGGGTCGAGTTGCTGCAGCAGATAGGTCGCGACGCCGAGCAGTTCGCCGGGGGTCAGGGCCTCGCGGGCGAGCAGCCACGGCGCGGCGGCGAGGACGGCCAGGGCGGGCAGCCGGCCGCCGAGGGCCACGACCAGCGCGCGCAGGGCCGAGGCCCGACCCAGGGCGCGGGAGGCAGCGGCGCTCGCCCGGGCGGCCCCGGTCAGTGCCTCGGCGACCTGCTCCCGGGTGCCCGTGGCCTGCACGTCGCGCAACCCGTGCAGCGCCCGCCCCGCCTCGGCGGCCAGCCGCTCCTCGGCGAGCACGACCGCGTGCCGCCGCGCCACCAGCGGGCGCAGCAGACGGGCGAAGAGGAACCCGGCGGCGAGCAGCGGCAGCAGGACCAGCGGCAGGACGACGGGCGCCAGCAGCGCCAGACCGGCCAGGGCGGCGACCAGGGTGACCCCGACGCCGCGCAGGGTGCGCAGCAGGGTGGCGGTCAACTGCCTTGCGGACTCGACCTGTTCGGTGAGCCGGGCGACCTCGGCCGGATCCGCCGACGGCCGGGCGAGCGCGCTGTGGACCACCCGCTCGACCAGGGCGTCCCGCAGCGGCTCCACCACCCCCGCCAGGTGCGGGAACCCGGCCCGCGCCGCGTACGCCCGGACGGCCATCGAGGCGCCGAACCCGGCCAGCCAGGCCACCCCGGCCCCCGGCCGCCCGGCCAGGAACCCCTGGTCGACGGCGGCCGAGACGAGCAGCCCGGACAGCAGCGGCGGCAGCGCCTCCACCCCGGACCACCCGAGCAGCCGGAGCAGCGGCCCGCGCGTGACGGCCAGTTGCCGGAACAGCAGCACCCACCCGGGGGAGGCGGACGCCGGAAGTCGACGACGCCGACTTCCGGTGCCGGGCGGTCGGCCCGCGCCGGGCCGGTGCGGGGCTCCGGCTGTTGCGGGCCGTCGGCGATGCCGACTCCTCGTGCCGGGCGCCGGGGCGGGCGGTTGCGTGGGAAGTCGAGAGGGCCGACTTCCCGCGCCGCCGTCGGGCGGGGTGCGGTGGCGGGCCATCAGACGGCGGCCGTCTGGAGGGCGGTGTCCGACAGGGCGGCGCGGTAGTCGGGGTCGGCGAGGAGGGTGGCGTGCGGGGCGAGGGCGCGCAGGCGGCCGGCGTCGAGCCAGGCGACGAGGTCGGCGCGGGCGGCGACGCCGGCGCGGTGGGCGACCACCAGCCGGGTGCGACCGAGGGTGGCGCGGTCGAGGGCCTCGGTGACCAGGTGCTCGGTGGCGAGGTCCAGGCCCGAGGTGGCGTCGTCGAGGACGACGACCCGGGCGGGCTGGGCCAGGAGCCGGGCCAGGCCGAGGCGTTGCAGTTCGCCGCCGGAGAGCCGGAGTTCGTCGAGCGGGGTGTCCCAGCCCCGGGGCAGCCGCTGGAGGAAGCCGTCCGCGCGGGCGGCCGCCGCCTCGGCGGGGCCGGCGCCGGCCAGCGCGTCGCGGACCGTACGGCCGATCAGGGCGGGCCGGGCGAAGGCGTAGCCGACCGCGTGCCGCAGTTCGGACGGGGCCAGCGCGTCCACCGGGACGCCGTCGATCAGTACGGCGCCCTCGTCGGGGTCGCGCAGCCGCCCGGGCAGCGCGGCCAGCAGGGACTTGCCGGAGCCGGAGCGTCCCACCAGCGCGACCGTGCGGCCGCCGGGGATCGTCAGGTCGAGCGGGCCGAGCAGCACCCGGTCGCCGTCGCGCACCACCACGCCGCGCAGGACGACCTCCCCGTAGCCGTCGGCGGGGAGGGCCGCCCGGCCGGGTTCGGCCGGGCGGACGGCCAGCAGTTCGTCGGCCCGGGCCTGCCCGGCGCGGGCGTGCGCCACCGCGACCAGCGCCTCGACCTGTTCGAAGAGCCCGGCGCCGAGGGCCGCCCAGCCGGCCGCGGCGGCGAGTGCCCCGGGAGCCAGGGTGCCGCCGGCGAGGAGCGCCCCGGCGGTGGCGAGCACCGCGACCTCGACCACCGCGATCAGCAGGGTGGCCTGCCAGGCGGTGCGCCGCTGCGCCGCCCAGAGCGCGAGCCCGGCGGCGGACAGGTCCGGTAGCGGCGCCAACACCCGTGCCGCCTCACGCTGTTCGGCGCCGGCGGCGTGGATGCTGCGCAGTCCGGTGAGGGCGTCGCTGAGCCGGGCAGCAAGGTCGGCCTGGACCTCCTGGTAGCGGGCGAACACCGGCCCGGCCTCGCGCAGGAAGAGCCGGATCAGCACCACGCCGGGGACGACGCCCGCGAAGAAGGCGAGCGCCAGCCACGGTGACAGCAGCCCGAGCCCGACGATCGCGCCCGCCGAGGTGAGCAGCGCCGTGGCCGCGCCGAGGACGGCGGGCAGCCGGCCGCCAGCGTCGCCGGCCGAGCCCAGCAGGCGGGCGGCGAGGTCGCCGGGCGGTGGTCCGTGGCGGAGCCGGCCGCCGGCTCCGAGGGCGAGCAGGTGGCGGACGAGGCGCCCGCGCAGGGCGGCGGTGGCCTCGGCGGAGCAGGCCGGGGCGGCCGCGGCGGCGGTGGCGTCGGCCGCGGCGGCCACGCCCAGGACGAGGGCGAGCCGCACGAAGGCGCCGGACTCGGGCCGGTGGCCGAGGGCGGCGTCGACGGCCGCGGCGAGGGCGGCGGGCAGGGCGAGCGTGGTGGCGGCCCCGACCGGCAGGGCGATGCCGAGTGCGAGGGTCCAGCCGGTGGGGCGGCGGGGCAAGTCGGAGCTCCCGTCGGAACGTCGGGTCGGGGGTCGGGCATGTGCGGGGAAACGGACGGTGCCGTCCCCGCCTGTCCGGACAGGCGGGGACGGCACCCACGGCTCACCGCCTGGATCAGCTGTTGGTGAAGATCAGGCAGGTGAGGATGAGACAGGTGTACTGGCAGCCGGCGCCGTGGCCGGTCAGCTCGACGGACTCGGTCTCCGGCAGGTCCTGCAGCGCCGCGAGGTCGGTCTCGAAGTCCACCATGTTCTCCATGATCGGGTTCCTCCCCTGGAACTACGCCCGCCGCGATCTGCCTGCGGGCATCGGGTGTCGCCCCCGGGCGGCTCGGTCCGCCGCGCCGGGGTGGTGCCCCGGGCCGCGTCGGGCCCGGGAGTCTGTGTGTTGAGGTGTCGACGTCCTGATGAGGTGTCGAGGAGTCGAGGTGTCGATGTCCTGAGGTGTCGAGGAGTCGAGGTGTCGACGTCCTGAGGTGTCGAGGAGTCGACGTACCGAGGTGCCGGGGCTCCGGTCAGCCCGGTCAGCCCGGTCGGCCGGTCCGCAGGAACGCGGCCAGCAGCTCGTGCAGCACGGCCGCGCCCTCCTCGGCGAGCACCTCGTGGCCCGATCCGGCCGCCTCGACGTACCGGAAGTCCGCGCCCTCGACCCGGCCGATCCGCAGCAACTCGTGCCGCAGCGAACGGGACTGGCTCACCGGCACGACCTCGTCCCGGTTGCCGTGCACCACCAGCAGCGGGGCGCTCAGCCGGTGCGCCAGCTGGAGGACGTCGCGCGGGCCGCGGGCGTCGGTGATCGGTTCGTCGCCGGCCAGCCGGGTGGTCAACGCCCGTACGGGGGGTGCCGCTTCGGCCAGCAGCCGGGCACCGGACAGGAACGGTGCGACCACCGCGCAGCGGGACACCTGCTCGGACGGCGCGTGCGCGGCCGCCAGCAGCGCCAGGAACGCGCCGTAGCTGACCCCGAACAGGGCCGGCGGTTCCAGCCCGAGTGCCGCGCGCTGGCCGGCGATGCCGTCCAGCAGGTACAGCACGTCGTCCAGGTCGGGCCCGCCCCAGGCGCCCCGGATGGCCATCGCGTGCGCCACCCCGTAGCCGGTGGAGCCGCGCTGGTTCGGTGCGATCACGGCCAGGCCCTCGGCGGCCATCCGCTGAAGGGCCGGGTCGAACTCCAGCCGCCAGGCGTCCGCCGGGCCACCGTGGAGCGCCAGCACCAGGTGCGGGCTGCTCAGCCAGGTGTCCCCGCCGTACACCACGGCCTCCAACGGCCCGGCTGGACCGGCGAGTTCGAGGCTCTGTGCGGGCTGCCAGCGGCCGCCGTCCCCGGGGGCGGTGCTGCCGTCCACCCGCCAACCCGGCGGCTGGGTGCGGGGGGTGCGCGGACCGCCGGGCTGCCAGGGCAGCACGGTGTCCCGCCACGGGCCGGGCAGGCCGGAGCCCAGCGGCGCCAGTTGCAGCGGCAGCGGCATCGGCATCGGGCCGGACCCGGCCTTCGCCGGGCCGTGCGCCAGCAGCGCGTCCACGTCCAGGGCGGCCAGCGCCGCCGGGTGGTCGGGCGAGGAGTACGGAAGCCGCAGCGCCGCCCCGCCCCAGTGGCCGACCGCGCCGAGTCGGCCGGGCGGCACCGGCAGCTGGTCCAGCCGGCCGGCGGCGGCCCGCCACAGGGCGAGCGCGGAGCCGGCGCCGTGGTCGACCTGCACCGCCACCTGCGGGCCGTCCGCCGTCCGCCGCAGCGCGACCGGCCGCAGGAACATGCCCGCGACGTGCAGGCACTCCGGGAACCGCAGCGGTTCGCCGCCGCCCAGCACACCCCAGCCGAGCCGGTCGGTGCCCGGCGCGTCGCTGCGCACCATCGCGAACCGGCTGTCCGGGTCGAACAGCACCAGCCGGTCGTTGCTGCGCTCGCCGATCTCCAGCAGCGGGGTGGTCGTGCCGCTGCGCAGGTCCAGCACCACGGTGCGGACGAGCCCCGCGTTCACCCGGTCCAGCGCCAGCAGCGCCCCGGCGCTGTCCAGCCAGGCGCCGCCGCCGTGCAACCCCGGGATCTCGGCGACCCGTTCGGGCTCGCTGCCGTCCGTCCGCACCAGCCAGACGGTGGTCGCCGGGCGGGTGTCCGTCCCGAGGGCGAGCGCCACCGGCGTCCGAGGACCGGCGCCGTGGGGCGTCGGGACCGGCAGCAGCCGCAGCCCGGGCATCCGGATCGTGGCCATCTGCTGCTCCACGGCGCCGTTCTCGCCGTACGAGAGGCGGACCAGGTCGTGCCGCTCGCCGTCGTGCCGGCAGACCAGCACCGAGCCGTCCGGCAGCGCGACCAGTTGCGAACGCAGGCTCTCCGACCGGTTGCCGGACAGCGGCAACGCCAGCGGGGTGGCCGGCCCGCCGTCCGAGGGCAGCCGCCAACTCTCCACGTACCAGCCGCCGTCGGCGGCCGAGGCGAGGCAGGCGGCGTGACCGCCGTCGGCGGAGAAGGTGAAGCTCAGTCGGCGCAGCGCCTGCGCGACGGTCCGGGTGGCCACGTTCATGCCCCGCTCACCCCGCTGCCCGCGCCTTGGAGCCGGCGCACGGCGGGCGGCGCCGGATCCACCCAGAGTCGGGGGCCGCCGTGCCGAAGCCGCAGCAGGAAGGCCAGCGCGCCCGCCGCGCCGGTGCCGTAGCCGGCCGCGCAGCCCGTCCCGGTCTCGTCCGGCAGCACCAGCAGGCCGCCCCGCAGCGCCGACCGGGCAGCGATCAGTTGCGCCAACTCCTCGGCGCCGGAACGGAATTCCGGCTCGTCGGCGACCTCGGCAAGGTCGAGCAGGTACTCGCCGTCGCCGGCCAGGCCGTGGCAGGCGCTCACCCCGCCGTGCCAGCGCCCGGCCAGTACGGCCCGCCCGGCGGCCAGCGCCAGCCCGTGCGCGGTGGCGTCGCCGGTGGCCCGCCAGAGGCGCAGCAGGAAGGTGCCCACGCCGGACGAGCCGCTGCACCAGTGCGCCAGCCGGACGCGGTCCGGATCGCCCGCGCTCTGCGGCCACCAGGCGCTCTCGCGCGGCGCGTCCCAGCGGACGGTCGCGGCGAGCGTGTGCCCGGCCTCGACGGCGCCGGCCAGCAGGTCGCGGTCACCGGTCGCCTCGGCGGCGGCCAGCAGGAAGGCGCCCACACCGGCCACGCCGTGCGCGAAGCCGAGATGGGTGATCCCGGCGAGCGCCGAGTCGAAGTCCGCCGGCACCGGCCACACCCGCCCGTACAGCTCGCGCCGGGCGGCGGCGAGCAGGGCGTGGCCGCAGTGGGCGGCGCGGTCGAGGAAGGCCGGGTCACCGGCGGCTTCGGCGGTGAAGCCTTCGGCAGCAAAGCGGAGTTGGGTGAACCCTGAGCCGGCCGCGCCGTGGCAGACGTCGGGGTTGGGCCACTCGACGGGGATCCGCCGGGCGAGCGCGGCGGCCCGAACGGCCAGCCCCTCGTCGCCCAGCGCCCGGGCGGCGTCCAACAGAGCCCAGGCCGTCCCCGACCGCCCGAAGTGCAGCCCGGGCAGCACCACCGGCTCGGCGGCCAGGCGCCGTTCGATCCACCCGGCGGCCGTCCGGGCCGTCCGCGCGGCCTCCGCGCGCACCCCGCCCGGCAGGCCCTCCGCCGCCACCGCCCGCGCCAGCACCGCCAGCACCCCGGCGGCGCCGTGCTGCACATTGCACGGATCCGTCCGCTCCCCGGCGGGCACGACCGGCCACAACCGGTCCCGCCGCAGCGGCGTGGCCGTGACGGCCAGCTGCCGCAGGCCGTCGCACAGCACCCGGTCGAGGAGGCCGGCCGACGCGCGGCAGGCGGCGTCCGGGGCGGCGCCGTCGGGTCGGACGGTAGCCCGGGGGCCGCCGGTCGTGGCGGTCGCATCGGTCGCGGAACGGTCGTCGTGGGCGTCGCCGGAGTGCTCGGCGGGCGTGGCCCGGTGGGCCGCGGCGCGCCACGGCGGAGCGGTGGCGGCCCGGATGGCACCGGCCCTGGCGGGCGCGGCACTGCTGTCGGCGGCTCGCTGCGGGGGTGCGGTGGCGGCGGCGCCGGTCGGGCCGGCGGCATGCGGGCCGTCGGGGCGCCCGGTGTGCGTGTTCCGCCGGTTCGGTGCCTGCCACAGGGGAGTGACGGCGGCGGTGGTCTCGTGGCCGTGCACGGCACCAGGGGTTCCGCCGCCGTCGGCCGGGTCCGGGTGCGTGTCGCCGCTGCGCCGGGCGCCCGCGGTGGCTCCGCCCGCGAGTTCCACCCTGACCTGGGCGAGGCTCCAGCGCTGCCCCGGCTGTTCGGCCCGGAGGCCGAGGACGGCGGGGGCGAGGCGGCGGGCGGTGGTACCGGTGCGGGCGGCGAGGGCGAGCCAGCGGCCGAGGCGCTCGGTGACCGGGCGGGCCCGGGGGAGGTCGTCCGGGAGCAGCGGGTCGTGGCCGGTGGCGAGGAGGAAGAGCAGGCCGCCGAGGGCGTACAGGTCGACGGCCGGGTCGGCGACGCAGGTGCCGTCGTGGACGAGGCCGAGCCGGCCGGGCCCCTGTTCGGGGGCGCGGTAGCCGGGGGTGCCTGCGGAGCCGGCGGGGCGGCCGGTTTCGGCGGCGAGTTCGAGGTCGACGAGCCGGAGGCGGCCGTCGGGGCGGACCATCACGTTGCCGGGGGAGAGGTCGCGCAGGACGAGCCCTTGGGCGTGCACCTGCTCGACGAGGTCGAGGAGGGCGTGCGCGACCGGTCCGGCTTCGGCCCAGTCGACGTCGGGGCTGCCGTCGCGCCGCAGCCGGGCGGCGACCCACGCGCCGAGCGGCTGTCCGGCGATTCGTTCCTGCACAAGGAAGACGGAGTCGTCCCGTTCGATCAGTTCGATCGGGTGGGGTGCCAGGCCCTGCCCGTCCAGCCGGGTCAGCAGGGCGGCCTCGTGCCGCAGGGCGTCGCGGGCGTCGGTGCCGGCCCGGTCGATCTCGATGTGCGCGCGGGCCTGCTTGACCACGACCTCGGCGCCGCTCGGGGCCTCCCGGCCGAGGAAGACCCCGCCCTTGGTGCTGTGCCGTACGGCGGCGGTGATCGCGTACCGCTCGGCGAGCAGCACGCCCGCGCCGCGCTTCGCCCCCGGCCGGGCCGCACCGGTCGCCAGCGGGTCCCGGGCCCAGGACGGCGCCCGGTAGGAGGCGCCGCGCACGTCCTCGGCCCGTTCGCCGTCCGGCCCGTGCAGGACGGAGCGGTACTCCCCGTCGTGGCCGAGCTCGGCGCGGGCCGCGAAGGCGCCGTACCGGTAGTGGACCAGGCTGCCGGGCCGGTAGGGGCGGTCGGAGAGCACGACGGGCCCGGGCAGTCCGGCGGTGGCCCGGTCGAGTCCGGCGGCCAGCCGCCGGAACTGGGCGTCGTCGGCCGGGTAGACGGTGATGAACTTGCCCGCCGAACCCCGATCGCTGTTACGGGAGTTGAGTTCGCGCAGCCGCTGCTCCCCGGCGGCGAACTTGAACGGGCACGGGTCGTCGGCGAGGGCCCGTACGACGGCCGCGAGCACCGCTTCGCCGACCGCCGAGGCCGCGCTGACGTGGAGCTTCCAGCCCTGCTCCGGGAGTGGAGCCGACGCGGGCGGCCTGGCCGTGCACCAGAAGCCCCCGGCGGTGACCTCCCAGTCGCCGCCGCCTCCCCGGCCGCCGGCGTCCGCCAGCGCCGCCCGCGTCGTCTCCGGCCACGGTCCGGCCGCATCCGGCCCGTGGCCCGCCGATTCCCCGCCCCCGGCCGTACGCAGCGATGTGCCCGCCGCCATTCGCCACCACATCCCTTCGTCTCGTCCGCCGCCCGCGGGTGCCCACTGCTCCGGCACCCGGGCGTGCGGCCCGGCCTGATCGGCTTCCTCGGAAGGAGCGGGAGTGCCGCCCCTGAACGGGAGTGCCGCCCCGGTGCGGCGCACCGCCCTGGTACGGCGGTGCCGCGCCTGGGGCAGGAGCCCCGGCCGCGCCCGCCCCGGGCCCGGTCTCGCCAGGGCCCGTGTCCGGCGGAGCGCCTTCCCGACCCCCGGTCGGGGCAACTGTCGGGGCAACTCCCGTTCGCAGGACTGAAGTTACTTTCGAGGCGGGAGTGGCTCAACGTAGAGCCGGTCACTTCACTCGTAAGGGTGATCAGGAGGCGGTTTCGAATTCGTGCGAGGGCTCCCGTGTGAGCAGTGGGCGCCGGGCGCACGGGCGCGTGCGACCGGCGCCGGCCCCTCCCGGGCGCCCCCGCCGCAGGTTGACGCGCGTCCGTACGCCATCGGCACCCGTGTCCGAGCCGCGCCGCCACCTCGCCGCCGCCGCACACCCGCCGCCATCCCCGCAGCACCGCCGCCGTCCAGGTCGCCGAACGGCCGAGGCCCGACCGCCCCCGCGCGCACGGTAGTCTCGACAGGTGCCGAAACTGTCCGACGTCATCACCGCGCTCGAAGAGGTCTACCCGCCGCAGTGGGCGGAGGCCTGGGACGCCGTCGGCCTGGTCTGCGGAGACCCCCAGGCCGAGGTCGGCCGCGTGCTGTTCGCCGTCGACCCCGTGCAGGCGGTCGTCGACGAGGCCGTCGAGTGGGGCGCCGACCTGGTGGTCACCCACCACCCCCTCTATCTGCGCGGCACCACCAGCGTCGCCGCGACCACCTTCAAGGGCCGGGTGGTGCACACGCTGATCAGCAACGGCATCGCCCTGCACGTCGCGCACACCAACGCTGATCACGCCGACCCCGGCGTCTCGGACGCGCTCGCCGAGGCCGTGGGCCTGCGGGTGACCGGCCCGCTGGTGCCGGACCCGACCGACCCGCTGGGCCGTCGCGGCACCGGCCGGATCGGCCTGCTGGAGCCCCCGCTGCCCCTGTCGGCCTTCGCCGCGCAGGTGGCCGAGGGCCTGCCGGCCACCGCCACGGGCGTCCGGGTCTCCGGCGACCCGGACCGGCTGGTGAGCCGGGTCGCGGTGTGCGGCGGCTCGGGCGACAGCTTCTTCGCCGAGGTGCGGGCGGCCGGGGTGGACGCCTACCTCACCGCCGACCTGCGCCACCACCCCGCGTCCGAGGCCGCCGAGGCGGCGCCGGTCGCCCTGGTCGACGCCGCGCACTGGGCCACCGAGTGGCCCTGGCTCGCCCTGGCCGAGCGGGCCCTGCACGCCGCCGCCGACCAGCGCGGCTGGGCCGTGGAGACCAAGGTCTCCCACCGGGTCACCGACCCGTGGACCGCGCACGCCCCCATGTCCTTCACCGCCTGACCCGATTCACAGGAGCCTTCCCCTTGAACGCCGCGCCCGCCGACCAGATCCGCCTGCTCGACCTCCAGGCCTTCGACTCGAAGCTCGACCAGCTGGCCCACCGGCGCCGGAGCCTGCCCGAGCACGCCGAGATCGAGAAGGCCTCCGCCGACCACACCGCGCTCAAGGACCTGGTGGTCGCCGCCGAGGCCCAGCAGGGCGACACCACGCGCGAGCTGACCAAGGCCGAGCAGGACGTGGAGCAGGTCCGCGCCCGGGCCGCCCGCAACCAGCAGCGCCTGGACTCCGGCGCGATCACCTCGCCGAAGGACCTGGAGAACCTCCAGCACGAGATCGGTTCGCTGGCCAAGCGCCAGGGCGACCTGGAGGAGATCGTGCTGGAGGTCATGGAGCGGCTGGAGAGCGCCCAGACCCGGGTCACCGAGCTGACCGCGCGCCTCCAGCACTCCACCGTCGTCCTCACCGAGGCCGAGACCCGCCGGGACGCCGCCTTCGCCGAGATCGACACCGAGGCCGACAAGGTCAAGCGGGACCGCGAGACCGTCGCCGCCGTCGTCCCCGCCGACCTGCTGAAGGTCTACACCAAGCTGCGCCAGACGCAGGGCGGCGTCGGCGCGGCCCGCCTCTACCAGCGCCGCTGCGAGGGCTGCCGCACCGAGTTCTCCATCACCGAGTTCAACGCCATCAAGGCCGAGCCGGCCGACAAGGTGGTCCGCTGCGAGAACTGCTCGCGGATCCTGGTCCGCACCGCCGATTCGGGCGCCTGACCCGGTGGCGGCTCGCTTCATCGTCGAGGCGGACGGCGGGTCCCGGGGCAACCCGGGGCCGGCCGGCTACGGCGCGGTGGTCCGGGACGGCGACACCGGGCAGATCATCGCCGAGGCCGCCGAGTTCATCGGCCACGCCACCAACAACGTGGCCGAGTACAAGGGCCTGATCGCCGGCCTCAAGGCGGCCCGGGAGCTCGACCCGGACGCCTCGGTGGACGTCCGGATGGACTCCAAGCTGGTCGTCGAGCAGATGTCCGGGCGCTGGAAGATCAAGCACCCCGACATGCAGCCGCTCGCCGCCGAGGCCCGCACGATCCTCCCGCGCGCCCGGGTGACGTACACCTGGATCCCGCGCGAGCGGAACAAGGACGCCGACCGGCTCGCCAACGAGGCGATGGACGCGGGCAAGGCCGGCCGCCAGTGGGAGCCCCGGCCGCGGGCCGCCGCGGTGGTGGACGAGCCGCCGCTGGAGACCGCCGCCCCCAAGGCCGGCTGGGCCGCCCCCGCCGACCTCGGCACCCCGACCACCTTCGTCCTGCTCCGCCACGGCGAGACCGCGCTGACCCCGCAGAAGCGCTTCTCCGGCAGCGGCGGCAGCGACCCGGAACTGTCCGACAAGGGCCGCTGGCAGGCCGCGCGGGCCGCCGAGGAACTGGCCGCCCGCGGCAGCATCCAGGCCGTGGTGGCCTCGCCGATGCGCCGCACCCGGGAGACCGCCGAGATCGTCGCCGCCCGGCTCGGCCTGGAGGTCCGGTACGAGGACGGGCTGCGCGAGGTCGACTTCGGCGACTGGGAGGGCCTGACCTTCGCCGAGGTGCAGGAGCGCCACCCGGAGGACCTGGCGGCCTGGCTCGGCTCGGCGAAGGCCAAGCCCACCGGCAGCACGGAGAGCTTCACCACGCTCACCCACCGGGCCGGCGTCGCCCGGGACAAGATCATCGCCCGGCACCCCGGCAGGACGGTGCTGGTGGTCTCCCACGTCAGCCCGATCAAGACGCTGGTCCGGCTGGCGCTCGGCGCCCCGCCGGACGCGCTGTACCGGATGGAGCTGTCCGCCGCCTCGTTCTGCGCCGTCCAGTACTACGCGGACGGCAACGCCTCGCTGCGGCTGCTCAACGACACCTCGCACCTGCGCTGAACGCCCGGGGCTGAACGCCCGGCTCCGGGGGGGGCGCCCCCCCGGAGCCGGGCTCAGTGCACCTCGGTGACCACCACGTCCAGCTGCCACGGCTTGCGCGCCGTGCCTTCGGCGGCGAGCTCCACCCGGTGCCCCAGGCCCCGCAGCGCGTCCAGCAGCTCGCCCGGCGTCTTCGGCTCGATCCCCGCGACCAGCAGGTCCCGCACCAGGCGCCCCTTGGTCGCCTTGTTGAAGTGGCTGACGACCGTGCGCTTGCCGTTGCGCTCCTGGAGCACCCGGACGGTCGCCGTCCGGGAGGCCACCTCGCCGGCCGGCTTCCACGCCGCCGCGTACGCCGAACTGCGCAGGTCCAGCACCAGCCCGTCCGCCACCTCCGGCAGCACGGACGCCATCGCGCCCCGCCAGTACGCGCCGAGCGCCCCCGGGCCGGGCAGTTTCACGCCCATCGAGCAGCGGTAGGGCGGAATCCGGTCGGAGATCCGCACGGCTCCCCACAGACCGGAGAAGACCAGCAGCGACCGCTCGGCCCGGCCGTACGCGGCCGCGTCCAGCGTGGCCAGACCCAGGTTGTCGAACAGCACCCCGGTGTACACCTCGCCCGCCGGACGGGCACCCGCCGCCGGCAGCCCGGCATTGCGGGCGATCTCGCCGCGCAGCCCGGGGCTGAGCCCCAGCACCTCCGCGGCGGTGTCCTCGTCACCCCGGCAGAGACCGACCAGTGCGTCCAGCACCTCGCCGCGCGCGGCCGTCAGCCCGGGCAGCGACAGCCGGTCGAGCGCCACCGGCACCCCGTCCCCGGACGCGGCCTTGCCCTCCGAAGGCGGCAACAGCACCAGCACAGCGGACTCCTCAACACTCTGTGGCGGATGAACCCCGCCACCCTACGCAAAACCGGTCCGCCCCGGGCGGCCCGTCCGGCCGCGGCTACTCGGCGCCACCGGCCCCCGCGACCACGGCCGCCCCGGCCGCGAGCGCCAGGCAGAGCGGCGAGTAGTACCGGGTGTCCAGCCGCTTGAACCGCTCCGACCGCTCGACGACCCTCCCGAACAGCACCAGGCCGCCGGCGCCGCGCGCCAGCATCACCCCGGCCACCGCCCGCACCCCGGCCCGCCGCAGCCGCCGCGGCCCCACCGCCGGCAGCACCCCGGCCTCCGCCCCCACCAGGTACGCGGCCGTCCCGAGCAGCCCCGCCACCGCGACGCAGGCCGCCGGGGACGGCGCTCCGTCGCCCGCGCCGACCACGGTGTCCGCGAACTCCTCCGGCGTCCGCAGCGGCCACGGCGTCACCGCCCACACCGCGTGCAGCGCCCCCGTCGCCGCCAACACCCCGGACACCGCCGCCCCGGTCGCCTTCACCACACCCATCGCCCGAACCCCCTTCGTGAACGACCACTCGACCCCACCCTACGAGCGCTCACACCCGTGCCCCACCCCGCCCGCGCCCGGTGGACCAAGGCCGCCGCCCTCGGCCAGAGCCTGTCCCGCAACCACCCGCTGATCGACCGGAACAAGCGCACCGCCTTCGAGGCGATGCTGCTGTTCCTGGACTACAACGGCGAGCCGTACACCGACCCGCACCCGGACGACGCGGTGGCCTTCATGCTCCGGCTGGCCACCGGCGGCTACGACGACGCCGTCGTGCTCGCGGGCAAGGACCTGAAGTCGCTGCTGGGGCGCTGAGCCCGGCAGCAGCAACGGCACCGGCCGCCCGGCGCGTCCGGCGGGGTGATCCGTCCGGAATCACCCGATTCGCCCTACGCTGCCTGCATGCCTCGCCGAAAACTGCGCGTCAAGGCCGCCGACTCCGCCCGGATCAACACCGAACTGACCGAACTCCGCGCCCGCCTGGAGATCCACACCGAGTGGCCGGAGCCGGTGCTGGCCGAGGCGGAGGAGGCGGCCGAGCGCCCCCGGCTGCCCGAGCACGACGCCACCGACCTGCCGCTGTTCACCGTCGACCCGCCCGGCTCGCGCGACCTCGACCAGGCCATGCACCTGCTCCACCGCCCCGGCGGCGGCTACCGGGTGTACTACGCCATCGCGGACGTCGCCGCCTTCGTCCGCCCGGGCGGCGCCATCGACGCCGAGGCCCGCCGCCGGGTCGAGACCCTGTACTTCCCGGACCACCGCGTCCCGCTGCACCCCACCCGGATCTCCGAGGACGCCGCCAGCCTGCTGCCCGGCGAGCCCCGGCCCGCCCTGCTCTGGCAGCTGGACCTGGACGCCGACGGCGCCGTGGTGCTCGCAGACCTGCGCCGCGCCCTGGTCCGCTCGCACCGCCGCCTCGACTACGAGGCCGTCCAGCGCGCGGTGGACCTCGGCGGCGCCGACGAACAGCTCGCCCTGCTCGCCACCGTCGGCCGGCTGCGCGAGGAGCAGGAGCGCGCGCGGGGCGGGACCAGCCTCCCGGTGCCCGAGCAGGAGGTCGAGGAGACCCTGCACGGCTACGTCCTCGGCTACCGCGCGCCCGGCCCCGCCGACGGCTGGAACGCGCAGATCTCGCTGCTCACCGGCCTGGCCGCGGCCGACCTGATGCTCGACGCGGGCGTCGGCCTGCTGCGCACCCTGCCCGCCGCGCCCGCCGCCGCGTACGAGCGGCTGCGCCGGATCGCCTCCGCGCTGGACGTGGACTGGCCGCGGACGCTCCCGTACCCGGAGCTGATCCGCTCCCTGGACCCGGACGCGCCGATGGACGCCGCCTTCCTCAACGCGTGCACCGGCCTGCTGCGCGGCGCCGGCTACCACGCCTTCGACGAGTCCCGGGGCCTGCCCGCCCCGGCCGACCCGGGCCACGCTGCGCTCGCCGCGCCGTACGCGCACTGCACCGCGCCGCTGCGCCGGCTCGGGGACCGCTTCGCGCAGGAGGTGTGCGCGGCGGTGGCGGCGGGGGAGGAGGTGCCGGACTGGGCGCGCGAGGCGCTGCCCGCTGTGCCGGGCCTGATGGCGAGCGGGGACCGCCGCGCGGCCGAGGTCGAGCGGGCCTGCGTGGACCTGGTGGAGGCGGAGCTGCTGGCCGGCCGGGAGGGCGAGGACTTCACCGCCGTGGTGATCGACGTGGACGAGCGGCGGCCCGCGGCCGGCACCGTGCAGCTGCGCCGGCCCGCCGTCCGGGCCCGCTGCGACGGCGCCGATCCCGGGGTGGTGCTGCCGCTCGGCGGGCTGATCCGGGTCCGGCTGACGCAGGCCGACCCGGTCACCCGCACCGTCCGCTTCGCCGCCGTCTGACCCCCGGGCTTCCACGCGCCCCCGGCGCTCCCCCCGGCGCCGCCACCCGGACGGTCCGTCACATGGCCCCCGGGCACCGTCCAGGTGGGAGGATCGGTCCCGTGCCCGAAGCCCAACCCTCCGGCGCCCCGGGGCGCCGCCGCCGACTGCTCGTCCTGGCGATCTGCTGCCTGAGCCTGTTCATCGTCGGCCTGGACAACACCGTGGTGAACATCGCCCTGCCGGCGATCCAGCGGGACCTGGACGCTCCGGCGTCCGGGCTGCAGTGGATCATCGACGCCTACACCCTGGTCCTGGCCTCGCTGCTGATGCTGTTCGGCTCGGTGGCCGACCGCTTCGGCCGCCGCCGGGTGTTCCAGACCGGGCTGCTGTGCTTCGCGCTCGGCTCGCTGCTGTGCAGTCTGGCGCCGAGCCTGGAGTGGCTGGTGGCGTTCCGGGCGTTGCAGGCGGTCGGCGGTTCGATGCTGAACCCGGTGGCGATGTCGATCATCACCAACACCTTCACCGACCCGAAGGAGCGGGCCCGGGCGATCGGCGTCTGGGGCGGCGTGGTCGGCATCTCGATGGCGCTCGGCCCGCTGCTGGGCGGCTTCCTGGTGGAGGGCGCGGGCTGGCCGTCGATCTTCCTGATCAACGTTCCGGTCGCCGTGGTCGCGATGCTCCTGACCGCCCGTTACGTCCCGGAGTCGCGCTCGCCCCGGCCGCGCCGGCTGGACCCGGTCGGGCAGCTGCTGATGATCGTCCTGCTGGGGTGCGGCACCGCGGCCATCATCGAGGGCCCGGGCAGCGGCTGGACGTCCCCGCTGATCCTCGGCCTGGTGGCCGTCGCCGTGGCCGCGCTGGTCGCCTTCCCGCTGTGGGAGCGGAGGGTGGCCGAACCGCTGGTGGACCCGCGGTTCTTCGCCAGCGCGCCGTTCACCGGCGCCACCGTCACCGCGGTCTGCGCCTTCTCGGCCCTGGGCGGCTTCCTCTTCCTCAACACGCTCTACCTGCAGAACGTCCGGCACTACGACCCGTTCGAGGCGGGCCTGTGGACGCTGCCGATGGCCGCGATGATGCTGGTCTGCGCGCCGCTGTCCGGCCGGATCGTCGGCAGCCGGGGCCCGCGCGGGCCGCTGGTCGCGGCCGGGCTGGGCCTGGTCGCGAGCGGGCTGCTGCTGACCAGGCTGGCCGCCGACTCCCCGGCGGCGCTGCTGCTGGCGGCGTACGCGCTGTTCGGCTTCGGCTTCGGCATGGTCAACGCGCCGATCACCAACGCGGCCGTCTCCGGCATGCCGCGCGCCCAGGCGGGGGTGGCCGCGGCGGTCGCCTCGACGAGCCGCCAGATCGGCCAGTCGCTGGGGGTGGCGGTGATCGGCACGGTCGTCACCTCGGCCGTGGTCGGCCCGGTGGCGACGGGCTTCGCCCCGGCCAGCCACGCCGGCTGGTGGATCCTGGTGGGCCTGGGCGGCGCGATCCTCCTCCTCGGCCTGGCCACCACCACCCCGTGGGCGACCGCGACCGCCGTCCGGGTGGCCGCCCGCCTCGGCGGCGAGCCGCCCGCGGTCCGCTCCGGTGTGCGGGAGGCCCCACCCGAGCGGCTACGATGACCACTACGGCGGAAGAGCCGGCCGGGCGGTCGCGACGGGTCCCTGACCCGCCGAGGAACGTCCGGGCTCCACAGAGCAGGGTGGTGGGTAACGCCCACCCGGGGTGACCCGCGGGACAGTGCCACAGAAAACAGACCGCCCACCGCTTCGGCGGCGGGTAAGGGTGAAACGGTGGTGTAAGAGACCACCAGCGACCGGGGTGACTCGGCCGGCTCGGTAAACCCCACCTGGAGCAAGGTCAAGATCGGTGCCCTCGGGCGCCGTGCGCGGATGACCGAGGGCTGCTCGCCCGAGTCCGCGGGTAGACCGCACGAGGCTGTCGGCAACGGCAGTCCTAGATGGATGGCCGCCTCCCCGGGCCGCGCGAGCACCCCGGGAGACAGAACCCGGCGTACAGGCCGACTCTTCCGCCGCCCCAGCTCGACTGAGGCCCCCTGATCTGCGAAAACGCAGGTCAGGGGGCCTTTTTCGTGAGGCCGCCCCAGTCGTGCGAGCACCTGGGGAGACGGAACCGGGGGTACCGGCCGACTGTTCCGCTCGCCCGCCGTTACGCGGGGCGGGCGCCGACGGCGTCGCGGATCTGGTCGCCGAGACCGCCGTTGACGCGGGCGCAGTTGGCGCAGCAGAAGAAGCGGCCGGCCACTTCGACGCCGTGGCCGACGATGCGGACCTGGCACTGCTCGCAGCGCGGCGCGAGCTTCTCCATCGCGCACTCGAAGCTGTCGAAGGTGTAGGTGTCGCCGGTGATGGTCTTGATCTCGAAGGCGAGCCAGTAGTCGTTGCCGCAGGTGACGCAGGTGGCCATGGCGGCCGTCTCCTTCCGGTGGGGGCCGGCCGGGTGGCCGGGCAGCCGTTCCCAGTGTCGGAGGGCCCTGCGGGGGCGGCCACTCGACGGCGTCGTCAGGCGGGCCGGGCGGCCAGTTCCTCCAGGGCCCGGACGGCGCGGTCGGCATCGTCGGCGGTGACGAACAGGTGGTCGTGGTGGAAGCCGGCCACCACGTTGCAGCTGATCCCCTCCTCGGCGAGGCGCCCGGCGACGGCCGCGGTGAGGCTGACGGCCTCCAGGGCGGAGTGGATCTGCAGGGTGATCCAGGCCGCCACGTACTCGTAGCGCAGCCCGAGCGCGTCGGCCTCCTCCTGGGTGACGACGACCGTGACCCCTTCGGGTTCGGCGACGGTCACCGCCGGCCGCATGCCCGCGGGCACCTTGGCGGGCAGCGTGCAGTAGACGTACCGCCCCGGGTTGAGCAGCGGGCGCATCCCGTGCAGCAGCTTCGCGAGGTCTCGTTCACCGGCCATGCCCGTCACCGTAGCGGGCGGACGGGGCCTGGGCGGCGGGGTTGGGTGCCGATGCGCCGTTCGTGTCGGAATCCGTTGACGAGCGACAGTCGCCGATATATCGTCGAGCTATCGAGACAGTAACTCGACTGGCTCGGTGAACGAGGAGGTGAGCGCCATGCGCTCAGGAAACCGAGGAAATCCGGGAATGCGGTTCAGCGGCGAGGGTCCGCGCGGGGGCTGGCGCCGCGGGCCGGGGCCGGACTTCGAAGGGCGGGAGTTCGAGGGCCGGGAGGCCTTCGGCGGCTTCGGCCCGCCGCCGTTCGGCGGCGGTGGGCCCGGGCGGCCGATGGGCGGCCCGTTCGGGCACGGCTTCGGCGGGTACGGCGGGCGCCGGGGCGGCCCGCACGGGCGCCGCGGCGGCCGGGCGCGGCGCGGGGACGTCAGGGCCTCGCTGCTGGCGCTGCTCAAGGAGCGGCCGATGCACGGCTACGAGATGATCGCCGAGATCTCCGAGCGGACGGGTGGGGCCTGGCGGCCGAGCCCGGGCTCGATCTACCCCAACCTCCAACTGCTGGAGGAGGAGGGCCTGATCACCGCGGAGGAGGTCGGCGGCAAGCGGCTGGTATCGCTCACCGAGGCGGGCCGGGCCGAGGCCGAGGCGGGGCCCGCCGAGCCGTGGGCGGAGGCCGGCCGGGAGGTCGACTGGGAGGCCGTCCAGGAGGTCGGCCAGGCGCTGGCCGCGGTCGACCAGGCGATCCGCCAGGTGATGGCGACGGGCACCGAGGCGCAGCGGGCCAAGGGCCTGGTGGTGCTCACCGAGGCGCGCAAGAAGCTGTACCTGATCCTCGCCGACGAGGACTGACCGCCGTGGGGGGCTGGGCACAGGCGGTGCGGCTGTTCAGGGGTGGACCGTGAACAGGGCCATGCAGGCGAGCAGCAGCACCGCCCAGCCGAACCAGAGCCAGCCGTTCGGGCCGATCACCACGGTGTAGACGCACACCGCCACCAGCAGCGCCCCGGTGACGCCGGCGACCTGCCGGTTGTGGTGCGCGACCGCCTGGGGGCGGCTGCGGGGGTGCCGTGCCGTTCTCGCCATGCCGTCCTCCCGGGGAGGCTGGGGGCGGCGGCCGGTGCGGGCGGCGCGGCCGTCAGCCGGACGCGCGGGCGGTGGCCGCCTCGTCGAACTCGTAGCGCCAGTGCCAGCTGATGCCCCGCACCTGCTTGGACCGGACGTACACCAGTGTGCGCGCGGGGGAGTCGCCGTGCGCGGGGACCGGCACCTTGTAGGTCTTCGGCACGCCGAACATCGGCCCCAGCGGGATGGGGAGGATGCGGCCGTCCAGGGGGCCGCCGACGAATTCGGTGTCCGCGCTCTTCACCCCACCAGGGTCTCACCTCCGCACGGGTGACCGGCGCACCCGCCCGAGCCCTCCGGCCGGGTGCGGGGAGTGTGACCGGAGAGGCACCGCCCCCGGTCATCCGGAGGCCCCGCGCACCCTTATCCTTCCTGTTACGCCCCCGGGGTTCACCCGGGTCAGCGGGCCCCGTACGGGCCGGGCGGGGCGCGGATCCGCGCGCCCTCCGGCCGACCTGGCGCGGACAGCGTGCTGCCGCGACTGCGTACCGTGACCCGGGCGTCGGCCCTCCGGTGACCCCGGTTCCCGGTCGGCAGGGCGTGGACAGCAGGGCCGAGCACCGTCCCGGGAAGCAGCGGGGGGCGCTGTGCGTTGCGTCGGAGTGGTACGTCGAACGCTGTGCCGCACCAGGTACGGCAGTGCGCGGAAGGGGCCCGATGGAAGCCGGCGGCAGGTGGACGACCTGGTGGCAGAAGCGTGAGCGTCAGCGGGCCAGGTCGGGTGAGGTGGACGGCCCCGCCGCCCGGCTCGATCAGCTGCTCGGCGCGGTGCGCGCCGGATTCCCGCTCGCGCCGGCCGCGCATCCGGCCGGCTACCGCTGCTCCTGCGACCGGGTGGCCTGTCCGGCGCCCGCCCAGCACCCGGTCTCCTTCGCCTGGCAGACCCAGGCCACGACCGACCCCGAGCAGCTCGCCCGCTGGCTCGCCCGCGATCCGCAGACCAACTTCATCACCGCCACCGGCCGCGCCCACGACGTCCTGGACGTCCCGGTCGAGGCCGGCCGGCTGGCTCTGGAGCGGCTGACCGAGCGGGGCGTCGAGGGCCCGGTCGCCGCCGTCGGCGAGGACCGCTACCTGTTCTTCACCGCCACCCGGGGCACCCCGCAGGACGAGGACGAGTGGTGGCCGAGCGTCCTCGACTCCACCCCGGACACCATGTCCGAGCACCCCGGCCTGCGCTGGCACTGCCGCGGCTCGTACACCCTGCTGCCGCCGGCCGCGCTGCCGGACGGCTCGCAGGTGCGGTGGCTGCGCGGGCCCGAGCAGCCGCTGCCGGACCCGCTGCGCGTCCTGGACGTGCTCACCGACGCCTGCACCGAGGTGGGCGCCGTCGCCGAGGAGCAGTGGCTCATCGGCTGAACCGGCGCCCGGCCGGGGGTCACGGCAGGGTGAGGACCTCCGCGCCGTCCGCCGTGACCACCAGGGTGTGCTCGAACTGGGCGGTGCGCTTGCGGTCCTTGGTGACGACCGTCCAGCCGTCCGGCCAGATCTCGTAGTCGTAGGTGCCCAGGGTGAGCATCGGCTCGATGGTGAAGGTCATCCCCGGCTTGATCACCTCGGTGGCCCGCTCGCTGTCGTAGTGCGGGATGATCAGGCCGGAGTGGAACGACGTGTTGATGCCGTGCCCGGTGAAGTCCCGCACCACGCCGTAGTCGAAGCGCTTGGCGTAGGACTCGATGACCCGCCCGATCACGTTGATCTGACGGCCGGGCTTGACGGCCTTGATCGCCCGGTTGAGGGATTCGCGGGTCCGCTCGACCAGCAGCCGGGACTCCTCGTCGACGTCGCCGACCAGGTAGGTGGCGTTGAGGTCGCCGTGCACTCCGTGGATGTACGCGGTGGCGTCGATGTTGACGATGTCGCCGTCCTGGAGCACGGTCGAGTCCGGGATGCCGTGGCAGATCACCTCGTTGATCGAGGTGCAGACCGACTTGGGGAAGCCGCGGTAGCCGAGGTCGGACGGGTACGCGTCGTGGTCGCACATGTAGGTGTGGGCGACGGCGTCCAGCGCGTCGGTGGTGACGCCGGGGGCGATCAGCTTGGCGGCCTCCGCCATCGCCCGGGCGGCGATCCGGCTCGCGATCCGCATCTTCTCGATCGTCTCGGCGGTCTGCACCTCGGGCCCGGTGTACGGCGTCGGGGCGGGCCGCCCGACGTACTCGGGGCGCGCGATGTGCGCCGGGACCTTGCGGGTGGGGGACTGGATGCCGGGTACGAGAGCCATGGCCGCGAGTCTATCGGCCGCCCCCGGCGCGCCCGGGCGGTGTGCGCGGCGGCCCCGGCCGGGGAATGATCGGTACGACCCCATCGCTTCGACGGGAGGGCACCATGCCCCTGGGATTCCACCGCAAGCCGACCGGCAAGCCCGGCGAGTGGTTCTACTGCATCAAGCACGGCAAGGTCGAGGAGGGGCCGGAGTGCCCCGCCAAGGACCGCCTCGGCCCGTACGACAGCCCGGAGGAGGCCTCGCACGCCCTGCAACTCGCCGACGAGCGCAACCGGGAGTGGCGGCAGGGGGACGAGCGCTGGAACGACACGCCGAAGGACGGCGGCGGCGAGTAGCGGCCGGGGCGGCGTCCGGCGGACGGCTTCTGCCGTCAAGCCGTCGCCGCCGGCCGGCCGGCCGCCGTCAGTCCGTCGCCGCGGCGGCCTCCCGCTCCCGCTGCTGCTCCCGCTCGCGCTCCGCGCGCTCGTGCCCGGCGCGGACGGCGGCGGTGTGCGGGTCGGTGCGGTCGTCGTAGGCGAGCAGCTTGGGCAGCGCGGCGGCCACCGCGAGGACGGCGACGACGCAGATCAGGCCGCCGCTCCAGACGGCGGCGCGGACGCCGACCAGCCCGGCCATGGTGCCGGCCCGGACCTGGCCGAGCTGGGGGCCGACGGAGTAGCTGAGCAGTTCGACGCCGGCCATCCGGCCGCGCACCTCGTCCGGGATGGACTGGTTCCACATGGTCGAGCGGGCCAGCCCGCTGATCTCGTCGGCGCCGCCGGCCAGCGCCAGGCCGAGCAGCACCAGCCAGATGCTCCCGGACAGGCCGGCCAGGGCCATGGCCGCGCCCCAGCCGACGGCGGCGACCACCAGCAGCCGGCCGTGCCGGTGGATCCGGGACGTCCAGCCGCTGGTCGCCCCGACCAGCAGGGCGCCGGCCGCGGAGGCCGCGTACATCGGGCCGAGCGCCCAGTCCGCGCCCAACTCGGAGGCCAGGAAGGGGAAGACGGCCACCGGGAAGGCGAACAGCATCGCGCAGAGGTCGATCGTGTAGGTGCCGAGCAGGTCCTTGCGGCTCCACGCGTACCGGACGCCGGTGAGCACCGCCCGCACCGACGGCCGCTCGGCGCCGGTGGCCGGCGGCACCGCCCGGATCCGGACGAGCAGCAGCAGCGATGCGGCGAAGGTGAGCACGTCCAGCGCGTACGCCGTCCCCACCCCGGAGAACGCCACCACGACGCCGGCCAGCGCCGGACCGGCCACCGAAGCGGCGTTGCGGTACAGGGAGTTGAGCGCGAACGCGGCGGTCAGGTGCTGGTGCGGGACGATCCGCGGGGTGAGCGAGTCCAGGGCCGGGCGCTGCAACCCGTCGCAGGCCGCGACCAGCGCGGCGACCAGGTAGATCGGCCAGAGCAGCGGGGACGGCAGCAGCGCGTTGAGCAGCAGCAGGCCGGCGAGCAGGCCCAGCCCGGCCTCGGCCCGCAGCACCAGCTTCCGGCGGTCCAGGGCGTCGGCGAGGGCGCCGCCCCACAGGCCGAAGACGATCAGCGGGACGAGCTCGAAGGCGCCGATCAGGCCGACCGCGAAGGAGGAGCCGGTCAGCTCCTTGATCTGCATCGGCACGGCGACGTAGGTCAGGTAGCTGCCGAAGCTGGTGACGCAGCCGGAGAGCCAGAGGAAGCGGAAGTCGCGGGAGGCGCGCCAGGGCGAGAGGTCGGGCGCGAGCGAGCGCAGCAGCGTGCGCAACCGTCCGGAGGTGCCGGGGGGATGCGGGGGTTCGTCGTCGTTCACGAACCAGCATCCTCGAACGCGGGCCGCCGGGTTCGCAAAGGGTTTTTCAGCCCGACACACGACCGTCAGCCCGACACCTCGCTGACAACGGCCGGGTCGGGCCCGGGCTACCAGCGGCTGATCGCGGGCGGTGCGGTCAGCCGGCCGGCGAGTTCGGCGAGCCGGTCCAGCGCGGCGCGGCGGGCCGGGGGCCGCCCGGCGGCGGCGCTGACCAGGTGCTGGGCGAGGTCGAAGGGCTCCTCGTCGGCGGTGCCGACGGCGAGCCGCTCGTGCGCGAGCCCGCCGAGGTCGCCCGGCTCGGCGGGGGCGGCGCCGTCCAGCGCGAGCACGGTCGCGCCGTGCCGGCGGGCGTCCTGCACCCGTTCCAGCAGCGGCGCGCCGGCCGTCTCCGGCGCCACCACCAGGACGGTGGCGCCGCGCCCGGCCCCGGTGAGCCGACTCAGGCCGTGCGCGAGGTGCGCCGGGGCGCCGACCGGCGGAGCGTGCCGCAGCAGGGTGGGCGCCAGTCGGGGGACGGCCGACCAGGCGGCCTCGTCGGCCAGGTGCGCGGCCAGATGCCAGGGCTCGTACGCCTCGGTGCCGATCAGCAGCAGTCCGCCGGCCCCGCGCCGCGACACCGAGCGCCGCAGCGACCCGGCGAAGCCGCCGACCGCCTCCAGCCAGCCGGTGCCCGCCAGGTGCTGCCGGAGTGCCGAAACTCTCACCGCGTCCATGCGGCCCAGAATGTCGCGTCCGGCCGGGGGTTTGACAGGATCGGCCCATGACTTCCCTCGATTCAGCGACAAACCCGGCCCACGAACTGCCGGACGTCTCACAGCTGGTGGTCGGTGTCCTCGGCGGCACCGGCGACCAGGGGCGCGGCCTGGCCCTGCGACTGGCCAAGGCCGGCCAGCAGGTGATCATCGGCTCGCGCGACGCGGCCCGGGCCGAGGCCTCCGCCGCCGAGCTGGGCCTCGGCGTGCGTGGCGCCGACAACGCCACCACCGCCCGGGAGAGCGACGTGGTGATCGTCGCGGTGCCCTGGGACGGGCACGCCTCGACCCTGACCGCGCTGCGCGAGGAACTGGCCGGCAAGATCGTGGTCGACTGCGTCAACCCGCTCGGCTTCGACAAGCAGGGTGCGTACGCGCTGAAGCCGGAGGAGGGCAGCGCCGCCCAGCAGGCCGCCGCGCTGCTGCCGGACTCCCGGGTCACCGCCGCCTTCCACCACCTCTCGGCGGTGCTGCTCCAGGACGAGTCGGTGGAGCAGATCGACACCGACGTCATGGTGCTCGGCGAGGAGCGGGCCGCCACCGACATCGTGCAGGCGCTGGCCGGCCGGATCCCCGGCATGCGGGGGATCTTCGCGGGCCGGCTGCGCAACGCGCACCAGGTGGAGTCGCTGGTGGCCAACCTGATCTCGGTCAACCGCCGCTACAAGGCCCACGCGGGCCTGCGGGTGACGGACGTCTGAGATCCGGTGGAGCCGTGTCGGCCTCACCCCTGGACCAGCTCCGGAGGTGAGGTCGGCGACAATGGGTGCGGCCGCAACCCGGCCGACCGCACCCGGCCCTAGGAGCCTCCCGCCATGCCCCGCACGTCCCTCTTCGCCCTGATCGTCGTCGTCCTCGCGCTGGCGGCCGCCGTGGTCTCGCTGACCCAGGGCTTCTGGCTGGGCCTGATCTGGCTCCCGATGGCCGGTGTGGCGAGCAACGTGCTCTGGATGAACCGCCGCCGCGCGAAGATCGCCGAGGCCACGGCCGCCGCCGCGGCAGCCGAGCAGGGCTAGTCGGCTAGTTCTTCCAGAAGCTGAACAGGTACCGGCCGAGCGTCGCGTAGTCCTGGTCCACGCCGAACAGGCTCATCAGGTCGTGGATGACCCCGAAGAAGAACGAGTTCACCGAGGGCTGCCACAGCAGCGCGAACACGGCCAGCAGCCCGTACGGCGCGAACGGCTCGACCGCGCGCCGGGTCTTGTACGACAGCCAGGGCTCGACGATCCCGTAGCCGTCCAGCCCGGGCACCGGCAGCAGGTTCAGCAGGGCGGCGCTGAGCTGGAGCAGGCCGAGGAAGCCGAGCGCGCCCGCGAACGGCGAGACGTTCAGCTCGTAGCCGTTCCAGACCGCGTGCACCGTCGGGTCGTCCAGCCAGCCGGCGCCGATCGGGATCAGCAGCAGGGCCGCGCACGCCACGTTCACCAGCGGCCCGGCCGCCGAGATCAGGCTGTGCTTGAGCCGGCCCCGGATCCGGTCCCGCTCGATCCAGACCGAGCCGCCGGGCAGGCCGATGCCGCCCAGGATCACGAACACGATCGGCAGCACGAAGCTGAGCAGCACGTTGGTGTACTTCAGCGGGTTGAGCGTGAGGTAGCCCTTGGCGCCGACGCTGATGTCGCCACCGTGCAGGGCGGTGCGCGCGTGCGCGTACTCGTGCAGGCACAGCGAGACCATCCAGCCCGCCACCACGAACAGGAACACCCCGAACGCGGCGTTCCCGTAGCCCGAGTACACCGCCCAGCCGGAGGTGGCGAGGACGGCGAGGAGCACCCAGAACACCGGGCTGATCCGGCGGTCCTCGCTGCGTGAGCGCTGCGTGGCGGCGAAGGTCATGGTGTGGGTGCTCCGGGTGTCCGAGGAAAAGCGGGCAGGGGATCGATCATGCCGGGCGGGCCGGTGACCGGACAAGCCGTCCCGGGTGAACGTCCGAGGGCCCCGTCCGGGTTCCGCCGCCGGTGAGGGGCCCCTGGACAATTGTGCGCCCCGATCGCCGCCCATCGACCAGAATGGACCGGTGTACTACGGCATCCTCGGGACCACGACGGCCCACCACGACGACGGCACCCCGGTGCCGCTAGGCGGCGCCCGGCTGCGGGCACTGCTCACCGCGCTCGCCCTCCGGCAGGGCCGTCCGGTGCCCGCCGACCTGCTGGTGGACGAGGTGTGGGAGGCCGAGCCGCCCCAGGACTCCTCCGCCGCGCTCCAGACCCTGGTCGGCCGGCTGCGCCGGACCGTCGGCCGGGACGAGATCGGCTCCGGCCCGGCCGGGTACTGGCTGACCGACCCGGCCACCGACCTCGCCGAGTTCCAGCGGCTCGGCGCCGAAGGCCGCCGCGCCCTCGACACCGGGGACCACGCGCTCGCCGCCGAGCGGCTGCGCGCCGCCCTGGCGCTGTGGCGCGGCCCCGCCCTGGCCGACCTGCCGGACCGCGGCGGCCCGGCCGCCCGGCTGGAGACCCAGCGCGAGGAGGCCCGCCGCCACCGGATCACCGCCGAGCTCGGGCTCGGCCGGGCCGCCGAACTGGTCGCCGAGCTCACCGAGCTCTGCGAACGGCAGCCGCTGGACGAGCCGTTGCAGCAGCTGATGATCCGGGCGCTGCACGAGAGCGGTCGCACCGCCGAGGCGCTGCGCCACTACGAGCGGACCAGGCGCGCCCTCGCCGAGGAGCTCGGCGTCGACCCGGGGCGCCAACTCCAGTCCCTGTACGCCACGTTGCTGACCCCGGCCGAGGTCGAACCGGCGCCCGCCGCCGCGCCGACCACGCCCGCTCCGGAGTCCATACCGACCCCGCCGACCCCGCCGGCCGCCGGGCGGTCCGGGGCGCCCCAACCCCCGCGCGTCGGCGGCAACCTGCGCGGCCGGCTGACCAGCTTCGTCGGCCGGGAGAGCGATCTCGCCGCACTGCGCGGGACGTTGACGGAGCGCCGGATGGTCACCCTGACCGGCCCCGGCGGCTCCGGCAAGACCAGGCTCTCGATCGAGGCCGGCCGCGCCGAGCAGTCCGCCGGGCACTGGCCGGACGGCGTCTGGGTGGCCGAACTCGCCCCGCTGGAGACCCCGGACGCGGTGCCCGCCGCCGTGGTCTCCGCGCTCGGCCTGCGCGAGATCGTGCTGCACAGCGGCGGCATGGTCGCCGAGGTGATCGAGAAGCGCGCCGAGGACCCGGTGCGCCGGCTGGTCGAACACTGCGGCCACCGCCGGATGCTGCTCGTCCTGGACAACTGCGAGCACCTGATCCAGGCCGCCGCCGACCTCGCCGACATCCTGCTCACCGAGTGCCCCGAGCTGACCGTGCTCGCCACCAGCCGGGAGCCGCTCGGCGTGCCCGGCGAGACCGTGCTGCCGGTCGAGCCGCTGCCCGACCCGGTGGCGCTGCGCCTGCTCACCGAGCGCGCCACCGCCGCCCGACCCGGCTTCGACCCGGACACCGACCCGGCGGCCTGCGCCGAGATCTGCCGCCGCCTGGACGGCCTGCCGCTGGCCATCGAACTCGCCGCCGCCCGGCTGCGGGTGATGACGGCACGCCAGATCGCCGACCGCCTGGACGGCCGGTTCGCCCTGCTCACCGCGGGCAGCCGCACCCTGCTGCCGCGTCAGCAGACCCTGCGCGCGGTGGTCGACTGGAGCTGGGACCTGCTGGGCAAGCGCGAACGGGCGGTGCTGCGCCGGCTCTCGGTGTTCGCCGGCGGCTGGCAGCTGGAGGACGCCGAGGCGATCTGCGCGGACGGCGTCGAGGTGGTCGGCGGGGAGGTCGCCGACCTGCTGCTGTCGCTGGTCGACAAGTCCCTGCTGGTAGCCGACCTGGACGACGGCAGCCTGCCGCGCTACCGGATGCTGGAGACCATCCACGAGTACGCGACCGAGCGCCTCGCCGAGTCCGAGGAGGAGCGCGACGCGACCGGGGCCCGCCACCTGACGCACTTCCGTACCATCGCCGCCACCGCCTTCCTGAACATCCACGGCCCCCAGCAGCTGCACTGGCTGACGGTGCTGGAGCGCGAGCTGGACAACATCCGGGCCGCGCTGAGGCGCGCCATCGACCTCGGGGACGAGGAGCAGTCGCTGGTCCTCACCCTCGGCATGAGCTGGTACTGGTCGCTGCGCGGCTACAGCATGGAGGCCCGCGGCTGGTACGACGCCGTCGCGGCGCTCGGGCCGGATCCGTTCGGCCCGAAGCCGCCCGTACCGCTGGAGCGGGACGTGCTCTCCTACGGCCTGCCGATGCCCGAAGGGGTCGTCGAGGAGGCCCGACGACTGCTCGCGATGTACCGGCTGATGGGCATGTTCGAGGGGAACCTGGACGTGCTCGGCAACCCGGTGGCGATCGCCGTCGCGGAGCAGCTGCTGGAGGTCTACACCCCGGAGCTGCCGCAGGCCTACCGGTTCCCGGGCCTGATGCGGGTGTTCGGGGCGTTCCTGGCCGGCCGGCTGGAAATGATGAGGAGCCTGCTGGACGACGCCGTCCGCGGCTGCGAGGAGCACGGCGGGCCGAACGACCTCGCGTTCATCCTGCAGCTCCGGGCCAAGATGCTGAACGACTGGCCGGGCGGGGCCGACCAGGGAATCCTGGACGGCCAGCGCTCCCTGGAACTGTTCGAGCAGGCCGGCAACCTCTGGGGGGTCTCCCAGGCCCTGTCCGCCCAGGGCGAGTCGCTGGCCAACCGGGGCGATCCGGAGGCGGCCGCCGTCGCGTACGAGCGGGCGATCGAGCTGGCCGAGGAGCTGGGGACGCCGCACGAGGTGCCGATGCTGCGGGTGAACCTCGGCTCCGCCCTGCTGGAGCAGGACATGGAGCGCGGCGAGCGGATCATCCGGGAGACGCTGGCCGGGCTGGATCACCACAGCGCGGACCACTCCTCCACCGGCGCGCTGCTGTTCGGCGGCCTCACACTCTGCGGCGTCCACATGCTGCGCGGTGAGTACGCGCAGGCGCTGGCCGAGCTGGACCGGATGGAGGCGACCAGCGTCGGCAGCTTCGCCCCGGGGATCGTGACCGGGATGCTGACCACCACCCGGGGCTGGATCACCGCCCGGGCGGGCCGGCCGGACGAGGGGCTCGCGATGCTGCGCGAGGGGCGGACGCTGCTGCGCGAGACGTCGCGCACGAGCGGCTTCGGCGAGCAGATGACGGTCATGGTGGTCCCCGCGGTGGTGGGGGTGCTGCGCGCCTTCGCCGAGCGCGACGGCGACCTGGAGCGGGCCCGGCAGGCCACCGTGCTGCACGGCGCGCACCACGTGCTGAACGGCCCGAAGGGCGGCTACCTGGACCGCGTCGAGCGCGGCCGGGCGGCGACCGACCTGCGGGCCCAGCTGGGCGACGCCGCGTTCGAGGCCGCCCACGCCGCCGGCGAGGGCCTGACCCCGGAACAGGTCCGGGAGCGGATGTACGAGTGGATCGGCTGACCGGCGTCCGTCCCTGGTCACCGGCCAGCCGTTCCGCCGGCCGGCCCCGTCCCCTGGTGCCGGCCGGTCGCCCCCCGGCCCTCCCCCGCGGAGGGCCGGCGGCCGTTCTCAGGTCCGCTTGCGGAAGCGGGCGACGGCGAGCGGCGCGAAGATCGCGGTGGTGGCCACCGACCAGATCAGCACGACCATCACCGGGTGGGCCAGCGGCCCCTGGCCGTTGAGCAGGGAGCGGGAGGCGTCGGCGAGCGCCGACAGCGGGTTGACCTTGGTGAAGGCCTGGAGCCAGCCCGGCATGGTGTCGGTCGGCGCGAAGATCGAGCTGCCGAACTGCATCGGCATCAGGACCAGCATGGCCACGCCCTGGACGGCCTGGGCGCTGCGCAGCGCCATGCCCAGCAGCATCGAGACCCAGACGATCGACATGCCGAACACCAGCGACAGGCCGACCGCGGCCACGACCTCCAGCGGACCGGTCTTCACCTCGAAGCCGATGCACATCGCGAAGCCGATCAGGATCACGAAGGAGAGCAGCGCCCGGCAGGTCTCGGCGGCCATCTTGGAGAGCAGGACGGAGGCCCGGCCGATCGGCAGGGTCCGGAAGCGGTCCATCACGCCGGTTTGGAAGTCGCTGTTCAGGCCGGTGCCGACGGCCATCGCGAGGGTGAGGCCGGTCTGCCCGAGCAGGCCGGGGATCATGTACTGCTTGTAGGAGTCCTGGTTGCCGGAGACGGCGCCGCCGAAGACGTAGACGAACAGCACCGTGAAGATGACCGGCATCAGCACGGCGTCGAACATCGACTCCGGGTCGGCCTTGATCCGCATCAGGTTGCGCCGGGTCAGTGCGCCGACGTGGCGGAAGGTGCCGGACAGGCCGATCCGGGGGTCCTCCACCCGGGCGGGGGCGACGGTGGCGGTGGTCATGCGACGGGCTCCTTGGCGAGGCTGGGGGCGGCGTCCGCGGTGTCGGCGGGCTTGCCGGTGATGGCGAGGAAGACCTCGTCGAGGCTGGGTACCTTGGTGTCGATGCCGGCTATCGCGAAGCCGCGGCCGCCGAGCACCCCGATGACGGCGGTCAGCTGCTCGTCGTTGGTGATCGGCACCGCGAGCAGCCCGGTGTCGGTGGAGACGGTGGCGCTGGTGATGCCGCGGTCGTGCAGGCAGCGGGCCATCTCGGGCAGCTCGGCCGGGTGGACGGCGCGGATCTGGAGGGTCTGGCCGCCGACCTTGGCCTTGAGCTCGGCCACGCCGCCGTTGGCGATCACCCGGCCGCGGTCGATGACGGTCAGCTCGTCGGCGAGCTGCTCCGCCTCCTCCATGTACTGGGTGGTGAGCAGCACGGTGCTGCCCTCGGCGACCATCCGCTGGACCTCGTCCCAGACCTCGTTGCGGGTGCGCGGGTCGAGGCCGGTGGTGGGTTCGTCCAGGTAGAGCACCTTGGGGCGGCCGATCATGCTGGCGGCCAGGTCGAGGCGGCGGCGCATGCCGCCGGAGTAGGTCTTGGCGGTCCGCTTGGCGGCCTCGGTGAGCGAGAAGCGCTCCAGCAGTTCGGCGGCCCGGGCCTTGGCCTCGCGGCTGGGGAGGTCGAGCAGCCGGCCGATCAGGTAGAGGTTCTCGTACCCGGAGAGGAGCTCGTCGACGGAGGCGTACTGCCCGGTGAGGCCGATGGTGCGGCGCAGCTGCTTGGGCTGGCGCAGGACGTCGTAGCCGCCGACGAACGCGGTGCCGGCGTCGGGCTTGATCAGGGTGGAGAGGACCCGGACCAGGGTGGTCTTGCCGGCGCCGTTGGGGCCGAGCACGCCGAGCACGGTGCCCTCGCGGACGGTGAGGTCGACCCCGTCGAGGGCCTTGGTGGTGCCGTAGTGCTTGACGATGCCGCGGACCTCGACGGCGTTGCCCGCGGCGGTCCCCCGGTCGTTCGGGGCGGTGGCGATTCGTGTCATGCCCCTAGGTTGTCCGGCCCGGCTGTCAGCGGGCTGTCATGAGAGGGGCGGGCCCGGCGCTGCGCTGTCAGACCGCTGTCACCGGGGGAGCGGGCACACGGCAGCGGCCCCGCTCCCGGGCGGGGGAGCGGGGCCGTCGGCGGTTCACGCCCTAGCGGAAGCTGTGCTCCGCCGCCGGGAAGGCGCCGCCGCGGACATCCTCGGCGAAGGCGCGGGCGGCGTCGCCGAGGACGGTCCGCAGGTCGGCGTACTGCTTGACGAACTTGGGCACCCGGCCCGCCGTCATGCCGGCCATGTCGGTCCAGACCAGGACCTGGGCGTCGGTGTCGGGCCCGCCGCCGATGCCGACGGTCGGGATGGTCAGCTGCTCGGTGACCTGGGCGGCCAGCTCGGCCGGCACCGCCTCCAGTACGACCGCGAAGGCGCCCGACTGCTGGACGGCCTTGGCGTCGCGCAGCAGCTGGTGCGCCGCCTCGTCGCCGCGGCCCTGGACGGGGTAGCCGCCGAAGGCGTGCACGGACTGCGGGGTGAGGCCGATGTGCGCCATCACCGGGACGCCGGCTTCGACCAGCAGCTCGATCGAGCGGGCGCTGCGCTCCCCGCCCTCCAGCTTGACCGCGCCGACCCCGGCCTCCTTCATCAGCCGGGCCGCGTTGCGCATGGCCTGCGCGGGGGACTCCTGGTAGGAGCCGAACGGCAGGTCGGCGACGATCATCGCGCGCTTGGTGCCGCGGACGACGGCGGCGGAGAGCATCACCATCTGATCCATGGTCACCGGCACGGTGGTCTCGTAGCCGAGGTGGCAGTTGCCGGCGGAGTCGCCGACCAGCAGGACGGGGATGCCGGCCTCGTCGAACACCCCGGCGGTGAGGGCGTCGTAGGCGGTGAGCATCGACCACTTCTCGCCGCGCTGCTTGGCGGTGGCGAGGTCGCGGACGGTGATGCGGCGGTTGGTGACCCCGCCGTAGAGGGTGGCGGTCGCCGCCTGGTTCTGGGCAGGCGAAGGCGAAGAAGCGTTCATCGAACGGACTCCTGAAGGGTTGTCGTCTCGTGGCGCCGTGCGGCGTCCCCGGATCACCTCCATGCTTGCACGCCCCGGCGTGCGCGCAAAGGGGCGTGCGGGCGGTCGGGTGCGATCTGCGGCACACCGGCGAGCGCGGGCGGCCCCGGGCTTTGCCGCGTTTTTACGAAACGGAGTCGTCTCGTATCGTAACGGCCGCTACCCTGGTGCCGGGGGGTTACGAGACGACCATGGCTCGGAATTGCCCGCCAGTGCCACACCACCACGGACGGGAAGACCAATGACCACCGCAGCCGCGCCACCCCGCGTGCCGGAAGCCATCCACCGCCGACGCTGGGCGATCCTCTGCACCCTGGTGCTCGCCCTGCTCGTCGTCGTCCTCGACAACTCGATCCTCAACGTCGCGATGAAGACCATCGCGACCCCCGCGCCGGTCGGCCTCGGCGCCAGCCAGAGCGACCTGGAGTGGTCGATCAACTCCTACACCCTGGTGTTCGCCGGGCTGCTCTTCACCTCCGGCCTGCTCGGCGACCGCTTCGGCCGCAAGCGCGCGCTGCTCGGCGGCATGGTGGTCTTCGGCATCGCCTCGCTGCTCTCCGCGCTGGCCGCCTCGCCCGGTGAACTCGTGGGCTACCGCGCCCTGATGGGCGTCGGCGCCGCGCTCGCGATGCCCGCCACGCTGGCCATCATCATGAACGTGTTCGAGCGCTCCGAGCAGCCCAAGGCGATCGGCATCTGGGCCGGCGCGGTCGGCCTGGCCATCGCCATCGGCCCGATCACCGGCGGCCTGCTGATCGAGCACTTCTGGTGGGGCTCGGTCTTCCTGGTCAACGTCCCGATCGTGATCGTCGCGGTGATCGCGATGATTGTCCTGGTGCCCGAGTCCAAGGACCCGAACCCCGGCAAGCTCGACCCGATAGGCGTGCTGCTGTCGATCATCGGCCTGGTCGCGCTGATCTACGGCATCATCAAGGGCGGCGAGCTGGCCGACTTCACCGCCGCCGAGGCCTGGGTGCCGACGCTGGTCGGCGTGCTGGCGCTGGCCGCCTTCGTCTGGTTCGAGGGCCGCACCCGCTTCCCCGCGCTGGACGTCACGTGGTTCCGCAACAAGGTGTTCAGCGCCTCCGTCGTGGTCGTCGGCGTGGTCTTCTTCGCGCTGATGGGCGTCTCCTTCTTCGGCGTCTTCTACATCCAGAGCGTGCGCGGCTACAGCGCGCTCCAGGCCGGCCTGCTGATGCTGCCGCTGGCCGTCGCCCAGCTGCTGTTCGCGCCGCGGGCCCGGCTGGTGGTCGACCGCTTCGGCGTCGCCGCCACCGCCGCCGTCGGCATGCTGCTGATCGCGGTCGGCTTCGTCGGCTACACCCTGCTGGGCGTCGACACGCCGATCTGGGTGCTGATCGTGCTCGGCCTGCTGATGGGCACCGGCATGGCGCACGTCATGCCGCCGGTCACCGTCGCGATCATGGCCTCGCTGCCCCGCGAGAAGGCCGGCGCGGGCTCGGCCGTCAACAACACCTTCCGCCAGGTCGGCGGCTCGCTCGGCGTCGCCGTGCTCGGCGCGGTGCTCTCCACCGTCTACCGCGACGGCATGACCGACACGCTCAACCAGCTGCCCGACGACCTGCGCGGCAAGGCCGGCGAGTCGCTGGAGGCCACCCTGGCCATCGCCGAGCGGATGGGCCCCAAGGGCGCCGCGCTGATCGGCCCGGCCGACGACGCCTTCGTCAGCGCCATGCACGTGGTGGCCTCGCTCTCCGCGGGCATCACGGTGGTCGGCGCGCTGATCGCCTGGTTCCTGCTGCCGCGCCGGTCGGCCGCCCCCGGCGGCCCGGCCGGGAAGGCCGCCGAGCAGCCCGACCAGAGCCGCAAGGCCGTGGCCGCGGACGCCTGACCCTCGACCGCACTGAGCGACAATGGCCCTGTCACCCGGGTGAACCCCCGGGCGGCAGGGCCGAGGTCCAGGACGGCGGCCGCCACCCGGCCCGGTCCACGGACCACCATCGGAAACGGAACGGCGCCCGTGCGCCACGCGGACAGCGAGGGAGTACAGCGGGGATGAAGACGGACACCCCGGCCGCCGGGGCCGGACAGCCCTGCGCCGCCGTACGCCGAGGCCGCCCGCGCAGCGAGGCCGCCGAGCAGGCCATCTTCGCCGCCGTCGAGGACCTGATGGCCGGCGGAACCGCGCTGTCCGAACTCACCATCGAGGGCATCGCCGCCGCGGCCGGCGTCGGCAAGGCCACCATCTACCGGCGCTGGCCCAACAAGGAGGCCCTGCTGGTCGACGTGGTCAGCCGGCTGGAAGTCCCGATGCCCGCGCCGACCGACGGCACCGCCCGGGACCACCTGATCGAGATGATCGACTACATGCGCCGGCGCGGCCTCGCCAAGCGCTCCCGCTGGGTGCTCAAGGCCGCCCTCGGCCAGATGCAGGGCCTGCCCGACCTGTACAGCGCGTACCGCGACCGGGTGATCAAGCCGCGCCGGGAGGCGGGGCTCACCCTGATCCGCCGCGCCATGGACGAGGGCGTGCTGCGGTCCGACCTCGACGTCGAGCTGCTCGGCGACATGCTGATGGGCCCGATCCTGTACCGCAGCATCCTCTGGGACGACTCCGACCTGGAGGACCCGGACCTGGCCCGCCGGATGGTCGACTCGCTGCTCGAAGGCCTGGCGCCGCACGCGGCCTCCGGCTCCCGCGGCTGAACGCGCTCCCGCGCCCCGGCCCCCGCGCCCCGGTCCCGTACCCGCAGCGACCTGCACCGACCTGCACCGACCTGCGTCCGGCGTGGCCTGGCTCACCAAACCGGGCCACGCCGGAACCCGCTCCGACGGCCCCGCGTCTGTCCCGGCATAGGCTGAGCCGGGTATCCGATCAAACCGGCACCAGTCCGGCACCCGCCCGTACCGCACGGGCCGGACACCGGACCGGCGACGGCACGAACAACGGGAGCCACGGATGACGCAGGCGGACAGGACCGACCGGAGCACGGCCGGGCCCTGGGGCGAGGCGGGCGCCCCGGCCCCCGCGGGCCGTCCCGGAGGGTTCCTGGGCCTGCGGCACTGGGGCCGGGACGGCCGCGGCGCCACCACCTGGCGGCGCGGCCTGGCGGTCGCGGTGCTGGCCGTGCTCACCGCCCTGCTGATGGCCCTCCACGCCGACGTCCCCAACAGCGCCGGCAACCTCGGCAGCCTGCTGGAGACCTTCCTGCCCTGGATCGGCCTGGCCGTCCCGGTGCTGCTGGTCCCCGCGCTGCTGCGCCGCTCCGCCACCGCGCTGATCGCGCTGCTGCTGCCCGTCGCGATCTGGCTCAACCTGTTCGGCGGCCTGCTCAGCGACAAGAGCGGCGGCACCGGCGACTGGACGGTGGTCAGCCACAACGTCGCCGCCGCCAACCCCGACGTGCCGGGCACCGTCCGCGGCCTGGTGGCCTCCGGCGCCCAGATCGTCGCCCTCCAGGAACTGGCCGGCAAGCCGCTGCGCGACTACGAGAGCGGGCTCGCCGAGGCGTACCCGTACCACGAGGTGGAGGGGACGGTCGGCCTCTGGTCGAAGTACCCGATCAGCGGAGTCTCGCCGGTGGACCTCAAGATGGGCTGGACCAGGGCGTTCCGGGCCCAGGTCGCCACCCCGCAGGGCCCGGTCGCGGTGTACGTCGCGCACCTGCCGTCGGTGCGGCTGAAGGCCGAGGGCGGCTTCACCGTCGACCAGCGGGACGTCAGCGCGCAGGCGCTCGGCGACGCGATCCAGGCCGAGCCGGTGAAGAAGGTGCTGCTGCTCGGCGACCTCAACGGCACCATGAACGACCGCAGCCTGGCGCCGGTCACCTCGCAGATGCGCTCGGCCCAGGGCGCCGCCGGGGACGGCTTCGGCTTCAGCTGGCCGGCGTCCTTCCCGATGGCCCGGATCGACCAGATCATGAGCAAGGGTGGCCTCGCGCCGGTCGACTCCCGCACCCTGCCCCGGGACGGCAGCGACCACCTCGCGGTGGCCGCCACCTACCGGTTCAACTAGCTAGGTCAGCCCCGCCGCCAGCGGTTGGTGATCGGCAGGCGGCGGTCCCGGCCGAAGTTCTTGACCGAGACCTTGGGGCCCGGCGGGTACTGCCGCCGCTTGTACTCGGCGGTGTCGACCAGCCGGACCACCCGGTCCACCACGGCCGGGTCGAAGCCGGCCGCGACGATCGCGTCCCGCCCCTCGTCGCCCTCGATGTAGCGGGCCAGCACGCTGTCCAGCAGGTCGTAGTCGGGCAGCGAGTCGCTGTCCTTCTGGTCCGGCCGCAGCTCGGCGGACGGCGGCTTGGAGATGGTGTTCTCCGGGATCGGCGGCACCTCGCCGCGCCGCTCGGCCTCCTCGTTGCGCCAGTGGGCCAGCCGGAAGACCAGCGACTTGTAGACGTCCTTGATCGGCCCGAACGCGCCCACCGAGTCGCCGTACAGGGTCGAGTAGCCGACGGCCAGCTCGCTCTTGTTGCCGGGCGCGAGCACGATGTGCCCCTCCTGGTTGGAGATCGCCATCAGCAGGGTGCCGCGCAGCCGGGACTGCAGGTTCTCCTCGGCCAGGCCGGTCAGCTCGGTCGCGCCCAGGTAGGCGTCGAACATCGGGGCGATGGAGACGGTGCGGTAGTGCAGCCCGGTCCGGCGGGCCAGCTCGGCCGCGTCGTCCCGGGAGTGCTGCGAGGAGTAGCGGCTGGGCATCGAGACGCAGTACACGTTCTCGGCGCCGATCGCGTCCACCGCGATGGCGGCCACCAGTGCCGAGTCGATGCCGCCGGAGAGGCCGATCAGCACCGAACGGAAGCCGTTCTTGGTGACGTACGCCCGGGTGCCGGAGACCAGCGCGGCCCAGATCTCCGCCTCGTCGGACAGTCGCGGCGCCACCTCGGGGGTCGGGGTGTCCGCGGGCGCGGCCTGCGGCTCGCCGCCCAGCTCGGTGCGGACGAGGTGCAGGCCGTCGCTCAGCAGCAGGCCGTCG
Organism: Kitasatospora sp. NPDC088779; assembly: GCF_040685395.1. Taxonomy (NCBI): domain Bacteria; kingdom Bacillati; phylum Actinomycetota; class Actinomycetes; order Kitasatosporales; family Streptomycetaceae; genus Kitasatospora; species Kitasatospora sp. NPDC088779. The sequence goes on along the minus strand of NZ_JBFBHW010000009.1, from coordinate 110,900 downwards.
GTGTGGTCGCCGCCGGCGGCCGGCAGGTCGAGGTCCAGCACCAGCAGGTGCTCCTCGAACTGCGGGGAGCGGGCCAGCACCTCGCCGTCCGCGCCGACCACGATCGAGTCGCCGTCGAAGACCAGCTCGTCCTGGCCGCCGACCATGTTGACGTAGGCCAGCGGGCAGCCCGCCTCGGCGGCCCGGCGCCGGACCAGCTCCAGCCGCTGGTCGTCCTTGTTCCGCTCGTACGGCGAGCCGTTGACCACCAGCAGCAGCCCGGCCCCGGCCTCGCGGGCCGCGGTGACCCGGCCGCCGTCCTGCCAGATGTCCTCGCAGATGGCCAGCGCGACGTCCACTCCGTGCAGCCGCAGCACCGGCAGTTGCTCGCCCGGGACGAACCAGCGGTACTCGTCGAACACGCCGTAGTTGGGCAGGTGGTGCTTGGCGAAGCGGGTCACCACCTCGCCCCGGTGCAGCACGGCGGCGCAGTTCTGCGGGGAGCCGGCCGGGCGGCCGAACCTCGGCGAGGCGTGCTCGGAGCGCCCGAGGTAGCCGACCACCACCGGCACCTCGCCCAGCCCGTCGGCGGCCAGCCGCCCGGCCAGCTCGACCAGCGCGCCCCGGGACGCCTCGACGAAGGAGCTGCGCAGGGCGAGGTCCTCGACGGGGTAGCCGGTCAGGGCCATCTCGGGGAAGGCGACCAACTGGGCGCCGGCCTCCACGGCCTGCCTGGTCCAGCGCACCACCTCATCGCTGTTGCGGGCGATGTCACCGACCCAGGGGTCGATCTGGCTCAGGGCGAGACGGAGATTGGGCATGCCTCCGAGTGTAATCGTCGATCTGACGCAATGTGCTGCCCGGGGGGTCGGACCGGGGTCCGGACTGCCGTCCCGCGCGGTGATCGGCCATGATGGGGGCAGTCGCGTCCGGGGGTCTTCCGGGCGTAACACGAGCGTAAAGAGCAGAGGTGAGACTGTCCCCATGGGCAAGCAGCAGCAGTTCGTGCTTCGGACGCTTGAGGAGCGTGACATCCGGTTCGTCCGGCTGTGGTTCACCGACGTGCTCGGGTTCCTGAAGTCGGTCGCGGTGGCTCCGGCCGAACTGGAGCAGGCCTTCGAGGAGGGCATCGGCTTCGACGGCTCGGCGATCGAGGGCTTCGCCCGGGTCTACGAGTCCGACATGATCGCCAAGCCGGACCCGACCACCTTCCAGATCCTGCCGTGGCGCTCGGAGACCCCCGGTACCGCCCGGATGTTCTGCGACATCCTGATGCCCGACGGCTCGCCGTCCTACGCCGACCCCCGGTTCGTGCTCAAGCGCACCCTGGAGAAGGCCTCCGCCCAGGGCTTCACCTTCTACACCCACCCCGAGATCGAGTTCTTCCTGCTGAAGAACCTGCCCGGCGACGGCACCCCGCCGATCCCCGCCGACCAGTCCGGCTACTTCGACCACACCCCGCGCGGGGTCGGCCACGACTTCCGCCGACAGGCCATCACCATGCTGGAGTCGATGGGCATCTCGGTGGAGTTCTCCCACCACGAGGGCGCCCCCGGCCAGCAGGAGATCGACCTGCGCTACGCCGACGCGCTGTCCACCGCCGACAACATCATGACCTTCCGTCTGGTCATGAAGGAGGTCGCGCTGGAGCAGGGCGTGCACGCCAGCTTCATGCCCAAGCCGTTCTCCGACCACCCCGGCTCGGGCATGCACACCCACCTGTCGCTGTTCGAGGGCGACCGCAACGCCTTCCACGAGACCGGCGCCGAGTACCAGCTCTCCAAGGTCGGGCGCTCCTTCATCGCCGGCCTGCTCAAGCACGCCGCCGAGACCGCCGCCGTCACCAACCAGTGGGTGAACTCCTACAAGCGGATCTGGGGCGGCTCCCAGCGCACCGCCGGCGCCGGCGGCGAGGCCCCGTCCTACATCTGCTGGGGCCACAACAACCGCTCGGCGCTGATCCGGGTGCCGATGTACAAGCCCGGCAAGCAGGGCTCCACCCGGATCGAGGTCCGCTCCCTGGACACCGGCTGCAACCCGTACCTCGCCTACGCCGTCACCCTCGCGGCCGGCCTCAAGGGCATCGAGGAGGGCTACGAGCTCCCGCCGGGCGCCGACGACGACGTCTGGGCGCTGTCCGACTCCGAGCGCCGCGCCCTCGGCATCCAGCCGATGCCGCAGAACCTCGGCGAGGCGATCGACCTGATGCAGCGCAGCGAGCTCGTCGCCGAGACCCTCGGCGAGCACGTCTTCGACTTCTTCCTGCGCAACAAGCGCCAGGAGTGGGAGGAGTACCGCTCCGAGGTCACCCCGTTCGAGCTGCGCAAGAACCTCCAGGTGCTCTGAGCGCCTGAGGCTCCCAAACACCTCCGGGCCCGCTGTCGTTCGATCGGATGACAGCGGGCCGTCCGCTGGGGTGGGATCGCTTCCCCAATGGCGGTATGTGAAGATCCTGTGACGGACGGTTGTGATCCGATGGGCGTGCTCGTCCGTTCCGTCCCGAGAGGATCCCATGCCCTCCTCCGCTGTCAGCCGCGCCGCCGCGGCCCGCCTGCTCGCCCGCCGGGCCGTCGTCGCGGGCGCCGCCCTCGCCGCCGTCGCGAGCCAGCTGCTGGCCACCCCGGTCGCCGACGCCCGTGGCTCCGGCTCCGGTTCGTCGAACCCGCGCCCGCGCGCCGAGACCATCTCCGAGAACCCGTTGCCGTTCACCACCCGCTTCCAGGGCGACTTCCACGGCTCCGTCACCAGGATCAGCAACTCGCTGATGACCTGTGACGAGACCAAGCCGCCGGTCGACCCGGCGCAGCCGCCCTGCGAGGACGCCCGCAAGGGCCTCGGCAGCATGCCGATCAACAACAAGTACGAGATGAAGTACATCAACATCGACCCGGGCTCCATCGGCCCGCTCGGTGACCCGATCTACTCCGCCAGCTCCGCCGACCTCGGCCTGATCGACGGTTCCAAGGTCAAGTACGCCCGGCTGTACTGGGGCGGCACCCGCGGCATCGGCGGCACCGTGCTGCCGGAGAACCAGATCGACGAGGTGTACCTCAAGGTCCCGGGCGAGAAGCAGTACCGGGACATCGCCAACGACCAGCCGTCCATCGGCTACATCACCACCGACGTGGAGAGCAGCTACCAGGCCTCCGCCGACATCACCGACCTGGTCAGGAACGCCGGCAACGGCACCTACACCGTCGCCGACATGGACTCGGTGGTGAAGCCGCACAGCTGGGGCGGCTGGACGATCGTCGTCGCGTACGAGAACGACTGCAAGCCGATGCGGCACATCCACCTGTGGGACGGCTTCCAGGTCGAGCTGCCGGACAGCCCGACGCGGCAGATCAAGCTCACGGGGCTGCAGACGCCGCAGAGCGGTCAGCTCCACGGCAAGCTCGGCTGGGTGGTCTACGACGGCGACCTCAAGTGGACCGGTGACACCCTGTCGGTCAAGTCCACCAACGGGCCCGAGGCGCTGTTCTCCGACATCAACCACGCGCCGGACGACGCCTTCAACTCCACCATCGAGGAGCTGACCCCGGAGGACCAGTTCGCCCGCAACCCGTACAACCGCAACAACTTCGGCTACGACTCCAACCGCTGGGACATCTCGCCGTACCTGCGCAACGGGGACACCGACCTCACCACCACCTTCAACACCCAGAAGGACGGCTACGACATCGGCGTCTTCTACGCCTACGTCAACCTGGACGGCTCCACCGACGCCTGACCGGCCGCCGCCCGGCGCCGCTGCCGACCCACCCGCACCGCGCGGGCCGGCAGCGGCGCCGCCGCGTTCCCGCCGGGCCGGCGTGGCGAGCCGCGCAGCAGCCGCTCGCACGGCCGCTCCACCCAGCGGTACAGGCCCGCCGCCACCGCCAGCGACCCCCCGGCCAGCAGCAGCCAGACCCCGAGCGCCGCCGCCCCGGGCGCCGGGCGGCCCAACTCGGCGAGCCAGCAGCGGATGCCGATCTCGTGCACCAGGTACCAGGCGTAGGACCACTCGCCGAGCCGCACCGCTGCCCGCCCGGCCAGACCTCGTCCGGCCGGTCCCCGTTCGTCCGGCGGCCGGGGGGCCGCACCGGCCGCGTCCCGCTGGGCCGCCGCCACCAGCAGCGCCGCGAACAGGGCCGCCGGCACCAGCTGGGAGGCGCTGTACGGGCCCCACCACAGCGCGTCCGGGACGGCCGCGTGCCAGGGCGCCAGCAGCAGGTGCCAGCCCGCCACCGCCGCGGCCGCCACGCCGAGCCGCACCCGGGGGAGCAGCCCGTGCCGCACCGCCAGCCCGACCGCCACCCCGAGCACGAACTGCGGGGTACGGGCCAGCGGCAGGTAGTCCAGCAGCCAGCCGCGCACCGTCGGATCGGCCGGCAGCAGCGGGCCCGCCGCCCACAGCGCCGGGCCGAGCACCGCGCACACCGCCGCCACCGGCAGCCAGGCGCGGCGGCGCGGCGCCAGCAACCGCAGCAGCAGCGGGAACAGCAGGTAGAACCAGGCCTCGGCGCCCAGCGACCAGGACGCCGGATTGCCGCCGTACACCGTCGCCTGCGCCCACGGGTGCACCAGCAGCAGCGACCAGAGCGCGGCCGCCACCGGCAGCGCCGTGCCGATCGCGGCGTCCGCGCCCAGCGACAGCACGGTGCTCAGCACGTGCAACGGCCAGATCCGGGCGAACCGGCGGCGGGCGAACGCCCCGGTGGGGACGGGCGAGCCGCCGTACGTCCAGGCCAGGACGAAACCGGACAGGACGAAGAAGAACGTCACCCCCGAGCGCCCGTACCAGGCGAGCGGATCGAGCACCGGCAGCCCGCCGACCTTGCGGGACAAGTGGTAGAGCACCACCAGCAGGGCCGCCCAGAAGCGCAGCCCGGTGAGCGAGGGCAGGCGGCTGGGCATCGGCGCTCCGGAACGGGGTGGGACGGTCGGCGCCGGGAGAACGAGCGCGGCGGGCCCGAGGTCACGGACGGGCGGCGCGGCGCGCGGCGCCGGGCCGCCCGGCGGTCGTGTCCGGCGGTCGTGTCCGGCGCCGGGCCGTCAGGGCGCGTAACCTGCTGGGGCGGACGGATGGAGGGGCCATGGCGGTGGACGAGCAGCGGGCCGGGAGCCGGGTCAGCCGGCCGGAGATCAGGCTGGTCAGGCGCGGGTTCACCGACCCGGCGCAGGCGGTGCGGCTGCTGGCGGGCCCCGGCCTGGAAGGCCTGGCCGACGACCCCGTGCTGCTGGACGCGCTCGGCGCCACCGCCGACCCCGACCTCGCCCTGCTCGGCCTGGCCCGGCTGCTGGAGGCCGCCGACGAGGCCGAACGGCGCACCCTGCGCGACACCCTCACCACCTCCAAGCCGCTGCGCGACCGGCTGCTCGGCGTGCTCGGCGTCTCCACCGCGCTCGCCGACCACCTGGCCCGGCACCCGCACGACTGGCACATGCTGGTCACCTTCGAGCTGCGCGACATGCACCCCGGCCCGGAGGACTTCCGCCGCGCGCTCGCCGAGGGCGTCCGGCGCGGCCGGGAGGGCGGCCGCAGCCCGGCGGACGCGCTGCGCGTCGCCTACCGCCGCTGCCTGCTCGCCATCGCCGCCCGCGACCTCACCGGCACCACCGACCTCGCGCAGACCGCCGCCGAACTCGCCGACCTGGCCGGCGCCACCCTGCAGACCGCCCTGGACCTCACCGCCGAGCAGGACCAGGACGCCGCCCGGGCCTGCCGGCTCGCCGTGATCGGCATGGGCAAGTGCGGCGGCCGCGAACTCAACTACGTCTCCGACGTGGACGTCATCTTCGTCGCCGAGCCGCGCGAGGGCGTGGACGAGCACGAGGCCGTCAAGGCCGCCACCCGGCTCGCCGCCGCCCTCACCCGGCTCTGCGCGGACACCACCGGCGAGGGCACCATCTGGCCGGTGGACGCCAACCTGCGCCCCGAGGGCCGCAACGGCCCGCTGGTGCGCACCCTGGCCAGCCACCTCGCCTACTACCAGCGCTGGGCCAAGACCTGGGAGTTCCAGGCGCTGCTCAAGGCCCGCCCGGTCGCCGGGGACGCCGAACTCGGCGCCGCCTACCTGGAGGCGCTGGCCCCGATGGTCTGGCAGGCCGCCGCCCGGGACAACTTCGTCACCGACGTGCAGCAGATGCGCCGCCGGGTGATCGACTCGATCCCCGCCACCGAACTGGACCGCCAGCTCAAGCTCGGCCCCGGCGGGCTGCGCGACGTCGAGTTCTCCGTCCAGCTGCTCCAGCTGGTGCACGGCCGCACCGACCCGGCGCTGCGCAGCGGCAACACCCTGGAGGCGCTGGCCGCGCTCTCCCGCGGCGGGTACGTCGGCCGGGCGGACGCCGTCTCGCTGGACACCGCCTACCGCTTCCTGCGCTCCCTGGAGCACCGGATCCAGCTCTACCGGCTGCGCCGCACCCACCTGATGCCCACCGGCGCGGAGGACCTGCGCCGGCTGGCCCGCTCGCTGGCCGCGCTGATCAACGACGACACCCGCTCCGACCCGGTGGCCGCGCTGCAGCGCGAGTGGAAGCGGCACGCGGTCGAGGTCCGGCGGCTGCACGAGAAGCTGTTCTACCGGCCGCTGCTCGACGCCGTCGCCGAACTGCCGCCGGGCGCGGCCGGGTTGACCCCGGACGCGGCCCGGGCCCGGCTGGAGGCGCTGGGCTACGCGGACCCGGCCGCCGCGCTGCGCCACCTCAGCGCGCTCGCCTCCGGGGTGAGCCGCAAGGCCGCGATCCAGCGCACCCTGCTGCCGGTGCTGCTCGGCTGGTTCGCCGACTCGGCCGATCCGGACGCCGGGCTGCTCAACTTCCGCCAGGTCTCCGACGCGCTCGGCCGCACCCCCTGGTACCTGCGGCTGCTGCGCGACGAGAGCGCCGCCGCCGAGCAGTTGGCCCGGGTGCTGTCGGCCGGCCGGCTCGCCCCCGACCTGCTGCTGCGCGCCCCCGAGGCGGTCGCCATGCTGGGCGACCCGCAGGGCCTGGCGCCGCGCGGCCGGGCCGCCCTGGAGCAGGAGATACTGGCCGCCGTCGGCCGGGCCGGATCCACCGCCGCGGCCGTCGCCGCCGCCCGCTCGGTGCGCCGCCGGGAGCTGTTCCGGACCGCCGCCGCGGACGTCCTCGGCCGCCTCGGCGAGGACCCGGCCGAGGCGCTGGACACCGCGGGGGAGGCGCTGACCGCGCTCAACGCCGCCACCCTCCAGGGCGCGCTGCGCGCCTGCACGGCCGGCTGGGAGGCCGAGCACGGCGACCTGCCGACCCGGATCGCGGTGATCGCGATGGGCCGGTTCGGCGGCCACGAGCTGGGCTACGGCTCGGACGCCGACGTGCTCTTCGTCCACGAGCCGCTGCTCGGCTCGCTGGAGCAGGACGCCGCCCGGGCCGCCCAGGCGGTCTGCAACGAGCTGCGGACCCTGCTCGGCGCGCCGTCCACCGAGCCGCCGCTGCTGGTCGACGCCGACCTGCGGCCGGAGGGGCGCAGCGGCCCGCTGGTGCGCACCCTCGCCTCGTACGCGGCGTACTACCGGCGCTGGTCGCACGCCTGGGAGAGCCAGGCGCTGCTGCGCGCCGAGCCGGTGGCCGGGGACGAGGAGCTGGGCGCGCGGTTCCGGCAGCTGATCGACCCGCTGCGCTACCCCGGCGTCGGGGTGCCGGAGCGGGACCTGGTGGAGATCCGCCGGATCAAGGCGCGGATCGAGGCCGAGCGGCTGCCGCGCGGCGCCGACCCGACCACGCACACCAAGATCGGCCGCGGCGGGCTGGCCGACGTGGAGTGGACGGTGCAACTGCTCCAGCTCCAGCACGGGCACGAGCTGCCGGCCCTGCGCACCACCCGGACCAGGGCCGCGCTGGCGGCCGCCGCCGAAGCCGGGCTGGTCGGGCGCTCGGACGCGCAGGTGCTGGACGCGGCCTGGGTACTGGCCTCCCGGGTGCGCTCGGCGGTGATGCTGGTGCGCGGCCGGCCCGGCGACAGCTTCCCCGGGGAGGCCCGGGAGCTGGCCGGGGTGGCCCGCTACCTCGGGTACGGCGCCGGGCACAGCGGCGAGCTGGTGGACGACTACCGGCGGACCACCCGGCGGGCCCGGGCGGTGGTGGAGCGGCTGTTCTACGGGGGCTGAGGCCGGCGGCCGAGGCTCGGGCACGCGAAAGGGGCCCCGGGTGGGGCCCCTTCGGTTCGTCCGGGTCCGGCAGCTCTACCGGCGGGCGCCGGTCGCCGCGGGTTCGCTCCACTGCTCGGGGACGGTGATCGGCTCCTCCGCCGCCTCCCGGGCGGGCACCTGGGGCAGTTTGTAGACCCAGGAGTGGTACAGCCAGCGGGCGGTGAGGAAGCCCACGACCAGGCAGAGCTCGCCGCCGACGGCGTCCATCCAGAAGTGGTTGGCGGTCGAGACGATCACCGCCAGGGTGGCCAGCGGGTAGAGCAGGCCGAGCACCCGGACCCACGTCCGGCGGGCCAGGTAGAAGATGGCCAGCCCGCACCACATCGACCAGCCGATGTGCATCGAGGGCATCGCCGCGTACTGGTTGGACACGTGCGCGGCGGGCCCGGAGGCCATCGAGCCCCAGGTGCCGTGCACCTTCACGGTGTCGATGAAGCCGCCGTCGGTCATCAGCCGGGGCGGTGCGAGCGGGAAGAAGAAGAAGCCGATCAGGGCGATCGCGGTGGTGGCGAACAGCACGGTGCGGGCGGCGACGTAGCGGCCGGGGTGGCGGCGGTAGAGCCAGACCAGCACGCCGATCGTCACGACGAAGTGCAGGGTCGCGTAGTAGTAGTTCATCCCGGTGATGAGCCACCCGACGCTGTTCGCGGCGTGGTTGATCGAACGCTCGACGGCGATGCCCAGCGACTGCTCCAGGTCCCAGATCCAGCGCGCGTGCTTCTGGGCTATCGAGGCCTGTTCCGGGACGGCGTTGCGGATGATCGAGTAGATCCAGTAGCTGATCCCGATCAGGGCCAGTTCGAACCAGATCTTCGGCCGGGCCGGTGAGCGCCGCTGGTCGCGGATGCGGCCGCGCAGTGCGGCGATACGGGACTGAGTGGCGCGGGCGGCTCCGTCGGGCAGGCGTCCCGAGGAGGCCGGCCGTGCTCCGGAACCGTCACCACGCGCCGCTTCGGCGCGCTGTTCGCGGCCGTGCTGGATCTTGGTCGGTTCCCCCATGGACGAGAAGTCTGCCAGACGTCCCGTCGCCGTCCAGTCATCCCCTGGCAGTGGATTCTTCACCGGCTGTCCCCCTTGAGGGCTAGGGGGCGGCTCCCACCGGGGTAGGGGGTGCGGTCGGGTCTGGTGCTTACCGGCGGGACAGGCATACGTCCCATTGTTACGCCGACCGCTCGAAGGGCGTAATCGGGGTGGCGGCAACGGTCCTGGCCTGGAGTTTCCCGGAACGAAACGGTTTCTGCATCTTGCTGAAACATATTGCAGGCCGCTAGCTTCCAGGGAACTCGCTCACCCCTTCCCCTAAGGGAGACCCTCAGTGGCCGATGTCCGGCTCCGCCCCCGGCGGAGCACCCCCCGACGCAGACCCGGCCGCACGGCCGTCCTGCTGGCCGCCGCACTGACCGCCGCCACCCTCGGCAGCGCGCCCGCGGCCCTCGCCGCCGCCCCGCCGGCCCCGCCCTCGGACGCCACCCTGGCGGCCACCGCAGGGCGGCACGACCTCACCCGCGAGCAGTTCTACTTCGTCCTGCCCGACCGCTTCGCCGACGGCGACCCCGCCAACGACACGGGGGGCATCACCGGAGGCCGGCTGGACCACGGCTTCGACCCGGCCGACAAGGGCTTCTACCACGGCGGCGACCTGGCCGGCCTGATCCAGCGGCTCGACTACATCCAGAACCTCGGCACCACCGCGATCTGGATGGCCCCGATCTTCAGGAACAAGCCGGTCCAGGGCAGCGGCGACCAGGCCTCGGCCGGCTACCACGGCTACTGGATCACCGACTTCACCCAGGTCGACCCGCACTTCGGCACCAACGACCAGCTCAAGGACCTGATAGCCAAGGCCCACGCCCGCGGCATCAAGGTCTTCTTCGACGTCATCACCAACCACACCGCCGACGTCATCGACGCCGCCGAACAGCAGCACGGCTACCGCTCCGTCGGCGCCTACCCGACCCTCGACGCCGACGGCAACCCCGTCGACGAGACCGCGATCGCCGACGCGGGCGCGGGCGCGTCCTGGCCGCGGCTCACCAAGGACTCCTTCCCCTACACCCCGGTCTTCCGCAAGCCCGCCGACGCCACGGCCAAGACCCCGTCCTGGCTCAACGACCCCGCGCTCTACCACAACCGCGGTGACTCGACCTTCGTCGGCGAGTCCGCCACCGAGGGCGACTTCAGTGGCCTGGACGACCTCGACACCCAGAACCCCCGGGTGGTGAAGGGCTTCGAGAAGGTCTACCAGCAGTGGGTCAAGGACGCCGGCGTGGACGGCTTCCGGATCGACACCGTCAAGCACGTCAACATGGCGTTCTGGCAGCAGTGGGCGCCCGCGCTCAAGGACTTCGCCGCCAAGCAGGGCAACAAGAAGTTCTTCATGTTCGGCGAGGTCTACTCCGGCGACCCGGCGATCACCTCGCCGTACGTCACCAAGGGCAAGCTCCAGGCCACCCTGGACTTCCCGTTCCAGGGCGCCGCCCGCAGCTACGTCTCCCAGGGCGGCTCGGCGAAGAACCTCGCCGACGTCTACGGCCAGGACTACCGCTACACCACCGCCGACACCGACGCGTACGAGCTGCCGACCTTCCTCGGCAACCACGACATGGGCCGGTTCGGCTCCTTCCTGCTCGCCGACAACCCGGGCGCCGACGAGGCCACCCTGCTGAAGAAGGACCGGCTCGGCAACGAGCTCCAGTTCCTCACCCGCGGCCAGCCCGTCGTCTACTACGGCGACGAGCAGGGCTTCACCGGTGCGGGCGGCGACCAGGACGCCCGGCAGGACATGTTCGCCTCGAAGACGCCCTCCTACAACGGCGACCGGGTGCTCGGCGGCCCCTCCGGCCCGGCCGACCGGTACGGGCAGGGCGGCGCGCTCTACCAGGACGTCGCCGCGCTGGCCAAGCTGCGCCGCGACAACCCGGCGCTCGCCGACGGCGCCCAGATCGAGCGCTACGCCGCCGACGGCGCGGGCGTGTACGCCTTCTCCCGGATCGACGCCGGGCAGCGGACCGAGTACCTGGTGGCGGTCAACAACGCCGCCGAGGCGAAGACCGTCACCCTCGACACCTTCTCCGCCGGGATGGGCTTCGACCGGATCTACCCGGCACCGGGCGGGAAAGCGACCTCCGGCGCCGACCGCAAGGTCACCGTGACGGTGCCGGCGCTCTCCTCGGTGGTGTTCAAGGCGGGCGCCGGGCTCGCACCCACCGCGGCGGCGCCGCAGCTCTCCGTGCAGCCCCCGGCCGACGGTTCGAGCGGCACCGTCACCGTCGGCGCCACGACCGGCGGCGGCTTCAACCGCGTCACCTTCGCCGCCCAGATCGGCACCGGGCCCTGGCAGACCCTGGGCACCGCCGACACCGGGCGGAACCTGGTCACCCAGGACCTGAGTGCCACCGCCCCCGGCACGGTCGTCCGCTACAAGGCCGTCGTCCAGGACTCCAACGGCCGGCTGCGCTCCGCCACCGCGAGCTTCACCACCGGCGCCCCCGCGCCCAAGCCGGTGCCCACCGCCGGCGCCCGCCCGTACGCCGTCGTGCACTACAACCGTCCGGACGGCGACTACGACGGCTGGAACCTCTACGCCTGGGGCGACCTCGCCGACGGCGAGGCCACCCCGTGGCCCGCCGGGCACGCCTTCACCGGCCGGGACGCGTACGGCGCCTTCGCCTACGTGAAGCTCAAGCCCGGCGCCTCGGACGTCGGGTTCGTCGTCGAGAAGAACGGCGTCAAGGACGTCGACGCCGACCGCCACGTCGACGTCGGCGCCACCGGCGAGGTCTGGCTCCGGCAGGGCGACCCGGCCGTGCGCACCGCCGACCCGGGCCCGGTGAACACTCCGCCCGCCAACACCGCCGTCCTCCACTACAACCGGGCCGACGGCGACTACGACGGCTGGGGCCTGCACGACTGGACCGGCGCCGCCACCCCCACCGACTGGGGCAAGCCGCTGATGCCGGTGCGCCGCGACGCCTTCGGCGCCGTCTTCGAGGTGCCGCTGGCCCCCGGCGCGACCAGCCTCAGCTACATCCTGCACAAGGGCAACGACAAGGACCTGCCCACCGACCAGTCCCTGGACCTCGCCGTCGACGGCCGCGAGGTGTGGCTGCTCGGTGGCCGCGAGGGCCACCTGCTGCCGCAGAACGCCGCCGCCTCCGCGCAGGTGGACCTCGGCACCGCCAAGGCCCAGTGGATCGACGCCAGGACCGTCGTCGTCCCGGCGGCCTACGGCGCGGGCGACGCGGCCCTGGCCGGCGGCACCAGCGCCCAGCTGGTGTACGACACGGAGGGCGGCATCCGCGCCGACAAGGGCGTGCTGACCAAGCCCGGCCGTTGGATCCGGCTCAACGCCGCCCAGGGCGGCCTGACCGCCGCGCAGAAGGCCGCGTTCCCGCACCTGGCGGGCTACCGGGCCTTCACCGTGGACGCCCGGGACACCGCGCGCGTCCCGGCCGCGCTGCGCAGCCAGCTGCTGTTCACCGAACACCTGCCCAGCGGCGCCGTGCTGGCCGCCACCGGCGTGCAGACCCCCGGCGTGCTGGACGACCTCTACGCGCGCCGCACCGGCCGGGTGGACTTCGGCCCGGCCTACTACAACGGCAAGGTGGCGCTGTCGGTGTGGGCGCCGACCGCGCAGGAGGTGTCCGTCCAGGTCTTCGACGGCGCGACCGGCGGCACCCCGAAGACGCTGCCGCTGAAGCTGGACGACGAGACCGGCGTCTGGGAAGTCGTCCGCGACAAGGGCGAGTTGGACGGCAAGTACTACCTGTACCAGGTGAAGGTCTGGGCGCCCTCCGTCCAGCAGGTGGTGGTCAACACCGTCACCGACCCGTACTCGGTCGCGCTGTCCACCGACTCCAGGCGCAGCCTGGTCGCCGACCTCGCCGCCAAGGAGCTCAAGCCCGCGGGCTGGGAGGAGCAGAACGTCCCCGAGGCCGTCCCGCCGGCGCGGCAGCAGATCCAGGAACTGCACGTCCGGGACTTCTCGGTGGAGGACACCACCGTCCCGGCCGCCGAGCGCGGCACCTACCTGGCGTTCACCGAGTCGCAGTCGGCCGGCATGCGGCACCTGCGGGAGCTCGCCCAGGCCGGGGTGACCACCGTCCACCTGCTGCCGACCTTCGACATCGCCACCATCCGGGAGAACCGGGCCGACCAGAAGCTGCCGGCCTGCGACCTCAAGTCCCTGCCCCCGGACGGCCCGAAGCAGCAGGAATGCGTGGCGGCCGTCGCCGCCGACGACGCGTACAACTGGGGCTACGACCCGTTGCACTACACCGTGCCGGAGGGGTCGTACGCCACTGAGCCGACCGGGGTGGCGCGCACCGTCGAATTCCGGCGGATGGTGCAGGCGATGCACGAGGCCGGGCTGCGGGTGGTGCTGGACGTGGTCTACAACCACACCGCCGCCAGCGGCCAGGCCGAGCACTCGGTACTGGACAAGGTCGTCCCCGGCTACTACCAGCGGCTGGACGACAACGGCAAGGTCACCGCGGACAGCTGCTGCGCCGACACCGCGCCCGAGCACGCCATGATGAACCGGCTCGTGGTCGACTCGGTGACCACCTGGGCCCGCGAGTACAAGGTCGACGGCTTCCGCTTCGACCTGATGGGCCTGGACCCGAAGTCCACCATGCTGGACGTGCAGGCCGCGCTGCGGAAGATGACGCCCGCCTCGGACGGCGTCGACGGGAAGAACGTCTTCCTCTACGGCGAGGGCTGGAACTTCGGCGTCGTCGCGAACAACGCCCGGTTCGAGCAGGCCACCCAGCTCAACCTGGCCGGCACCGGCATCGCCACCTTCGACGACCGGCTCCGCGACGCCGCCCGCGGCGGCAACTTCATGCTGAACTCCGCCCCGCAGCAGGGCTTCGCCTCGGGCCTGTACACCGACCCCAACGGCTCGCCCGCCAACGGCACCCCGCAGGAGCAGAAGGACCGGCTGCTGCACCAGATGGACCAGCTGAAGGTCGGACTGGCCGGCAACCTGGCCGGCTACTCCTTCACCGACAGCTCGGGCCGGGCCGTCACCGGCGCGCAGGTCGACTACAACGGAGCCCCGACCGGGTACGCGGCCAAGCCGGGCGAGGCGGTGGAGTACGTGGACGCCCACGACAACACCGACCTGTTCGACGCGCTCGCGTACAAGCTGCCGACCGGCACCACGCCCGCCGACCGGGCCCGGATGCAGGCGCTCGGGCTCTCGCTCACCGCGCTCACCCAGGGCGCGGGCTTCGCCCAGGCCGGCAGCGACCTGCTGCGCTCCAAGTCGCTGGACGCCAACTCCTACGACTCGGGCGACTGGTTCAACGCCATCCACTGGGACCCGTCGCAGGGCAACGGCTGGGGCCGCGGCCTGCCGCCGGCGGCCGACAACAAGGAGATGTGGCCGACCGCGCAGTCCCTGCTGGCGAACCCGCGGCTGACCGTGGGGGCGGCCGAGATCCGCGCGACCTCCGCGCAGTACCAGGAGTTCCTGCGGATCAAGCGGTCCTCGCCGCTGTTCTCGCTGCCCACCCTGGCCGCCGTCCAGCAGCGGCTGTCCTACCCGCTCTCCGGCACGCCCGGTGAGACGCCCGGGGTGATCACCCTGCACCTGGACGGCACCGGGCTGAAGGGCGCCGAGAAGGGCGTCACCGTGGTGTTCAACGCCACGCCCACCGCGCAGGCGCAGACCGTGGCGGCCCTGAAGGGGACGGGCCAGGCCCTGCACCCGGTCCAGGCGGGCGGCGCGGACGCGGTGGTGAAGCAGTCCGGCTTCGACGCCGTGACCGGCACCTTCACCGTGCCGGGCCGTACCGTGGCGGTGTTCGTCCAGGGCTGATCGACGAACGCCGGAACCCCCGGGTCCCGCACCGCCGTTGTGGCGGTGCGGGACCCGTTTCGTTTTGGCCGCCCGGTGGCCGGAAAGCACCGATGGCACGGCCGGAAGCGTGATGTGCCGCGCCCGCCCGGCGCCGTCGGCCACCGGGTGGTGCGGGCGGGGGCCCTGAGTGCTGGTCAGTGACTTCCGGAAGTGATCGAACATTCCCCGGATCATGAAAACCGTGTTCATGAGTTCTCAAAGGGGTAACACAACTGATGAACAGTCATGCATACGGTTTCGGTAATGAATCGGCCATTCCGTGGCATGCATCTGTCATTAACGACTCGTTTGCTGCCACGATTCCTGCGGCTGCAGACGAGGGGGCCCCACCCCCCGGTGCGGCTGACCAGTTCAGGTGCAGCGCGTCCCAAACCTGCCACGACTTGTGAGCACCGCAATCGCACCCCCGTCGCGCACCCCGGGCGGGGGCCCCCACTGCGCCGCAACCCTGCGGCCCAGGTTTCTCTCCACCGGCGCGAACCCGCGCCGGTCGGAAAAGGAGTCCGCATGTCCCGTTACGCTCACGCCCGGAAGGCCGCGGTTGTCATGGCCGCAACCACCGCGCTGCTGGTGACCGGCATACCGGTCATCGCGCAGGCCGCGACGCCCGACGCCCCGTCCGCCGTCGCCGCCCAGCAGTCGGACCGGGCCGCGCTGATCGCCTCCGCGAACCAGCAGTCCGCGTCCTTCGCCCAGGCCCTGGGCCTGAGCAGCCAGGAGAAGCTGGTCACCAAGGACGTCGTCCTGGACACCAACGGCGGCCGCCACCTGCGCTACGAGCGCACCTACGCCGGACTCCCGGTGCTCGGCGGCGACCTGATCGTCCACCAGGACGCCGCGGGCGCCACCAAGAGCGTGACCAAGGCCAGCGAGGCCAACCTCGCCGGTGTCAGCACCACGCCGGCCCAGGCCGCGCCGAAGGCCCAGGCCGCCGCGCTCGCCGCCGAGCAGGGCGCCGCCGTCGACACCGCGCCGCGCCTGGTCGTCTGGGCCGCCGACGGCACCCCGAAGCTCGCCTGGGAGACCGTCGTCTCCGGCCGCGAGTCCGACGGCACCCCGAGCAAGCTGCACGTGGTCACCGACGCCGCGACCGGCGACGTGCTCAGCAAGGCCGACGGCATCAAGCGCGGCTCCGGCAACGGCGTGTTCGTCGGCAACGTGCCGCTGACCACCACCCAGAGCGGCTCGACGTACTCGCTGAAGGACGCCACCCGCGGCGGCCAGTACACCACCGACATGAAGAACGGCACATCCGGCAACGGCACGCTGTTCAGCAAGTCGAGCGACACCTGGGGCAACGGCCAGGCCAGCAACCGCGAGTCCGCCGCCGTGGACGCCCAGTTCGGCGCGGCCGCCACCTGGGACTTCTACAAGAACACCTTCGGCCGCAACGGCATCCGCAACGACGGCGTCGGCGCGATGAGCCGGGCCCACTACGACACCGGCTACGTCAACGCCTTCTGGGACGACAGCTGCTTCTGCATGACCTACGGCGACGGCTCGGGCGACACCCACCCGCTGACCGAACTCGACGTCTCCGGCCACGAGATGAGCCACGGCGTCACCTCGGCCACCGCCAACCTGAACTACTCGGGCGAGTCCGGCGGCCTCAACGAGGCCACCTCGGACATCTTCGGTTCGATGGTCGAGTTCTACGCCAACCTGCCCGCCGACAACCCGGACTACCTGATCGGCGAGCTGATCGACATCAACGGCAACGGCACGCCGCTGCGCTACATGGACAAGCCCTCCAAGGACGGCACCTCCGCCGACTCCTGGTACTCGGGCGTCGGCAACCTGGACGTGCACTACTCGTCCGGTGTCGCCAACCACTTCTTCTACCTGCTGGCCGAGGGCAGCGGCGCCAAGGTGATCAACGGCGTCAGCTACAACAGCCCGACGGTCAACAACATCACCGTCGGCGGCATCGGCCGGGACAAGGCCCAGCAGGTCTGGTACAAGGCGCTGACCGCGTACATGACCTCCACCACCAACTACGCCGCCGCCCGCACCGCGACCCTGAACGCGGCCACCGACCTGTACGGCGCGAACAGCGCCGAGTACAACGCGGTCGCCACGGCCTGGGCCGCCGTCAACGTCGGCTCGCTGCCCAACCCCGGCGGCATCACCGTCACCAGCCCGGGCAACCAGTCCACGGCGGTCGGCGGTGCGGTGAACCTCCAGATCAAGGCCTCCGGTGGTACCGCGCCGCTGTCGTACAGCGCGACGGGTCTGCCGGCCGGGCTGGCGATCAACGCCTCCACCGGTGCGATCACCGGTACCGCCACCACGGCGGGCTCGTCGAACGTGACGGTGACGGTGAAGGACTCGGCGGGCAAGTCGGGTACCGCGAGCTTCACGTGGACGGTGACCGGTGGCGGTGGCGGCACCTGCACGCCGGCGCAGCTGCTGGGCAACGCGGGCTTCGAGACGGGCTCGGCGGCGCCGTGGACGACCAGCTCCGGCGTGGTGGACAACAGCTCCTCGCAGGCGGCGCACGGTGGTTCGTGGAAGTCGTGGCTGAACGGCTACGGCTCCTCGCACACCGACACGCTGGCGCAGACGGTGACGATCCCGACGGGCTGCAAGGCGACGCTGAGCTTCTGGCTGCACATCGACACCGCTGAGTCGGGCAGCACCGCGTACGACAAGCTGGCCGTGTCGGTGAACGGGACCACGCTGAAGACGTACTCCAACGCGGACGCCGCGGCGGGCTACCAGCAGCGGACCTTCGACCTCTCGTCCTACGCGGGCCAGACGGTCACCCTGAAGTTCACCGGCACCGAGGACGCCTCGCTGCAGACGAGCTTCGTGATCGACGACACCTCCATCCAGACCGGCTGAGTCCGGACCGGGCCCCCGCGGGCCCGGTGAACCAGGACAGGTGAGGGGCCCGGCGGCTACGGCTGCCGGGCCCTTGTCGTGCGTCCGGGCCCAGGCGGTGCAGAAACGTTCCTCCCGAGCCCTTGACGCTCTCTCCCGGCGGCCCTAGGTTCAGCGCTGCAAGTTTCCGGCAAGTTACAGAAACTTCCTGCATAGCTCTTCCCGCACGGCTCACCCCCGGCTGCCCCCACCCCAGCCACCCCCAGGAGACGACGTGGTCACCACCGCCCCCACCCGCCGGACCGCCCGCGCGGCCGGCGCCCTCGCCGCCTCGGCGGCCCTGGCGCTCTCGCTCGCCACCTCCCTCGGCGCCCCCGCCGCCCAGGCCGCCCCACCCGCCAACAACGGCAAGGACGTCACCGCCACCCTCTTCGAGTGGCGCTTCGACTCGGTCGCCCAGGCCTGCACCTCGACGCTCGGCCCGAAGGGCTACGGCTTCGTCGAGGTCTCGCCGCCCCAGGAGCACATCCAGGGCCCGCAGTGGTGGACCTCCTACCAGCCCGTCAGCTACCGGATCGCCGGGCGGCTCGGCGACCGGACGTCCTTCAAGAACATGGTCGACACCTGCCACGCCGCCGGGGTCAAGGTCATCGCCGACGCCGTCGTCAACCACATGACGGCCGGCTCCGGCACCGGCACCGGCGGCACCGCGTACACCAAGTACACCTACCCCGGCACCTACCAGGACCAGGACTTCCACTCCTGCCGCCAGCCGATCACCAACTACCAGGACCGCTCCAACGTGCAGAACTGCGAGCTGGTCAACCTCGCGGACCTCGACACCGGCAGCGCGTACGTCCAGCAGACCATCGCCCGCTACCTGGACGACCTGGGCTCCCTCGGCGTCGACGGCTACCGGATCGACGCCGCCAAGCACATCGCCGCCGGCGACCTCGCCGCGATCAAGGCGAAGACGGCCAACCCCAAGGCCTACTGGGTGCAGGAGGTCATCTACGGCGCCGGCGAGCCGGTCCAGCCCACCGAGTACACCGGCACCGGCGACGTCGACGAGTTCCGCGTCGGCACCGACCTCAAGCGGATGTTCACCAGCGACAAGCTCGCCAACCTGTCCGGCTGGGGCGCCTCCTGGGGGTACCTGCCGAGCGGGCAGGCTCGCTCCTTCATCGACAACTGGGACACCGAGCGCAACGGCTCCACCCTCAACTACACCTACGGCAACACCTACACGCTGGCCAACGTCTTCCTGCTCGCCTCGCCGTACGGCGCGCCCAACGTCTACTCCGGCTACGCCTTCACCAACAACGACGACGGCCCGCCCAACGGCGGCACCGTCAACGCCTGCTACCAGGACGGCTGGAACTGCACCCACGCCTGGCGGCAGATCGCCAACATGGTCGGCTTCCGCAACGCCGTCGCGGGCACCGGCGTGACCAACTGGTGGTCCAACGGCAACAACGCGATCGCCTTCGGCCGCGGCAACAAGGGCTACGTCGCGCTCAACCACGAGAGCGGCCCGATCACCCGGACCTTCCAGACCGGGCTCGCGGCCGGCACCTACTGCGATGTCCAGCACGGCGACCCGCAGCCGGGCGGCGGCTGCACCGGCCCGACCTACCAGGTGGGCGCCAACGGGCAGTTCACCGCGACGGTCGGCGCGGGCGACGCGATCGCGCTGTACGTCCCGGGCGGGGCGGCCAGCAGCTCCGGCGCCTCGTTCAACGTCAACGCGACCACCGTCAACGGCCAGAACGTCTACGTGGTCGGCGACGTCGCCGCGCTCGGCGGCTGGGACCCGGCCAAGGCGCTGCCGCTCTCCTCGGCCGGCTACCCGGTCTGGTCGCTGTCGCTCGCGCTGCCGGCCGGCACGGCCTTCCAGTACAAGTACGTCCGCAAGGACGCGAGCGGCGCGGTGACCTGGGAGTCCGGGGCCAACCGGACGGCGACCGCGCCGGCCTCGGGCCTGGTCGCCCTGAACGACACCTGGCGGCCGTAGGGCCCCGGGCGGCGCGCCCGTGACACCTCCGGACCGCCCTCGGGCCGCCCCTGGACCCCCGTCAGCCTGGCCTGACGGGGGTCCCTCGTGCGGGTGGCCGTGCCGGTTCAAACCTCGGCTGGCGAAGCGGCGCTGACACGATCGCGGGATGAGAACCACCCCCCTCGTCCTCGACCTCGAACTGTGCGGCGGCCGCTGGGACGGCCACCGCAAGCGCGTCAACGCCGCCGCCCCGCCGCCCGCACTGCGGATGCTGCTCCGGGCCCGCCTGCCCGCCGCGGAGAGCGGCGAGTACTGGCCGACCACCAGCGTCTACCGGCTGGACGGCGACCGCGCCGGCTCGCTCCGCTACCGCCACTCGCACGACGAGTGATCGCCATCGGGTATAACTCCCGGCCCTGGAAATGGGGTTGGGTTAGGGTGGGGACATGGTTGCGAACCGCGAGGAAGAAGTGGCCGTGAACGAACCGGAGTTCGTCAGCGCTCCCGCCCTGATTCTTCAGTCCCTCGCCGCCGACCCCGACCGACGGGCCATCGCCACCGCCGACGGCGTCGAACTCACCGCCGGCGACTTCGCCGCCGCCACCTACCGCCTCGCCCACGAGCTCGTCGCCCGGGGCGTGGTGCGCGGCGACACCGTGACCCTGCTCGCCGGCAACACCGCCGAGGCACTGAGCGCCCGTTACGCGGCAGGCCTCGCGGGTGCGCGGGTGGTGAACCTCTACGACGGCATGAGCGCCTCGACCCTGGCCGAGATCGCGACGAGCGTCGACACCGCCGTCCTGCTCGTCGACGCCGAACGGTACCCGGTGGCCGCCGAGTTGCTGCCCCTGATCGACGTGCCGGCCGTCCTGCGTCTCGGCCCCGGACCGGATGCGATCGGCGAGGACGTGATCGCCGCCGCCGCCCACCGGCCCGCCGAGCCGCCGGCCGTCCGGGTCGGCCCGGACGACGACTGGGGCATCCGGCACACCGGCGGGACCACCGGAATCCCGAAGGGCATCCGCAGCCTGCACGGCGCCTACCGGAAGGTCTTCGACACCCCCGGCCGCATGGCGAGCGACGCGCCCCGCTTCCTCGCCGCCACCTCGCTCGCCCACCTCGCCGGGCTCTTCTCCGACCTGACGCTCCACCACGGCGGTGCGGTCGTCCTCCAGCGCTCCTTCGACCCCGGCGCGGTGCTGGCCGCGATCGAGCGCGAACGCATCACCGACCTGTGGGTGCTGCCGCCGCTGCTCTACCAGCTGCTCGACCACCCGGCGATCGGCCGCACCGACCTGTCCAGCCTGCGCCGGGTCTCGTACGGCGGCTGCGCGGCCTCGCCCACCCGGGTGCGCGAGGCGCTCAAGGTGTTCGGGCCGGTCCTGTGGAGCGGCTACGGGCAGTCGGAGGCGCAGAACATCTGCATGCTCGCCCCGCACGAGCACGACCGGGTCGGGCACGGCGGCCAGATCGCGGTCGGCCGCCCCCTCCCGGGCGTCGAGGTGGTGATCCGGTCCGCCGACGGCACCGAGCTGCCGACGGGGGAGCAGGGCGAGATCCACGTCCGCTCGGACACCGTCATGGCCGGGTACTGGAAGCGGCCCGACCTGACCGCCGAGGTGCTGCGCGACGGCTGGCTGAACACCGGCGACATCGGCTACTTCGACGCGGACGGCTACCTCTACCTGGCCGACCGGCTCAAGGACAAGATCATCGTGGTCGGCGGGCACGTCTACCCGTCCGAGGTCGAGGACCTGCTGCTCACCCACCCGGCGATCGCGCAGTGCGCGGTCTTCGGGGTGCGCGACGCGCAGGAGGCGGAGCACGTCCACGTCGCCGTCGTCGCCGCGTCGGGGCAGCGGCCGGACCTGGAGGAGGTCCGCGCGTTCGTCACGGCCCACAAGGGGCGGATCTACGCGCCGGAGGCCCTGCACGTCGTGGCCGCGATCCCGCTGACGGCGGTGGGCAAGCCGGACAAGAAGCGACTGCGCGAGTCCGTGGCGGACTGACGGCGGGAGCCCGACGGCGGACCTCCGGCAGGCAGCCCTAGCCCCGCCCGACGTACGGCATGGCGGTCGCCATCACGGTGGCGAACTGCACGTTGGCCTCCAGCGGCAGTTCGGCCATGTGTCGGACGGTGCGGGCCACGTCGGCCACGTCCATGGTCGGCTCGACCGCGATCTGCCCGTCCGCCTGCCGCACCCCGGTGGTCATCGCGGCGGTCATGTCGGTCGCCGCGTTGCCGATGTCGATCTGCCCACAGGCGATCCGGTACGGGCGGCCGTCCAGCGACAGCGACTTGGTCAGCCCCGTGACCGCGTGCTTGGTCGCGGTGTAGGCGATCGAGTGCGGGCGCGGGACGTGCGCCGAGATCGAGCCGTTGTTGATGATCCGGCCGCCCTGCGGGTCCTGCGCCTTCATCTGCCGGAACGCGGCCCGGGCGCAGAGGAACGCCCCGGTCAGGTTGAGGTCGACCACCGCCCGCCAGGCCTCGACCTCCAGGTTCTCCACCGGCACGGCCGCGCCGAAGGTGCCGGCGTTGTTGAACAGCAGGTCCACCCGGCCGAAGCGCTCGACGGCTCCGGCGAACAGCGCGTCCACCGCCGCCGGGTCGGTGACGTCGGTCGGCACCACCGCGGTCGGGGTGCCGCCCAGGCGGGCGGTCTCCCGCAGCGGCTCGGCCCGCCGGCCGGCCAGCACCAGCCGCCAGCCGGCCGCGGCCAGTTCGGCCGCCACGGCCCGGCCGACTCCGCTCCCGGCTCCGGTGACGACGGCGATCTGCTGGGGCATGGCGTTCTCCTGGGTCTGCTCGGGTCTGGTGGGCTTCGGCTTCGGCTTCGGCTGGGCGCGGGTCGGTTGGGGCGTGAGCCGATCGTTGCGGATGCGGCGGCCGCCGTCACTGGTCGAAGGCCCCAAAATTCGCACCCCCGGACAGGCCGCGGACCGTGCTCCCCGCCGTCCGGCCCCCGCCGACCGGGGGGAGCGGTGAAGGCCTTTACCTGATCGCGAACAAACATTGGATTTCCGGTGGCCACCGCGCAACCGAGCCACCCCGGTCCACGTCATAAGATCGCAGGAAGGCGCGCCACCGCGAGGGAGGACGCGCCGCCACCCCGGGGACCGCACCAGCGCCGCGCCCCCGGCCTGTCCGGCCCCACCGGGGGGCCACAGCCCGGTCAGACGGACCGGGCGTGTCATCGGTCGGAGAGTCCTCACCGTGCTTAGGCAGTCGTCCCGTTCCCGCGCCGTCCTGACCGGCGCCGCCGTGCTCGCCCTGGCCGCCTCGCTGGCGGCCTGCGGGAGTTCCGGTGGCGGGAAGGGGGACAGCGCCAAGGCGGCCGGCACCCCGGGTGCGACCGGTACCGGCGCCACGGGGGGTTCGCCCAGCGCCGGTGGCGGCGGTACGCCCGCGCCCACCACCGCGGAGCCCGCGGCCGCCACCGGGAAGGTGCTGATGCCCACCGGTCCGGCCGCCACCCTGAGCAAGGCCCGGGACACGTCCGCCGGTCCGATCATGGTGACCACGGTGACCGGCGCGAAGTCCGGCGTCTCCGGCAAGGTCTGGGTCTGGCTGCCGCCCGAGTACAACGACCCCAAGTTCGCCAAGACCGGTTTCCCGGTGCTCACCCTCTTCGCGGGCGGCCAGAGCAACGGCTACAACACCTGGACCGACAACCAGCTGCCGATCCAGGAGGAGAACGAGCAGCTGGTCAAGGCGGGCAAGTCCCACCCGTTCATCATGATCATGCCGGTGCAGAACTTCAACAGCGACGAGCACAACGCGCTGGACTGCTCCGACATCCCGGGCCAGCCCAAGATGGGCACCTGGATGTCCCAGGACCTCCCGGACTTCGTCCGCGCCAACTTCCGCACCGTGAAGGGCCGCGACGGCTGGGGCGTGATGGGCGCCTCCACCGGCGGCTTCTGCAGCGCCAAGCTCGCCCTCCAGCACCCGGACGTCTACAAGGCCGCCGTCCCGATCGACGGCTACTACGTTCCCGACTCGGGGCTGTGGAAGGGCCACGACGCCGAGCGGCAGGCCAACAACCCCGACGTGCTGGTCGCCCAGGGCAAGGCCGACGTGAAGATGCTGGTCACCGCGGGCGGCGCCAACCCGTACGAGACCAAGCTGGTCAAGGGCTGGGTCGCCAAGGCCGCCCCGCCGGCGTCGCTGGAGTACTACGAGCAGCCCGGTGGCAAGCACCTGACCTCGGACTTCAAGAAGATGATCCCGGACACGCTGCAGTGGCTCACCAAGAACCTGGCGGGCCCGGAGGCCGACTGATCCCAGCCGCACGACGACCCGCGCGGCCGTCCGCACGACGCGCCGTACGACGACCCGCAGGCCGTGGGCCCGGGGCACCCAGGTGCCCCGGGCCCACGGCGTTCCGGCAGCGTCCGGAGGCCGGGGCGGGCGATCGCGGGGCGGCACCCGCGCAGCGCGGCTTCCCCCGCGCACATGCCTGTGACCTGCGCGTCAATCGGACATTGATTCACTTTTGATCGACTGTGAGCACCTTGGATGGGGCCGCTCCACCGGCTGGCCCCGCCCGCCCCACGACATCGTGAAGAGAGTGCCATGCCGATCCATCTACTGCCCCAGCCGTCCCCCTCCGTGCCCGAGCAGGCGGGGTCCGGGGTCGACACCCGGGGCGCGGCCGTGCCCGTGCGGGCCGTCGGCGAGGAGCCGGCGACGGCCCGCTTCGCCGGACTGCGGCTGGTGCACGCCGCGCTGCGCCGGGACCTCGCCCGGCTGCCCAACGCCCTGCGGCTGCTCCAGCCCGGCGAGGACGACGCCGGCGAGGCGCTGCTGCGGCACTGGAGCTTCGTGACCGCGATGCTGACCTGCCACCACGAGCAGCAGGACAGCCGGATCTGGCCGATCGTGCGCCGCTTCGCCCCCGAGCTGCGGCTGCTGCTCAACTGGCTGGAGGCGGACCACCACAACCTCGACCACTCGTTCACCCGGGTCACCACGCTGGTGCGGATCGCCAGCCGGGACACCGGCAGCGCCTGGCCGGTGGCGTACGCGATGGAGGACCTGGCGGCCCGGCTGGAGACGCACCTGCGGATCGAGGAGCGCCAGTTGCTGCCCCGGATGGAGCGGGTGGTCCCGGAGGGCTCCCGGCTCGGCGGCCTGGGCGAGCTGATGGACCTGCTGCGCTCGGCGGACGGCCCGGGGACGGCGGACGCGCTGGCCTGGCTGCTGGAGGGTGTGGAACCGGCTCTGGTGGAGCGGCTGTTGGCCGAGTGTGACGACGACGTGGCCCGCAACTGGCCGCACTGGCAGGCCACCTACCAGCGCTGCATGGCGCCGCTGTGGGGCCCGGCCGGTGCGCGGGGCAGCGACCTGGGCGGTGTCGCCGACTGACCGCCGGTCCTTTTCGCGGCCCGTCGATCTACGCGCGTGGCATACCTCTGAGGCATATGCCGAGCCTTTCCGGAATCCGATCCAACAGTTCCAACTCCCCTCGTCCCCTAGGGGATTCGACCCATCGCCCTCGGGGTCGCGATCGTTCGGGCGCTCCGGGGCCGGCCAGGGGGTGCGTACCGCCGACGGCCGATGGCGGGGCGCGTGCGGGCGCCTACCGTCGACGCCATGACCACAGCGAGCACCCCGAACTCCCACCGAACCCCTGCCCGGCGCCGCTTCGGGCCCGCCGTCCGCCGCCCGGCGCTCCTCGCCGCCGGCGCCGTCCTCACCCTCGGCGCCGGACTGACCGCCTGCGACGGCGGTGTCGCGCTCTGCCTCGACGACGACAGCTGCGACGTCGTCGTGCGCACCGATGACGCCGAGGCCTCCAAGACCCTCCAGGTCTTCGGCGGCGACCGCACCGTGAAGATGACCGTCAGCCACATCACCGACAGCACGGTCGAGGTCGCGGTCGGGGACGAACGGAAGACCGTCGGCAAGGGCGCCGAGACCGCCGTCGGCACGGCGAAGGTCACCCTGCGCAAGGCGGACAAGGGCGACCGCTACGCCGAACTGCACGTCACCCGCGGCTGACGTTCACCGCCCGCACGCCCGCACGCCCGCACACCCGCACGCACACCCGCACACCCGCACGTTCACCGTCCGCACGCATGGACGCCCACCCGACGCCTCCCCGGTGCCCGCTCGGGTCCGTACCGACCGGCCGGGGGTGCGACTCAGTCCGAGGCGAGCCGGAACTCCAGGTTCCCGAACCGGACCTGGTCGCCCGGCCGGACCCGTACCCCGCCCGCGATCCGGCGCCCGTTCACATGCGTGCCGTTGGTCGAGCCCAGGTCGTACAGCACCCAGCCGCCGCCCTCGCGCCGCAGTTCGGCGTGCCGTCGGGACACCGAGGCGTCGTGCAGCCGCAGCCCCGAGCCGGGGAACCGACCGATCGTCAACTGCCCGGCCCCGGTCTCCGGCAGGCTCAGCCCGGGCAGCCGTTCGGTGCGCCAGGCCCGGCGCAGCCGGTCCCCGAACGCGGAGACCCGGCCGACCGTCCGCAGCAGGAAGCGCTCGACCGGGCTCCCGGTCGGCAGCCCGGTCATCGCCTCGTCCAACTCGCCCCGGCTGGTGGCGTGCAGGACGATGTCCATCCGGCCGAGGAAGGTGTCGTGCGACAGCCGTCCGCTGCCCGCTCCGTCCTTGAGCACCCCGAGCGCCTGGTCCCGTTCGGCGTCCGAGGGGCGGACCGCGCCGGAGGGCCGGACGGCGCCGGTGCGGAACTCAGGAGACGTCATGGCCCGATTGTCGGCTCGGCCGGCTCGGACTGTCCAGATCACGCCGGGTGCCGGCGCACGGTGAGTACGTCACTGCACTCCAGACGCCCGGTGCGCCACCGCGGTTCCGGGTGGCCGGGTGGCCGGGTTGCCTGGTGCCGGGGTGGCCGGTGCGCGGATGTCAGGAGGTCAGCCCTTCCGGGCGACCGCCAGGATCTTCTCGGTGGTGTGCAGGAACCGGGAGGTGACCGCACCCCGGTAGGCCTTGCCGAACAGTTCCCCGGTGACCCACTTGCCGTCCCGCAGGTGGACCACCACGTACGCGGCGCCCGGGTCGGCGCCGACCACCTCGTGGTCGCCCTTCGGCGAGAGGCGGGGGAGGGCGAGGTCGGCGGGCAGCGGCTCGGAGAGGAAGGCCACCACCAGCCGGACGTCGGGCGTCACCTCGACGCTCTTGAACGGCTCGGCGGCCAGCAGCGCGGCCACCTCGTCGACCGTCCGCAGCAGCGTGGGCACCGGGTAGCCGAGGGACCGTTCCAGGTGCTCCTCGATGCGCCGGGTGAGGGCGGCGCGGTCCGGCTCGTCGGTGGTGAAGAAGACGTTGCCGCTCTGGATGTAGGAGCGCACGCCCCCGAGCCCCAACTCGGCGAAGAGCGCCCGCAGCCGCTCCATCCGCACCGTCCGGCCGCCGACGTTGATCGCCCGCAGGAACGCGATGTACGTGGTCGTGGTGGTCACTCCGCCAGTCTGGCACCGGCCCCTGACACCCGGCGGTTGTCGGTGCCCGGTGCCAGACTGGCGCCATGGCCACCTGGCAGGATTTCGAGCAGCAGGCACCCGAGCTGGCGCCCCTCGTGCGGGCCCGGTTCGAAGCCGAGAAGCACCACGTCCTGGCGACGCTGCGCAAGGACGGGTCGCCCCGGGTGAGCGGTACGGAGGTCGACTTCGTCGGCGCCGACCTGATGCTCGGGTCGATGTACGGCTCGGCCAAGGCGCGCGACCTCCAACGGGACGGCCGCTTCGCGCTGCACGCCCATCCGGGGGACGAGACGATGGCCGGCGGGGACTCCAAGGTCTCCGGCCGCGCGGTCGAGATCACCGACGAGGCCGAACTTTCCGCCTACGCGGCCGATCTGCCCGAGCCGCCGCCGACCGCCTTCCACGCCTTCCGGCTGGACCTGGAGCAGGTGGTGCACACCGCCGTGGGGGAGGGCCACCTGTGGGTCCTCAACTGGCACCCGGGCCGGCCGGTGCAGCGGATCCAGCTGCACTGACCGGCCCCGGACGCCCCGGACGCCTCTTGGGCTCCGGACGCGGCGCTGCTACGGCAGGACGGACTTGACCGCCTCGGGGGTGCGGGCCACGACGGCGTGGCCGTCGTCCGCGGTGATGATCGGGCGCTGGATCAGGATCGGGTGCTTCGCCATCGCCGCGATCCAGCGGTCCCGGTCCGCCGGCTCCCGGGACCACTTCCGCATCCCCAGGTCCTTGGCGACCTGCTCGTCGATGCGGGTGATGTCCCACGGCTCCAGGCCCAGCCGCTCCAGCACCTGCTCCAGCTCGGCCGCGGTCGGCGGATTCTCCAGGTAGCGCCGCACGGTGTACTCGGCCCCGACGGCCTCCAGCTCGCCGAGCGCCGATCGACACTTGCCGCAGCGCGGGTTGATCCAGATCTCCATACCGGCAACCCTACCGAGCCGCCCGACGGCCGGGCGCCAACCCGCCCGGCCCGGCGCCCCCGCCGGGCGCGCACCCGGGCCTCCGCCGGTCGAGCCCCCGGTCCGGCCCGGCGCCCCCGCCGGACGGGAACTCCGCTGCACCCTCCGGTGGTTCACGCAGCAGGAACGTGGCCTCTGGGAGGGGAGCACCGGATGGACGGCGCGGCGATCATCGAGGAACTGCTGACCAGCGAGGGCCGGGCCGACCCGTACCCGCTGTACGCGCGGGCACACGCGCTGGGCGCGGCGGTGCCCGCCGGGCCGGACACCTTCCTGGTGGCCGGCCACGCCGCGGCCGACAAGGTGCTGCGCACCCCCGCCTTCGCC
This sequence comes from Kitasatospora sp. NPDC088779, assembly GCF_040685395.1. NCBI lineage: Bacteria > Bacillati > Actinomycetota > Actinomycetes > Kitasatosporales > Streptomycetaceae > Kitasatospora > Kitasatospora sp. NPDC088779. The sequence goes on along the minus strand of NZ_JBFBHW010000009.1, from coordinate 82,349 downwards.
GTCGCGACCGCCGACATGATGGCGGAGCTGACCCCGGAGTTCGCCGAGCACCCGTCGCTGGCGCTGTTCGGCCGCTCGATCCTGCAGCGCAACGCGCCCGACCACCCCCGGGTCCGCTCGCTGATCGCCTCGGTCTTCACCGCCCGCCGGGTGGCCGCGCTGCGCCCGGCGGTGGAGGAGGCGGTCGCCGGGCTGCTGGACGGGATGGCCGAGCAGGGCGCCGACGGCTCGCCGGTGGACTTCATGGACGCCTTCGCCTTCCGGCTGCCGGTCGGGGTGATCTGCGAACTGCTCGGCGTCCCCGAGCGGGACCGCTACCGCTTCCGCGACCTCGCCTCCGACCTCACCGTCGCCCTGGAGTTCATCGACGACCGCTCCGAGCTCACCGAGGCGGACGAGGCCGCCGACGAACTGGCCGGCTACTTCACCGAGCTGGCCGCCGAGCGCCTCGCCCGCCCGCAGGACGACCTGGTCACCGACCTGGCCCGGATCGCCGTCGACGACCCTGAGCGGCTGCCCGCCCGGGAACTGCTGGCCAACCTGGTGCTGCTGCTGGTGGCCGGCTTCGAGACCACCACCAACCTGCTCGGCAACGGCCTGGCCCTGCTGTTCCGCCACCCGGAGGCCGCCGCCGGGCTGCGCAGCGGCGCGATCACCCCGGCCGGCTTCACCGACGAGGTGCTGCGCTTCGACTCCCCGGTCCAGCTCACCTCCCGGGTGGCGCTGGCCGAGGGGCTGGCCGTCGACGGGCTGCCCGTGCCGGTCGGCAACGTGGCGCTCCTGCTGCTCGGCGCGGCCAACCACGACCCGGCCCGGTACGACCGCCCGGAGGTGTTCGACCCGACCCGCCGGGACAGCCAGCCGCTGAGCTTCGGCGGCGGCCCGCACTACTGCCTGGGCGCCCAGCTGGCCCGACTGGAGGCCGAGGTCGCGGTGCCCGCCCTGCTCGACCGCTTCCCCCGGCTGGCCCCGGGCGGCGTGCCGGCCCGGCGGGACCGCCTGGTCCTGCGCGGCTTCGAGACCCTGCCGGTGATCGTCCGCTGATGACCGTCTCGCCGCTGACCGCCCACCGGTGGGGCCGCCGCTGACCGCCCACCGGCCCGGTTGTCGGCGCGCCCGCCGACCGCCCACCGGCCCCGGCTGTCGGCCGGGGCCGGGTTGGTCACCGTCCGCCGACCGGCCCTGACGCCCCGCTTCCGGGCCCGGTCGGTCCCGGAAACCGGGACGTTCGGCCGTTCGTGGCCGGGTCCTCCGTAGGAGAGCATGGAGGGACGAACCGGTCATACCGACCGGTCGGCCAGGAGGACCCCACCGTGCCCGTAGCACCCCGCCCGGAGCATCCGGCGGCCGTGGAACCCCGGGCACCGCGCTGGGTGCCCTGGCTGCCGGTGCTCCTCCTGCTGCTTGACCTGGCCGCCGAGGCGGTCGTCCCGGACGCCGTCGCGGCCGGCTTCCTGCTGACCGCGCTGCCCGTGGTGGCGGCGTTCAGCTACGGCCCGGTGCTGACCGCCACCACCACGGTCGGCGCCCTGGCGCTGCAACTGGTGCTGGCCGTGCGGGCGGGCCACATCGACGAGCAGCACCACGTCTGGGTCTACATCGCCACGCTGCTCTCCGGGGTGATGGGCACCGCCCTGTCCTGGCAGCGGACCCGGCAGAACCGCACCCTGCTGCACGCCCGTACCGTCGCCGAGACCCTGCAGCGCACCGTGCTGCGCCCGGTGCCCGAGCGGGCGGGCGGTCTGCGGGTGGCCGGCCTCTACCGCCCGGCCCAGGCCGAGGTCCTGGTCGGCGGGGACCTGTACGAGGTGTGCGACACCCGCTTCGGCGTCCGGGTGCTGCTCGGCGACGTCCGCGGCAAGGGCCTCGGCGCCGTCCGTACGGTGGCCGACGTGCTCGGCGCCTTCCGGGCGACCGCGCACGACACCCCCGACCTGGTCGACCTCGCCGACCAGCTGGACCGTGCCGTCCTGCGCGACGCCGCCGACCGGGGCGACGACGAGCTGTTCGTCACCGCCGTCCTGCTGCAGTACCGGCCGGGCTCCGACTGCGTGGAGATCGTCAACCGGGGCCACACCACCCCGCTGCTGCTCACCGAGCACACCATCACCCCGGTGTCCTGCGCGGACGAACTCCCGCTCGGCCTGGCCCACCTCGGGCCCCCCGACGAGCGCGGCAAGCCGACCGCCGTCGCGCTGCCCCCGGGCCACACCGTCCTGCTCTACACCGACGGTGTGAGCGAGGCCGGGGACGCCACCGGCGCCTTCTACCCGCTGGCCCCCCGCCTGGCCGCCCTCGGCACCACCTCGCCCGACCGGCTGGTCTCCTTCCTGGCCCAGGACGTCCACGAGTACGCCGGCCTGCTCGCCGACGACCTCGCCGTCCTGGCGCTGACTCCGGAGCGCCCGTAGGCCTTCCCCGGGTGAACTCCCGCAGCCCGAGCCCCCGGTTCCAGCCCTGCCCGCCTGCCCGCCTGCCCGCCTGCCCGCCCGCCTGCCTGCCCGTCCGCCTCCGACAACGCGCCAGTGGCGCCGCTGGGGGCGGCGCCACTGGTGTCGGTCGGGTGTTCAGTTGTCCGTCGTCGGTGTCAGCTGTGTCGTCCGGGCCGCCGGTAGACCACCGCGCACAGCGCCACACCTCCCAGGACGGCGAGGGCGCCGAGGGCTGCGATCAGCGCGTCGGGCGCCGAGCCGCCGGTGTTGGGCAGCGTCCCGCCGCTCGCCGACGGACTCGCGCTGTGGGTCGGGCCGGCGGTCGGGGTCGTACTGCCGGACCGGGTCGCGGTCGGCGAGGGGGACGGCGACGGCGTCGGCGAGGACGTCGGCGACGGGGACGATGTCGGGGAAGGCGAAGAGGTCGGGGACGGCGACGGGGACGGCGACCCGGTGGGGGTGGTCGGCAGGATCACGCCCATGTCGAGGTCGAGGTCGCGCTGCCCTCCGCTGAGCGTGACGGTCTGGGTGATGCCGGTGGCCGGGTCGGCGTCCGAGTCCTTGGCCGGATCGGTGCCGACGCCCCGCTTGGTGACGACGGCGCCGTCGGGCAGGGTGGACAGGTCGAACTGCACCGCGTAGCTGCCGTCGGGCAGGTGGTCGAAGAGGTAGTGGCCGTTCCGGTCGGTCACCGTGGTGACCGGCTTGCCGTTCTTGTCGCGGACGGGCTGGCCGTTGCCGTCGAGCAGCTTCACCGTGACGCCGGCGATGCCCGGGTCGCCGGGCTTCTGGATGCCGGAGCCGTCCACGTCCTGCCAGACGAAGTCGCCGAGCGCGTTGTCGGAGGGCTTGGTCTGCTTGACGGCGACGCCGACCTTGGCCGGCTCGGCGGGCAGCAGCTGGCGGCCGCTGGCGTCGGTGGCGGTGAAGGCGAAGCTGTTCCAGGCGTACTCCCCGTCGGGGGCGTCCACCGAGGCGACCATGGGCCAGGTCAGGGTGAAGGCCTCGCCGGAGGCCAGGCTGCCGGGGCGGCGGACCCGGAACCAGGTGGCCGTTCCCGGGCCGGGGAAAGTGCTGCTCCAGGTGGCGCCGCTGTTGCAGCCGGTCCGGTTGACCAGGGCGGCGTCGACGCACGGGTTGGGGTCGGTGGTGTACTCGATCCCCACGGTCGGGTCGCTGGTGGTGATCGGCTGGCTCAGCGACGGGGTCCAGGCGCTGCCGCGCGGAGCGTCCTGGGTGAGGACGTAGTTGTCGCCCGGGGTGGGGAGCTTGTCGTAGGCGATGAAGTCGGTGACCGGGTCGGGCGAGTCGTTGCGGACGGTCATCCGGTAGGAGATCCGGCCGCCGGGGGTGGCGCTGCCGATGCTGACGTAGTCGGCGTCCAGGTCGCCCATGACCTCCTTGTACGAGCGCAGCACGCTCGGCACGTCCACCTGGATCTGGGAGGAGGCGTGGCACATGAGCTCGGAGGTGTCGCCGTTGCCGTTGAGGTCCAGCACGTCCGGCGTGCTGCCGCTGTCGGAGCCGGAGAACATGCAGGAGACCGGCGCGGTCGGCTGGTCGACGGTGACGTAGATGTCGTTGGTCAGCTCGCCGGAGCGGATGCTGCTGGCCACCTGGACGTCGAAGAGCATCCGGTAGGCCAGCGCGTCGTGCAGGTACGTCATGTCGGGCGCGCCGGGCGGCCATTCCATCCGGACGATCTGGCGGCCGTCCGGGCCGGGGGTGACGGTGATCGACTGGGGGGCCTTGGCGTCCGGGTAGTTCGGGTCCGGGCGGGCCGAGCCCTCGACGTAGACGACACCGGCCGGGAGCACGTCGTACAGCACGAGCGGGCGGGTCAGGTCGCGGCCGCTGCGGTTGTACGGGATCACCTGGAAGGTCGCCATGCCGCCGGGTGCGGACAGCTCGCCGGCGACGGTGGTCTTGGCCGCGCCCAGGTTGGTCGCGGCGGTGACGGTGGTCGAGGCGCAGGCGTTGGCGGCGGAGGTGCTGGTGCCGTCGCCGGCGGTGGTGTCCAGACAGTTGGTCAGCGGGCTGGGGGCCGGGCGCCCGTCGTGGCCGGGGGTGACGACCTGGGTGATCACCTGCACCGAGTTGCCCGGGCTCCAGCCGGTCGGGATGGGGCCGTCCCAGGTGAACCTGAGGCCGTCGAGCCGGCGGCCGGCCGGGATGCCCAGCTCGTCGCGGGTCGGGTCGCCGGCGCCCTGGACGAAGGTGATCCGGCGGGCGCTGGACCCGTCCAGCGGGCTGGACGGGCTGAAGGTCTGCCAGGTCGGGTCGCCGTCGAGGCGGTACTGCAGGGTGAGCCCGATGCTGGTCGGGTTCCACGGCTCCAGCTGGAGGGACTGCGGGAAGAGCCAGTTGTACAGGCCGTCGGTGGTGCCGGCGCCGGGGTCGGTCATGGTCAGGCTGGTGGCCGGGCCGGAGGTGTTGGTGGCCGACAGGCTGAAGGAGTCGAGGTCGCCGGAGGCGACGCTGTCGCGCCACACCTTGCTGGCGGTCACCATCACACCGGTGGCCGGGGGCCGGAACTGACCGGTGGTGGTGCCGGCGGTGTCGAGCTCGCGCTCGGCGTCCGGGCCGATCGGGTCGCCGTACAGGTCCACGGTGTTGTCGGAGGTCGTCCCGTCCGGGAAGTCGGCCTCCGGGTAGTTGACGACCAGCACACCCGGCAGCCGGCAGCCGCCGCGGCCGTTGCCGGAGCGGAACTCCCCGATGTCGTAGCCCCAGGTGTTGGGGCCGGGCGCGACCTGGCTCCAGCCGGGCGAGCGGCCGGTGTCCACCACGGCGCCGGGCGGCAGGGTGTCCAGCAGCCGGCTGGTGTCCAGGTCGACGTTGGGCACCAGGTCGGTGGCGCAGGCGCTGAACTGGTAGGTGACGGTGCGCCCGTCGCTGCTGGAGGTCTGGATGCCCTTGGTCACCGTGTACTGCGGCTGCACCTGGGCCTTGGTGTCGGCGGTGGCGGTCTGGCTGGGCTCACCGGTGGCCGTCATGGTGGCCGAGTTGGTGGAGGCCGCCCCGTCGGGGGTGGTGAAGTTCGGGTACTTCATCGTCACCGTGATGGTGGCGGTGGTGCCCGGGCTGAGGTCCTTGAGCCTGATGTCCATGGTGCCGCCCATCGCGCCCGCCGCGGGCACCGTGGAGGCGGCCTGGTCCACCGAGGAGGGGTCGGGCGTCCAGCCGACGAACTGCATGTTCGACGGCAGGGCGTCGGTGATCCGCCCGTCGGTGCACTCGGTGATGGAACAGGTGTACCGGAGGGTGTAGGTGACGTTCTCCCCCGGGGAGGCGGTCGCCTTGTCGACGGATTTGGTGAAAGAGATCGCGGCCTGGGCCGGCGGCGCCAGCACGCTGCTGCCGAGCAGCGAACCGGCCAGCAGGGCCAGCACCGAGGCGATCCGACCGGTCCGGAAGTGAATGCGCATCTCGGAAGTTCATCCGACCGTCCGACCGTCCCTCCCCCGACGCAACGCACAACCCCACACTTCCACCCGATCGGCCCCACCCGCCCGAGGGCCGCCACAAGAAGCAATCGAGAGCCCCACCGCGCATCACGACGGGCTGAAGTGGCGGGAGCTTCCGTACTGACTACGTCTGTGCAGGCCAGCGATCTCGCTGACCTGCACAGACGCAAGCTACCTACCCGGGTTCCCGTAGGCCAGAGAGCCCTTGCGGATCGTCGTACAACTCGAACTCGCGCGGGTGAGGTGGCTCGGGCTCAGGCGCGGTGGTCCAGTGTGTACACGGCACGTTCGTCAACGCCGATGGCTCGCATGAGTTCGACGGTGGGAACGCGGTAGCGGGTGCCGATCCGCAAGATCTTGCACGGGAAGGCGTCCTGACGGGCCAACCGGTAGGCGGTCGCCAGGCAGATGCCCAGGGCTCGGGCGGCGGTCGGCACGTCGACCACGACCGGCAGGTTGAAGGCCTCCATGAAGCTCAGCTGGCCGTGCTTCGCGGGGCTCACAGGTGCCTCGCGCCTCGGTGCGGGGAGGCGCTGTTGGCGTGGCGCTGCCGCTTGACATGCCGCGCCCGGCGGTTGAGTTGCTGCCGCTCGGCCTCCTCGGTGAGTGCGGTCAGAGCCTGTTGGCTCAGGCGCTCGGGGGAGATGGTGAAGCGCAGCTGGGCCCGCAGTCCGCCGACCCGTTCGTGCCGGGTGACCTCGACCTGGGGCTGCTGTACCTGGTCGTCCTCCTCCGGTCCGTCACACGCCGCCGTGCCGCCGCTATCGTCCACCCACTGCTCCAGCGTGGCGCACGCGGTTTCGTGCCGCCCCGCCCGCGCGAGCCGCCACGCCCTGCTGCACACGGCCTTGAGCAGGGCGTCGACCGACAGCGCCGACGGCGGTTCGCCGGTCCGCAGACCCTCCAGAAGGCCCAGCACCATCTCCGCCTCCACATCGGCTCGGTCGGCCCGCATCCGGTGGCAGATGCGGAAGGCGGTTCCGGTCAGCCTCGGCAGGGCCAACCAGACCAACAGGAGTCGCCACTCCTCCGCGGGTCCGTGCTCGGTCTGCGCAGCGCGCAGGGCCGCCCGCCAGATCTCGGTGACCAGAGCGGGGTCCTGGACCGTCCCGTAGATGGCGTCGCGCGCCTGAGCGGGGCTCAGCAGGACCGGCGGCTCGCCGTTCGGGTGGAGGGTCAGCCGGACCTCCTGTGCCCGGGGGTTGTCGAAGTACCGTGCTACGGCAGCGAACACGCTGCTGGCGCCGGCAACGGTCAAGGTGCAGTCCTCTCTTGCCGCCCGCCTGGACTCGGTGCGGCTGTTCTGTGGAACTGTTGCTGAGTGGTACCGAGTGCTACGCAGTGGTACCGCGTGTTAGCCCGTGAACTAGGCGGGCCGAAACGGTAGGAAGGACGAAAAGTCCTCCCGGAGGGGGTGCCCACCCGTCGGCGGGCACCCCGATTCGGCCTGAGCCGGAGGTCTCAGACCTCCGGCGGTGACGGGTTGTCCGGAGCGGGGTCGGGCAGCGCTGCCGGCGCCGGCGGCAGCTCCTTCTCGCGGGTCCGACGCTTGGCGGTCGGCGGGAACCCGCCGGAGGTCCGCTTGGTGCGACCCCCTCGGCGGGCGGGCAGGCGGTTGCTCATGGTCTCGTCCTTCCTTTTCTGACATTTTCCGTGGTCGAGCCGTCGTCGCCGGGTTCGGCGAGCGACTGACGCCATGGTGCCCAGCCGGCGAGGAGCTCGGTGGGCGCGGAACTGAGGAAACTCTGAGTTCGATCTGAGGGGGCGCGAAGTAGCGCAACCGTGTAAACCGGCGCTCGGAAACGCACAGATCCCTGTGGTGCCACAGCCCTGGCCGAGACGATCACCGTGAAGCGGAGGAATCGAACATGGATGGACGAGTGCTTGGGGTGGTGAGTGTTGGGCCATCAAATTCATCGAGTAGTCCGACCGTAATGGGATCCACAAAGCCAGCAGCCCTGTTCGCCTTGCTGGTGACGTCGCCGGGCGGTCGGTGTCCCGCGCGCGAGGTATTCGCCTGCTTGTGGCCCGCGGAGGAGTTCGGGCGGGATCGGCTGGACCAGGTCATGACCGTGCTGCGGAAGGCATTGGGGCTGGGGAAGGAATCGCTGCGCATGGAATCGGGAATCTGTTCCATTTATCTACCGAGGGATCGGATTGATCTCTACCGCTTCCGAGACCAGGTGCAGCACGCGGAACGGCTGTTCGGGAAGGACAGGGTCGATGCTCTGACCGCGGCCCTGGGGGAGTGGGGCGACCTGGTTCCGCTGAGCGGCCTGAAGGGGGAATGGGCCGTACAGCGCCGGGCGAAGCTGCGGCGGGAACGGCGGGCAGTGGTGGAAGCCCAGTTGGAGACCGCTCGGCGGGCTGGAATGGAGGACTGGCTGCGCACGGAGACGGACCGGTGGTACCGCAGCCTGCCGGAGGAGGACTGGCCCTTGCGTTACTACCTGATCGCACACGGCCGCTCGCTGACGTCGGCGGGACTGAAGAGGGTGATCAAGGAATGGAAGAGTCGCTTCAGGCGTCCGGACGAGGGACTGCAGGCAGTCATCGACGAGTTGCAGGGGAATGCACCACGATCGGGTGCCACCGCGCTGACCTCCGTGCCGAGTCAGTTGCCGCCTCTCGGACGATCGGCACTGGGCCGTGACGGGGTGATCCGTGAAGTGGTGGCGGCGGTGCTGCGGCAGCAGGACTCCGGCCGGCCGACCGTGGCCGTGGTCTGCGGCATGCCCGGCATCGGGAAGAGCCTGGTGGTGAACCGCGTGGCGCATCGGCTGCGGGAGGCGTTCCCGGACGGGGCACTCTACGCCGAACTCGGCGGATTCCCGGGGGAAGGAGAGCAACCGGCCGATCCCGAGCGCGTCGTCGACAAGTTCCTGGCGGAGTTCCCGCTGCCCTACTCACCGGTCGGATTGGAGCAGAAGAGTGCGGCGCTGCGCTCGGTGTTGGCGGGCCGCTCCGTGCTTATCGTGCTCGACGACGCCTGGGACGACGAGCAGGTGCTGCCGCTGCTGCCAGGAACCGGGCCCAGTGCGGTGCTGATCACCAGCCGCCGGAGGCCGGAAATGCTCCGTGCCCGCCAGGAGGTGAAGCTCTGGGCTCTGGGTGAACTCGACGACGAGGCTGCCGCGGAGCTGCTTCAGGAAGACATCTCTCCATCCGATCGTCGGATGTTCACCCAGGAGGTCGAGGATCTCGTCGAGGTGTGCGGCGGCAACCCATTGGCGCTGACCGTGACCGCTCGGCGCCTGGAAGGCCGTCCGGCCAGGGCGATCCGCCACCTGCGCGAACAACTCGCGAAGGAGGAAGGACGGCTCGATGCCCTGGAACACCCGCCGGCCCGCCTGTCCGTTCGGGCGGCCTTGGCCTGCTCAGTGAACGCCCTTTCCGAAGAAGCTAGTTGTCTGCTCTGGCAGCTCGCGGTGCATCCTGGGCCGTCGATCGGCTGGGATGCGGTGATGGATCTCGGTTCGGCGGCCGAGAGCGTGCACCCCGACCGGGCGGTGGAGGAGTTGCGGGCGGCGCACCTGGTGGAGTTGCAGTCGGGCCGGTACCGCCTGCACAACCTGGTGCGGACCTTCGCCCGCCAACAGGTGCGACCTCCGGCCCTGACCTCGTCCCCCAGGTTCGAGGAGGCCACCGTCTGGCAGATCCTGGAACACCAACTGCACTACGTCTGGGCCTGCGACCGGTGGCTGGACGGGCAGCGATGGCTGCCGGTCGGAGAGCCGGAAGGGATTACGGTGGTCCAGCCCGAGGACCTGGAGCGGGCGCTGGCCCTCCTCGACGACGAGTACGAAGCAGCCATGCGCGGAGTCGAATTGTCGATCGAGCGCGGAAGCCGACGCCACATGTGGCTGCTGCCGATGGCCTTGGTCACCTACCAATGGCGCCGCCATCGCTTCGAGGACGCCCAGCGGGGTCTCACGTGGGCCAGCGAGGCCGCAGAGCGGAACGACGCACCCCCGGTCGACCAAGCCATGATCTTCCGGATGCTTGCGGGGACCCGCTGGCGTCAGGGCCGCTTCGAGATCGCCGCCAACCATCTGTCCCGTGCCGTGCTGCTGAGCAAGCGGGACAGCAGCCCGAGTGGGCGGCTGAGCCTGGCCCGATCCCTGCACACCCTGGCGCTCACCCGCCGCAAACAGGGACAGGAGACGGACGCGGAGCAGTGCCATCGGTCGGCGTTGGAGCTGTACCGGGAGCTGGCCGACGACGCGGGGGCGGCGGCCGCGTTGAACGGATTGGGGACGCTCTACCACGACCGCGGGGAGCACGACGAAGCCCTCAGGCTCTGCAACGAGGCGCTCGACCTGGTGCGCCGGACGGCAGACCGCAGCGGCCGGGCCGACGTGCTGCGCACCCTGGCCGGAGTCCGATTCGCGCTGGGTGAGAGGGAGTCGTCGCTGGTGCTGTTCCAGCAGGCCGTCGACATCTACCGCGATCTGGGCTCGTGGACCGATGAGGACAGGGCGCTGTGCCTGCATACCGATGCCCTGGTGGCGCTGGGTCGGGCGGCCGAGGCCGTGTCGGCACTGGAACGGGTGTTGGTGCTGCGCGAGCTGATGGGCAGAGGGGATCTCCGGGAGGTGCGCGACCGTCTGGAGTCACTGCGGTGACGGCCCGGGGCCGTCACCGCCTCACCACCTGGGCGGCCGGGTCCGGTAGTACTCCGTCGGGTCGGGCCGGAGCGGTTTCACGGGTCGGGGCCCGTCGACTGTGGGCAGGTGCGGGCGGAGGCATTCGAACACCTCGCGCACCGAGGCGGGGCGCTTCTCCGCCGTGAACTCCACCATCGAGAGGGCGAGCGCGGTGAAAGGCGTCGGCACGAGGGCGAGTCGATCCGCAGGCAGGACGACCGGAGGGGTGGCGGTGATCCCCGCCCTCGTCCCGCCGTAGGGGAGCTGCATGACGGTCATCTCCAGGAGTAGGCAGCCGAGTGCGAAGATGTCGGCCCGCGCGGTCACTCCGTCGGCGGTCGCGGTGAGTTGCTCGGGGGGCGCGTAGCCGATCGTGCCGCAGCCGTGCCGGGTGCCCTGGCGGGCCAGCACGCTGAGCCCGAGATCGAGCAGCCGCACCCGCCCGGAGTGCTCCACCATGACGTTCTCGGGCTTCAGATCACGGTGGACGAATCCCTTGCGGTGGACATCGTCCAGGATTTCGCAGAGTTGGCCGGTGATCGAGGCCACGGTGGCTACATCCTTGATCGGCCGGAAATCCGTCATCAGGTCATACAGCAGGACGCCGTCGACGTACTCCATGACGATGCAGCGCCGACCTTGGTATTCGCCCATTCCGAACAACTGCAGCGTTCCGCCCGGACCGTCGGAGACCAGGTGGCTGAAGACCCCTTCGCGGGTGAGTTCACGTGCAAGTTCGGCGAAGCTCCGCTCCGATTCGAACTCTTGCTCCCGCTGGATCTTGATGGCTACCTGTTCCCCGGTTCCCAGGCCATGGGCGAGGTAGAGATCTCCTTGGGCACCCCCGCCGATGTGTTCGATCAGTTCGTAGTGGTCTTCGATTGCGCCGAACTTCTTGATCCGTCGCGTCATGGTCGTCTTCCCGTCCTGTCGTTGTTCGGAGTCCGGCTGATTTCCGAGCATGTCAGCAGGGCTCCGGTTTCCACAGATATGGAGTCATAATGCCTGACTCATGGCTACCCCCGGACGGGGTTCGCCGTGTTTCCAACGTCATCAGGGTGTCGGTCGGCATGTTCAAGGGCGGCGACTTCCGCTGTCCGGCCGCTGACGCGCTCAAGGCGCGCGGCTACCAGCCGGTGCAGGCCGGCCGTCGGCGCCAAGAGCGGTTGGAACAGTTCGCCTTCGGCCCCTTCATGGCCGCATGTGACGCCCTCAGCCAGCCCACGGGCGAGCCCGCCGAGGAGCCGCGGTCCGCGAAGCCGCTGCATGATGGCCTGCGTCAGTGGACAGCGCACGCGGTGGCGAGCTACACCGCCGCCTTTCCGGAGGACCCGGATCTCCTGCTGTCAGACGTGAAAACTCCTTGGCGCTACAGCCACTTGGTGACCGGTACCAGTTCCTCGGGTGCGGACGAGTACCACCTGACGGTCTGGGGCCGGTGCTTGCAGTCCCGTGATGGCACGGTGCGCGAACTGCGTTTGCCTGTCAATCGCTTGGGACGGCAGCGTCCGCCGGAAAGCTTCGTCGCGGCGGCTGCTCTGGTGCTCGCCGAGGGTGCCCCCGGGCCACGGCCGGAGCGCGTGCGGATCGTTGAGTTCGCACTGCTGGACGGCCGGGTCCGCCCGCTCTTCGACGGCACTCGGGAGGAGTCGCTCGCGCACTACCGTGCACACGGTCGCGCCGCGTTGACCGCGTTGTTGGCCAGCCAGGAGTACCGCCCGGGCGCCTCCTGCGCCGACTGCCCGTACGTCTCCGCCTGTCCGGTGCTGCGCCGCGCTCCCGGCCTGCTGGGGATCGACGAGCCGGGACGGACCAAGCGTTGGTGGTCCGTCACCAATGGACGGAACTACAGGGCTTGCCCGGCCCGCGATCACATGCGTCGGCTGCACCTGCCGGCTGCGGACGACGTCGAGCACGCCGCGGCGGTCGATCGTGGCCGCGCCCTGCACGCGTACCTCGCCGAGCGCCACGGCGGTGGTCCACCGCGCCCGTGCACGGTGAAGGTCCCCGAGCAGTGGGTGCCCGAAGGCTTCGAACTGCCCGAGCCCGAGCGCGCGCTCGGCGCGAAGCTGCTGCGCGGCCACGCTGCGGTCTGTCCGATGCGGCTGGTCCGGGACGCCACCGATGTCCGCAACGAGCCGCGGGTGGTGCGCCACGACACCGCCGCTGACGTGGTGGTGGTCGCCAGGCCCGACCTGCTCTACCGGGACGGCGGTGCCTGGGTGTGGCGCGAGACCAAGACGGCGGCGCGCGATCGGTCCTTCGACCGCCCGCTGTTGGAGCAGTACCCGCAACTGGCCTTGGCCGTGTTGCTGCTCGCCCGCGGCGACCTGGCCGGCACGTCGGACCGGGCCCGGATCGAGTTCGAGGTGCTGCGGCCGGGCGGCGCGGACTTGGAGATCATCGATCCGTTCGTCCTGGAAGTACGGGCCGCGGCCGAGCAGGTCGTGCGCGGGCTGGTGGACCGCTGGCTCCGGGACGAGGACTACGCGCCACGTCCCGGACCGGCCTGTGCCCGGTGCGAGACGGCGCGATGGTGCTCCAGCGGACCGGCTTTCCAGGCGGCCCGATGACGTCGGACGGAGTCGCATTGCTCCGTGAACTTGCGGAAGTCGTATGCGAGTTGGGGGAGGAGGTCGGTCTCAGGTCGTTCCTGCTGCCCTACCCGCCCGCTGCGCAGCGAGTACTGGACCGGATGGTGCTGCACTGTATGGGCCTCGGCCTGGTGCCTCCGAAGAGCCTGCCGGAGCTGATCGAGTGGTGTCGTTGCACGCTGGCCGGCGACCGGCCTTTCGAGGTCCCACCCGCGCTGGTCTTCCCGGACGCGGCCCTGGTCGACCGGAACGGGTTGCTGCCCACCCGCACCTGCCTGGAGCTGGCCTCCGCGGGCGCGGAGGGTGGTCCGGAGAAGACCGCTCACGTGCTGCTGAGCGAACTGGCTGGCCGGTGCGGCTCGATGGAGCGGTTTCACAAGAGCCGGCGGTTCCTGGCACTCAATCCGGTGGTGCGTCATGGAGACCGCTTCCAGCGCGGCTGGAGCAAGGAGATCTGGTCCCGGGTCAAGGACCTCTACCGTCCCGTGCCGGAGTCTCTGACCGTCGAGGGCACCCTGTTGCGCTGCGGTACTTGCCGGCTGCCGGCCCTGCTGGGGGGACGTCGGGTGCCGGACCAGGGGGCGGTGTCCGGGTCGGATACCTGGTGCGAGGGCGAGAGCTGCCCGCATGGGATCCCGATGGAGCTGATCCGCACGACGGACGGCGTCCTGCTGCTGGGCAGGCCGTTGCGGGCCTTCCTGTCGCTCCCGTTCCGGTTGGAGCAGGCGGTCCTGGCCGACCTGGACCGCGCGGCCGTCGGCTACCAGGCCCTGCCGAATGAGCTGAGCGCGTACCGGCTCCAGGGCGCCGGGCTGTCGGTCCGCCAACTACACATTCATGACCGGGTTCAGCCTGCGCTGTTGGCTGAGCGGTTCAGCGGTGCCACGGGGCCGGTCCTGGTGGTGGTGCCGGAGGACCTCGCCGGCGTCGTCCGGTACCGGAACGCCTTCACCCAGGCGCTGTCCGCCCCGGAACAGGTCCTGCTGACCGGGCCGGGCGATCTGGGAGCCCGGCTCCGTGGTGAACGAGCCGTCGGCGAAACAGAGATGAGAGGAGAAGGAAGTGCGCAGTCTGACGCCGATCCTGCATAGGACGGTTCGGGAGCTCCAGCATTACGCCCGACCGAAGTTGCCCGGACCGACGGCGGAGTTCCTTTGCCAGGTCGAACTCGGCCTGTACCTCCAGCACCGGCTGATGCCGGAGGCCCCGGCGGCCCAGGCCTGGGTGCTGTTCAGCGGGTACGGGTTCGCCAAGGCCTATCAGGTTCCGCTGCCGCCGGATGCCGATCGAACCCTCAAAGTCGCCAGGTATTCACTCTGGACCCTGGCCCGGCGCAGGGCCTGGCGGGAGGCTCTGGAGCGCTACCAGCAGCTGGACCCGGCGCTACGCGGTTACGACGTGGCGCACGCCGACACCGCGGCGGTCCGCCGGGAGGTCTCGGTGGGAACAGAGCGGTGGCAGACCTACGACCAGCTGCTGTCGGTGGCACCACCTTTGGCGGGTCGGAGGCTTCCGGTCGCCGGTCCGGGGCCGCACGCCTTCCCGGTCGGCCGCTCGCTGGCGGTGGTCGACCTGCCGGAGGTCTCCCCGGCGCCCATGGTGGTCCACGACGTGGATCTGGTCCCGGCCGGCGGGGGTGAGCCGCTGACCTTCCGGTTGAAGGACCTGGCACGCACCGCAGCCGTGATGGACGCCGTGGACCGGCGCTTCGACAAGGCGAAGGACCTGAGCTGGGCGGGGCGGTTGCGAGGGTTCGAGATGTCCACGGCGGAGCTCGGTGTCTTCCGGGGGTCCGAGGAGTTCACCGTGGACGGGATCCAGCACCTGCTCGGCATCGTCGGGGCGGGCAAGAGCACGCTGCGGGACATTATCGCGGTCCACTTGGCCAGGCGCCGGAGGCGGACTACCGTCGTGGTCTCCGACGTGGCCGAGGTCCTGAAGCTGGTCGAGCTCTACAACCGGTACACCGGTGGCGCGGCGGCGCCGGTGCTCGGCTCCTCCGGCCGGGAGCGCCACGCCCAGCGGCTGCACCGCAGACTGGCCGGCCGCGGCGAACACCGACTGCTGGCGCACGACGACCCGGCCTTCGCCTACCTGGGGACGTCCTGCGTGCTGAACCTCAAGCTGCGCGGCGGGAACGGCGAGCCGCTCGCCTTCGGCGAGTCGCCGTGCAGCCGGCTACGCCCACCGTCCGACCCGCACCGGCGGACCGGGCGCGCCCACGCCTCGGAGTGGCAGAAACAGAACCTGGCCTGCCCGTACTGGTCCGCCTGCCCCCGGCACCATGGTGCGCGGGCCCTGGTCGAGGCGGCCATCTGGGTCGCCACGCTGCCCAGCCTGATCGACTCCGCGCCACCGTACCCGCAGAACGGGGAACGCATCCGCTACCTCGAACTCGCTTGCCGGCGCAGCGATCTGGTGATCATCGACGAGGCCGACCGGATCCAGATGCAACTTGACCAGACTTTCGCCCCCGCGGTGCTGCTGGCCGCCGACAAGGAGCGGGGGCTGATCGACTGGCTGAGCCGGCACAAAATCCGCGAACTCGCCGCGAGTGGTCGCACCCAATTGTCCGACCGAGACGTGGCGATCTTCTCCGCCGCGCTCAACACCGTAGTGGCGGCGACCGACCGGCTGCACGCCATGCTGGTGGCCCAGTATCCACTGCGCCAATGGGTGGGGCGCGGCTACTTCAGCGCCTGGACGCTCCAGTTGGACATCCTCGACGAGCGATTCCCCCTGCCTGAGGACGCGGCTGAGGACCACCCGCACCGTGCCCCGCTGGAGGAGCTCCAGAACCTACTGGAGGCCTTCCGCGACAACCCGTTCGGCGACCGCGCCCGGCACACCGAGGTGGACTTCTCGCACCTCACGGTGCTGCTCAACGAACTGCTGCACACCGGGAACCCGGAGCGGACCCGGGCCCGCCTACTGGCCGTCGTGAAGTCCCTGCTCCAGCTCGATGAGGCCTTCATGGCCGAGAAGGAGGCGGAGTACCAGGAACGGTTCGCGGCCTGGCAGGCGAAGCAGGAGGCGCGGCAGTGCCGGCAGCGCAGCGGCAAGCGAGTCGGAAAGGAGGCCCCGCCGCCGCAGACCCCCGGGCAATGGTGCGACAGCATGGCCGATCGGTTCGAACTCACCTTGTTGTTGAGCGCCCTGGAACCGCGCCTGGCGCTGATCAACGCCATGTGGCCGCGGGTCGAAGCCGCACTCAGTCTGGGCTTCAGCGAGATGTACCGACGGCCGAACGACTACGCCCCGATGGTGCCCGAGGCGCCGATGGGAAACGTGCTCGGCTTTCAGTTCCTGGTGCACGGCGAGGACGGCGAAGGGGTCCGTAGCGGGGAGCTGACCTTCTTCCGGTGCAGCGGGGTCGGCCGTGAACTGCTGCGGGTCATGCCCGGCTTGGCCGCAGTGGACGGCCGGCCCGGTGCCCACGTGCTGCTCATGTCCGGCAGCAGTTGGGCGGGGCAGTCCAGCCGCTACCACATCCAGGTTCCGGTCGGAGTGGTGATCGAGCCACCGCCGGAGGCGATGGAGCGGATCGCCGCCGAGAGCGGGATGCGCTTCGAGTTCATCGACGACGACCAGGGGAAGTTGCGTGTGTCGGGCAGCGCCCCGGCGGAGCGGCCGGCCAAGCTGCGCCGCATCGCGACCTGGCTCGGCGCCAGCGCGGACGACATCGAGGACGGCGGGCCGCTGGAGCAGGAACTGCTGTCGCTCCCTCCGGAGCGCGACCAGATCCTGCTGCTGGTGGGCAGCTACCAAGAGGCACGCGTGGTGGCGGACACCCTGCACAACCTCAACAAGCGCTGGCGGAACAAGGTGCTCTGCCTCGTCTCGGATGACGAGGAGATCGAGGAGGAGGACGAGGCCCCGTCCGCGCAGCGGGCCCGGACCCTGCGCCGGGGCGACGTCGAACGCCTGCGGGACCTCCAGGCGGACATCCTGGTGGCGCCGCTGCTCTCGGTGGAACGCGGGCACAACATCCTCAACCGCAGGGACGAGGCGGCCATCGGGTCGGTCTACTTCCTCGCCCGTCCGAACCCGCACCCCGACGACCTGTCACTGGCGGTGCATGCCGTCAACGACTGGATCGTGCGGGCCCAGGAGGATGGACGGTTCGGGGAGTGGGTGCGCAGCGGGAACAGTTTGGAGGCAGGCGCCGAAGCGGTCCGTCGGGAGGCGAGGTCATGCTGGTACCGGGTGCTGCAGCGGTCCATGGCGTGGAGCCGGCTCAACGAGGACCGAGCGCAGGTCACCTGGGACATCCTGGTGTTGATGTGGCAGGTCATCGGTCGGCTCGTGCGTGGCGGTGTCCCGGCTCGTGTGGTCTTCGTGGACGCGGCCTTCGCCCCGAACCGCGCGTCGTGTCCGCCGGCCGCGGACACGGCGAAGTCCAGCCTGCTGCACAGCATCCTTGAGGTCCTCGATCCGTACTTCCAGGACGGGGCGACACCTGCCGACCACGAATTCATCGTCCGGGCCCTCTACCAGCCGCTGTGGCGCATGCTCGGTCGCTGCCTGGCCCAGCCGCTGCCAGCGGCTTGATGGTGCATCAGTCGTCGAGTCCGTGTCCTTTCACCGAGGAGCACTGCCATGTATCACGCCATTCGTGCCGTGGCTTACGAGCCGAACCCTGAACACGGAGCCTGGCAGGAAGACCTGCACGTCCTGCAGCTCGGATGCGGCCTGCAAAAGGAGTTGATGGATCGTCAGAAACGTTCGCGCGGCGGTGGCCAGTCGCACCTCCCCGTAGCCCGGCTCCACTCGCTGCTGCGGGCCTGGGCGCCGGGGGTACTGGCCACTGGGCGCAACGCCGGAGCCGACGGCCGACTGCCTTGGCTCTACGCGCGCGAGCCCGTTCCGCGGCAGGTCCTCGCGCCGCTGATCGGCACCTGGGCCGCCGCCCTTTCCAGCAGCGATGACGAATCGGCCGACCTGGAACGGGAGTTGCAGACAGGGTGTGAAGCTACGGCGCTATCCCTGCCTGAGTGGGAGACCGAACGGGTTGACCTTACAGAGACGGTCGTGTCCCCCGGCGGTACGGCGGAACCTCTGTCCAGGCTCTACCGCCTGCTCCCCGAGGCGGTTGCCTTCCGCTTGGCCGGCACGCCTTTTCGTACTGGTGGCGGCAGCCTCCGCTTCCGTGTCGTCAGTTCCGGAATCGGCGGGGTCGATCTGGTCTCCTGGCCGCCGCTGCGGTACGAACACCGGAAGCAGACCTGGTACTACTCGGCCCACCTGACCGTCACCGTCCATACGGTGCCGTTCGCCCAGCGGTTCCGGGTCCACGTGACCACCGGGGTGCGTCGCTGGGCCACCCGGCTGGACATCCCCCGGTGGAAGCTGGGCGGAGCGACCGTACTGCTGGATACCCCACTGCCGTGGCCGGAAGGGCCGGACCAAGGCTACCGGCTGATGGTCAACACCCTGGGGTACGACTGGAGGTCCAAGGAAATCGCCTGGAAGCGGCGCAGCCCCGCCCTGCTCCTGTCCGATCTCGACATCACCCGCCGGTTTCCGGAGCCGGAGGAGCTGTTCACCTCCCCCGAGAAGTGGCTCAACGGACGCCAGGACGTTGCTGCCGGAATCGTCTACCACCCGGTGCTCGGGCTGCACGAGGTAGGGGCCGGCCTGATGCCACGGGAGCGGGCTGGACTGGACGCGTGGATCGAGCAGGGGCTGAGCCCCGTCCTGCGCCGAGTAGCGGACCTGAGCCGGGTCACCCGGCGGAACACCCCTTCCCTGCTGCCCCGCTCCGCAAAGAAGGGCGAGCCGGGCAGCAGGGAAGCACAGCAGGCTCTGGCACGCCGTACCGCGTTGGGCCGTGCTCTCGACGGCCGACCGCTGGACGTGGAGATCCTCTGGCAGTCACCGCAGACCCGGGACGCCCTCCTTGCGGCACTTCCGAAGGTCATCGGTCTTGTGCCGGGGAGCCGGACCGACGGGGGCGGCGCGACCAGCTGGACGGCCGACGGCGTCCGGATCGTGGTCCGGACCAGGCCGGCCGGAGAGCTGGCGAGCGCCCTGCGGCTTTCCACCGACCGCAAGCGCCGCCCGGCCGTTCGCCTGGCCGAGGCCATCACTGAGCGCTGCGCCCTGGTGGCGGAAGCGGATGACCGGACGCGTGACGGCGTCAGTCTGGTGATCGCAGAGATCGCCGGGAAGGAGCACTTCGCCTCGGTGCCCGGTTCCGACCCCAAACATGCGCTGCGCCTCGCCTGCGGGCGACAGGGGAGGCTCACCCAGTTCATCAACCTGCCCGATCCCGGGACGGCGGCCCTGGAACACCGGGCCAACTGGGCTTGGCTGGACGCCTTCCGGCAGCTCGGTGCGATCAGCCCGCCGGCCCACCGGGCGGGTGACGGTATCCCAGGGGACCTGCAGTACGCCGCGCTCTGGCTGGTGCGCTGCACAAAGGACGGGCCCACCCGGAGCCCAGCCCGCCGCCTGGTTGCGGTGCGGGTCCGTTCCGACGGAGACCCGGGGACGGTCGAGGGTTGGGACACGGGACGGGCCGAGTGGGTGCCCTACCCCAGCATGCTGCTGTCTCTCGTAGAGGCCGGCGGCACGGTCCCCACGGACCTGGAGCGCGAGATTCGCACCGTGCTCTTCCAACTCCGTGACCGGCCGACCTTGTTGCTGGTCAACTCGGGAAACCTCCGGCAGTGCTGGCCGAGGCTGCGCAACGGCGCGCTGACCCGCGACATGCTCGCCTTCGGCACCGGTCCGGATCAGCGACTCACGGCCTACGGCAACGACCTGCGGATGGTCCTGGTCCGGGACGAGAACGGCCGGGGCGAAGTACCCGAGTGGTACGCCCATGACGAGCTGGCCAAGATCGGCTTCTCCGAAGGCGTCTGGGCCCTGTCGGACGGTCCCCACAACCGCATCTTCGCCAGTACGACCAGCACCCCACCCACCGCGGCAAGGCCGAAGGGGCTGATGAAGCTCGCCCCGACTCCGGGAAGCCGGACCGCGCCCGGGAAGACGGCCTGGAACCCCAGGCTTCTTGAGGTTACGGTTCTCGGCTGCTGTTCCTCTGAACGCTCGGCAGACCATCCCGTCGACTGGGCCACCCTGACCCACCAACTCCGCTACCACGACGACTACCCGCCCCTGGCGTACCCCCTCCCGCTACACCTCGCGCAACTGGCGAAGGAGTACGTCCTCCCGCTCGCCCCTGCGGAGGGATCGGCCGAGGGGTGAACGAGTGCCAGCCATCAGGCGTTTCCGTAGGTCAGCGCATGGCTGACCTACGGAAACGCGATTATGAATTGGCGTGTTTCCGCAGGTCAGAGCACCTTCTACAGGTCGTAGTTCTGATCGAACATGCCTCTGACCTGGGGAAATACGGGTCACATGGAAGATCATTTCACAACCAGTGCACACGCGGCGGCCTCAACGGATGAGAGGCATCGGAAAGTGCTATGTGGTGGTGAGAGGTCGCGCCGCTTGCTCGTTGTGTGGCCCTACGGAGTGTTACTGACGTGTGATCCCGTTCCTGGCCGCAAGGTGGGCGACTGAGTCCTATTGATCCGCCACGATGAAGCATGCTCGGTCGTAGAGTTCATCGAACGTGAAGCCCGGTACAAAATGCGCAGGCTACACAGCAGCCTCAGCCACCGCAGCCCCACTGAGCACGAGACCGCCCTCGCCGCCTGGCAACCACACCAAAGGTGTCCGTCAAAGCTGAGCAAGCTCAGACCGGCTCCATCGGACCGGAGCGCGATCTGGCGCGTATCGAAGTCCGATCGGGTCTCAGGGCCCACCGGGGGGCAGGGCCGAGCGCCAGTGTCAGCGCTGTGCCTTACCTTGCACCTCGGTACTGTAGCCAACAGTGCCGTTACAAAGCCCAGGGGCGTAACTTCGGTCGGTCAGCTGTATCGCACGAGGAGCGGCTAGAGCGGCGGCGCCAGAGGCGCTCGGCTTGCATAGGGGGCCGACCGAGGTATAAGTAGTTTGCGTGCTCGAATGAATCCAATATTTCGGGGTGGGAATGCCTGAAGCTCGGCGGTTGAGTTTTCTTAAGTGTGTCGCAGGAGGGGAGGGGTGGGAGTGTGATCGCGACGTTAAGTACTACGCTAAAATGCTATGCGGTGCGCATTATCAACAAGCTAATGCTGGCAAGCCACTCGTCGCCGCTAGGCCGCAGTCCTATCCGAATTCTATATGTTCAGCGCGGAGCTCTCATGAGCTCGCCGGCGAGGGCTATGGAGATTGGGAGTGCCTGAGCCCCCGGCGGTCCCGGGAGTGGTGCGTTGCGCATTATGGGCAGTTGAGGGGGACTAATCGTATCGGATATCTGCGGCCGATCAGAAAATACAAGGACTATCGCTCCGACGGCTCAAAGAAGAGGTGCATTACTTGCGAATTGGTTAAGCCGAACTCTGAATACTACAAGCATGAAAAATCCGCTGACGGCCTCAAGCGGGATTGTGCCCACTGCAATTGGGCTTACAGCTTGAAGCGGAGATTCAATATCACGCCGCAGCGATATGCGGATATTCTCGAATTGCAGAGCGACGGATGTGCTATCTGTGGGCGGGGTTCCAGTGCGGATGGTAAGCGCCTAGCAATTGATCACTTTCATGGATGCTGTCGGATGAATGGTGGTAGCTGCGGGGAGTGTATTCGAGGGCTCCTGTGTACTAGCTGCAACACTATGCTTGGCAAATATGAGACGTTGCCTTCTAGATTTCAAGATTCACCGCACTTGAACTCGTATATTTCTAATCCACCCGCACGCCAAATTGGCTAGCCTCTATTTTGCATGAGGGTCCGTCGGTTGATTGACGGGCCCTTCTTGTACTGCCCGAATTTGGCATTTGGGTGTACGGGCAGGTCGGTGGCCCGACTGTCGCGTTGGGTGGGCGCCGGGTTCCACGGCTCCGAGTGGTTGGGCTAATCGTCGGAGGGGCGGTGCCGCCGGGCGGCCGGGGTTCGGCAGTGCCTGTAGACGCTCGAACGCGGTGGTGATCACGTCGGTCCAGGGCCAGTGGCGGGCGAGGCGGAAGTAGCGGCGCCGGTCGGTGGTAGCGACCTGGGTCTCGGCGGAGAACAGCCGCAGCGGTAGCCCTCGGCGCAGTCGCAGCGTGGCTTGGATTGGCGCGGACCGTAGCTCTCTGCTGAGCTGCGTTGGTTGACTGCCCTGACCTGCCAGAGCGCAGCGTTCCAGCGGCGGGGTGCACCTTGAGGGCAGCCTGGTGTGTGAGGTGTCTGTCTGGGGTGGTACTGATCGGTCTATGTATGTGTATCGGGGGACTGTCGAGGATGTAGCGCGGCTGGTCGTGCAGCCTGATTTCGTTGAGGCGTGCGCTCGACGATTTGGCAAGCTGTTCGGCTTGGCTCCTGCGGAAGAGGAGGTGAGGAGCTGGCGTCAGAGCTGGCCGGCGCTCCTCGATGTGTTGGTGCGCGCCGGTTTGGGCGAGCTGGACGTGCTGCTCGAGTACTCGCTGCCGGCGACGGGCGAGCGTGTTGATGCGGTGATTGTCGGTCAAGACGCGGACGGCGTTTTGACCGTAGTTGCAGTCGAGTTGAAGCAATGGACGTACGCGCGCCCTGCGGCGACGCCGGGGAAGCTCGAGGTCGGAGGGCGGGAGGTGGCTCATCCCGCGCGACAGGTCGGGGGCTACGTCTACTACCTGCGGGATTGGGTCGCCGGAGGCGCTGCGCTACGGGTCAGGGGGACAGTGCTCCTGCACAACGCGCCAGCGGAACTGATCGGCGGCCTCCGGGGGATGGTTCCCGCGGACGCGCCGAGCGCCGAGTTTCCGTTGCTCGGTCGTGGTGATCTCGCCGCCGGTGTCGTTCCCGAGGAGCTGGCGGCGCGCACTGGTTGTGGCGGCCTGACCGCTGCCCGCGAGGAGACGGTCGCCGCCTTTCTCGCTGCGGAGCACAGGCCGTCGCAGGAAGTTCTGAACCGGCTGGCCGAGAACATCAGTGGCAACAACTTGTTCCCTCTCATCGGGGAACAAGATCAGGCTCGCCAGGCGATTCTGAGGGCCGTGGCCGCAGTTGGAGGGACTGGCCCTGGTGGCATGGTCGTCGTCACGGGCGGGCCGGGCACGGGTAAGACAGCCATCGCGGGGCGCCTCATGGGCGAGCTGTGCGGGCAGCCCGGGCGGAATCCCCGCCTGCTGACGCCCTCTGGCACGCTTACCAAGCAGTTGCAACGGCTGCTCGGGGAGTCCTCGCGCGGGCTGGTGACGACCTTTCTCGACAGCACTCCTACCGGGCTGGACAAGCGCAGCGTCATTCTTCTAGACGAGGCCCATCGGGCCCGGACTTACCCAAACAACCGCAGGACAGCCTTTCCCCTCACACTGAGCAGAGTGCTCGATCGGGTGGGCGTCCTAGTGCTCTTCCTCGACGAACGCCAGATCGTGCGACCGAGCGAAGGCATCACCCTCAACGAGCTGCGCCGCCACGCACAGGAAACGGGAGCGGCGTTCGAGCACGTCGACCTGGTGACGCAGTTCCGATGCAACGGCTCACAGGCATACTTCCAATGGGTCGACCAGATGTTCTCCCCTATGGGGCAGGCAGCGCCGTGGACGGGCGAGAACTACGACCTCGCCTTGAGCAGTGACCCCGACGAGCTGGCGGCATGGGTTGACGACCACACCGCGGCCGGCCACAGTGCCCGAATCACCGCAGGCTTCTGCTGGCCATGGGAGCGACCATCAGTCCCACCACTGATCCCGGAGGTCGCCCTCAAGTGGGTGGATGCGGATGGGCGCGACCAGTCCTGGGCCCGTCCGTGGAACCTGCGCTCCGATGAACCGCTTCCCGCATTCCCCAACGTTCCCGCCCGCCCCTACTGGGCCACCGACCCGGGAGGTCACGAGCAGGTCGGGTGCATCTACACCGCGCAGGGCCTGGAGTACGGATTCGGAGCCGTCATCGTGGGCGACGACCTCGTCCGGCGCAACGGCCGCTGGCTGGCCCGGCCGGAGGCAAGCCACGACACACCTCTCAAGGGCCTGACATCAGACCAGTACCTGCCGTATGCCTTGAACACCTACCGGGTCCTCGCCACGCGTGGGGCTCGCGCCACACGCTTCTACTCCACCGACATGGAGACTCAGGCATACCTCGCGGCCTCCATGCCCAGAGCGTAGGGACGCTACTGACCGGCAAGCGGCCGGTCTGCCTGCCGGTGCAAGTGGGAGGACTCGCCAGCCAGGACGACTGCCTCCCCGTGGCCGTGCTCGCGGTCCCATCGCAGTGGCTTCCAGAGTGTCGGTGGGGTCTGGTAGACATGATCAAGGCGCTGTCATCTCCCGCAGATGTGCGGGACACGCGGCGCCATTCAACCGAACCACCGAACTCCCCCGCGCGCGTGGGGAGTCGAGCCGTGGAGGAAGTCGACGTGTCTGTCGTTGTCGTATACGTTCCCGCCGGATCGCGGCGGAATT
The DNA here is from genome assembly GCF_040685395.1 of Kitasatospora sp. NPDC088779. Lineage (NCBI taxonomy): Bacteria > Bacillati > Actinomycetota > Actinomycetes > Kitasatosporales > Streptomycetaceae > Kitasatospora > Kitasatospora sp. NPDC088779. The sequence continues at coordinate 57,787 of NZ_JBFBHW010000009.1, read as the reverse complement.
TTCAGATCGGCCTGGCGAAGTCCGTGTGGGGCTGGAAGCCCGACACCGCTGGCAGGGCCGACACCCCGCAGGTACTGGCTTCTCTCAAGCCCGGTGACTACCTGCTGCTCGGCCATCGCGGGCCGAACGCCCGTGTACCGGCCGGCGGTTGGACCGATGCGGTCCTGCAGGAGCTGGTTGTGGCCAGGGCAACGTCGAACAGGTACCACGCCGAGAACACGGTGTGGCCGGACGACACCTACGACGTTCGCATCGATCTGGAGATCCTTGGCGTCGAGAAGGCCGTCGCCGGCCACCAGCTCGGCGAGGAAGCCATGGAGGCTTTCCGGCTGTCCGCCAACAAGCAGGGTGCTCCCGTCCCGGTCCACGACCCTGCGGTCCTGGACCGCCTGGTCGACTCGGTCCAGGAGCAGAGCGCGGGTGAAGACGGATCACAGACGCCGCCCAGCAGCACGCCTGACGATGTCGACCCGCAGGAGCGCTACCTGGACCTGCCCGAGAACCTCGACCGTCCCACCCTGGCACTCGCCCGCCGCGAGCAGGCCGGGCTGCGGCGCGCCAAGTTCCGCGGCAAGCCGATCGTCAGGTGTGACCTGTGCGGTCGGATGTTGCCGGCCATCTTGGTGCGTGCCGCACACGTGAAGAAGCGCTCGCAGTGCAACCTGCAGGAGCGCTCCGACCTGTGGAACCTCATGGGCGCATGCGTGCTCGGCTGCGATGCCCTGTTCGAGGACGGCTTCATCTACGTCACCTTCGATGGCTCGGTCGAGATGTCACCGAAGGCCGAGGCGTCCGAGGACCTGGCGTCGGTTGCCAAGGTACTCAAGGGCAGGACCTGCACTGCTCACCATGGTGAGAGCGAGCAGTACTTCGCCTGGCACCGCACCAACGTCGCCTCCGCCGCGCCGACTGGTACCACGGCTGTGGACGGAGTGACCGTATGAGCACCACCAAACCGCCAGCCCGACGCCAACAGCCCTATCTGACTCTCAAGGTGGGCGGCCTGACGGTCGTCCTCAAGCAGAGGCCCCGCAAGGGCCGAGCGCTGTTCGCCACCGTCTGCATGGTTGTGGGCCCGACCGCGGCGCTCGCACTTCAGGCGCGGTACGGAGCCTGACCCCCACCAGGGATGACCTTCTGGGAACAGAGGAGCCTCCGGTGTTGCCGGGGACAGCGTGTTCGCTGTCCCCGGCATACACAGACTGAGCACCAGGAGGCCGCGCCGCCCAAGCCGTAAAAGGCCCGCGCCGTACTCCAGGCTCCCTATGAAGGATGACCCTGCGGTGCACCGCGCCTCGCTGCTACGACGGGCGTCCCGGACCGCCCAGAAGCCGGGCCCTGAGGATGTCGAGTTCCGATTCTGGCGCACCTCGTCGCGCGGCCCGCCGGAGGTCCGCCAAGTGGCAGGCGAACATGAGCGGGGCCAGGCTCTCGGTGAAGTAGCGTTCGGCGAGGACAGAGCCAGGCGGATGTACTTGGCGGGCACTCATCCACTCCACCAGCATCGCGGCAGCGCCGCGCACCATCGACGGTTCGTGGAGCGGGGAGACCGACTGCCGCCACCAGGTAGCGCGGGCCCAGAGCTGGTCGAAGTGCTCGCGTACCTCGTCGCGCAGGTTGTCCAGGTCGCCCCTTCCCGTGCTGAACAAGAGGTTCAACCGCTCCTCGGCGGAGGTCTCGACCTGCTCGGCAATCTGAGAGGCGTGCGAGACCGCCGCCCAGTCCCAAACAGCGAGCGCATCAGCCTTCACCCAGCCGTCGGGCGAGTCGAAGACCTCGAAGTTCAGCGCCGCCGCCAGGTCTTCCATCATGTCGAGGTCTTCCTCGTCGAGCCTCAGCCGGTTGAGTGCGGTGCACACCCCGTGTAGGCGCGCCTCAACGTCCTCGCGCGAGGCGTTCTGGAGGTCGGGAAGACGCCGGAGATTGGCCCGCATCTGGCGAATCGCCCGCCCACCTTGCCCCAGTTCCAGATGAGCCTCGGCCTCGGCATGGTCGAAGTCGAGCGCCTCAGCAGCGTCATCCCCGATCGGCATCCTGGCGGCCTCCTTGTCGATCCGGTCCGCAACTGCCGTCTCACGCTTGGTGCGCGGCAGGAAGTAGGCGTAGGCCAGCGCGGTTCTGAGTGCCACTTCCGGGACGGCTGCATTGTCGAAGTAGGCCAGCAGAGCCACGGTGTGGTGGGAGCGGCCCCACGCTGAATGGCGGGCTAGAGAACGGACAAGGGCCTCCGTGCCAGCGGGATAGACCCGCTCAGATCCACTGCGGGCTCGCCGGAGCTGCTGCGAGCGGGGCATGAGTCCGCGGTTTCGCCAACGTTCGAGCTGAGTGGCGCTGATCGGGTGGCCGTCGGCAGCCGCCTGCTGCATCAGCTCCCGGTCGGCACGGCTGGGTTCGGTTCGTGACATGAATCGACGCTATCGAGCCCCCTGGTGCGGTTCGTTGGTGCGCGTGCGGGGGTCCAGGCTGGGGAGGCATCGAGGGCGGTAGCTGTCTGGCTTAAAAACGATTGATCACTTCGCGCCAGCACCCCAAGCATGTCCTCCACGCTCCCCACCACGACCGCCACGTGACCGGCTAGACCACACGATGGGACATTTCCCCAGTCAAGGGTGGCCGGATGACCAGGAGTTCAGTCTGAGCTCTGCGGTACGCGTCGAGCCCTCATCGGACTGGAGTGCGATCTGACACGTATCGAAGCCCGATCGGACTTCAGTGTTTGTTGGTGACCAGAACCGACTGCCATTGTCAGTGCCGCATCTTACCTTGCACCTCAGTAACTGCTGCGGTGCCGGGACAGATGAGGTTGAAGCCATGAGGAGATGTGCTGTGTGCAGCGCGGACATCAGCCATCGGCATGGGCTCGCCAAGTATTGCTCAGATGCCTGCGTGCTTGAAGCGCGACGACCGGCCATGCTCACATGCCAGGAATGTGACGTCCTGTTTGAGCGCCCGAGTCGTCCTGGTGCACCTCCCCGCTACTGTTCTGAGGAGCACCGGGCCGCTGTAGCTGCCCGCCGGTCCAGCAGCCTTCACGCGGCCCGCATGAAGGAACTGCGGCAACAGCGAGGTGTCAGAAGGTGCGAGGAGTGCGGAACTGGGATTGACCACCTTAAATCCTACGCAAAGTACTGCTGCCAGCAGTGCCGTTACAAGGCCCAGGGCCACGATCCCCGTCGGCCGGCTATGTCGCACGAGGAGCGGCTAGAGAGGCGGCGCCAGAGACGCGCTGCAGCAAGGCCGACCTCATTGACCCTGCAGTGTAAGAGCTGCACCAACAGCTTCGAGCATCCTGGCACACAGCAGGGGCGCAAGCCGCGAGAGTGCCAACCGTGCCGAGATCTTAAAAGACCGAAGGTGCGGTCAGAGCCGCTTTCCTGCCAAGGTTGCGCCCTGCCCGTCCCGATCGAAAGAGGGTCTCTCGCGCTCTATTGTTCACCCGAATGCCAGGTAGTCACGAACAACTTGGCCCAGATGGGACGGCGAAAAGCTGCGCGAAGAACGGCAAAACGACAACGACAATGTGCGATCTGCAGGCAACCCATTGAAGTTGAGGAGCATGGCCTCCGCAAATATTGCAGCCGCAGCTGCTGGTATCACGCTAACTATACGCCGAAGTCCAGGGATCACTCCTGCGAGTGGTGCGGCGGGAGTATGCACCACCGATCAGCAACTGCCAGGTTCTGTGGCCAGACTTGCTATCTGAAGGCGCAGTACAACCGTAAGGTTGGAACGGCTCTCCGGTCGCGACCATGCGCTTATTGTGGTGAGTTGATGCCCCCGTCTACCGCACATCGCTTTTTCTGTTCGCCTTATTGCTCTCGGCGTTCTTACTTTGAGGCAAATCCGGAAAAGGTACGTTCCGCGAAGCGCCGCAGCAATCACCAACGCCGAGCCATGTTGGCCAACGCCAAGCGGTACCGAGTGACCGAACGCGACCTCGTGCGCTTGTGGGACCGGTTTGGGAAGGCCTGCGCCTACTGCGGTGAGAAGTCCGGCCCCCTCCACCAGGAGCATGTGATTCCGATCGCCCGAGGCGGAGATGACGGGATCGGAAATCTGGCGCCGGCCTGCCAGGACTGCAACCTTGCCAAGGGTGACCGAACAGTCATGGAGTGGCGGCTAGGAAAGAAGTCTCCCCGCTATCGAATCGCCTCCACGTAGAGCTCATAGCACGATCACGGCGTCGGCTTGTTGGGCTTCCTCCAGCAGATGAGGGCACACGCGAGGGAGCCGAGGACTCGTGGAGGTCCAGGTGCCGTTCTTAGCGGGTGGCGAGGCGCTTGGACTGGGGGAGCAAGGCGAAGGTCTGCTCGATGACGTAGTGGAGCTTGCCGAGGCCGCAGATGTCGGGCTGGCCCCGCCTGGAGATAACGGGCGGGATCAGACGCCTGCTCAGTTGCCGGCGGACCCGACGACTGTCGTAACCCTTGTCGCTGAGAAGGGATTTGGGCCGCTTGCGTGGCCGGCCCGGTTGCCCAGCGGCACGCCGTTGATCAGAGGTCAAGCCTTGCTGGCAGAGTCCTTTGGCAGGATATCAACCCTTTCGATCTCGATGATGCACGCGTTCTCGGCGCTGACAACCTCAGCCTCTTCGTCGAGCTTGCGCCAGCGTTCCTGCATGGGGCGTGTCTCGGAGTCCTTGACGGCCAGGAAAATCGCATGAGAGATCTGCTGACTTTCCATGTAGATCGGGGTTTGGGTTCGGAGTCCGTTCCAGAACTGGCCGTGAGTGAGCTTCTTCATCTCCAAGAGGATGCGGATATTCCCCGCTGAGGTGAACGTGAAATCAACCGGACCTCTGCCGGTCTCGACCTCTCGATCCAAGATCACACCTGCTTGCTTGCAGTAGTTGTCCAGGACACCGAGGAAGAGTAGCTGCATGTTGGGCTCGGGGATTGCCTTGGGAGGCTCTTCATCCTTCCAGAAGACTCGCCATCCACCCTTATGCTCGACCCAGTGCCGGAAGTTGTCGACGGCTTTGTGGGCAAAATCCAGGAGATCAGTTGAAGATTCGATCCCAGGCGGCCCGGAGATCGGCTCCTCGGCTGCCACCCTCTTGGCGACTTCCTGCCACTTAAAATAGAGCTGAGGGTCATTGTCGACGTCGTAAGGACTGGATCCCTGTTCCTCCATCTGGCGAATCCAACTCCGCAGAGCCGCAGGATCCTTGCGCGCTACGGCAATAATATCGTCCTTGTTCACCTTCTCTGAGATGCGCATGTTGAGGTCATCCCTCAACGAGGTGTCAAGGAAGTCTCCCCAGCTGTCCGAGGAGAGCGTTGGGAGCTCGCGCAAGAAGCGCTTCGGGACGAGGAGGATCGGCTTCCCGTTTTCTGGATCGACGGGTACCAGATGCTCTGCTGTCATCCAACGCTGGCGCATCTCGTCGTAGCGGCTGTGCTTGATTTTCACCATACTCATCGGAACGCCGAGAGAGTGGCAGATATCTTGCGTGTACTTGATCAGACGAGGCTTCAGCAAGTTGCAGGTGATGTCGGAGATTCGGTCGCGGTTGATCCCCTTTACGAGGACGCCCAGCTCCTCAAAGTGGCGAATGTCCTCAAGTCCTCGCCTCACCGCCTCAGCCATCGCCGCAACGACCCGCTTCGCCAGTTCGGGCCCCGACCCCGCCCCATCTGCAGTCTTGCTCGCAAATCCAAGTCGGAACTCTCGCGGTTCGGGGAACTCCATAAGCGATAGCGTTCGACGATAATACTGATGACTGGGCTTCAATTGACTCTTGGCTAGAATGATGAAGGCGCTCTGGAAATATCCCACGATTTCATCGTGAGCCTGTCGCCATTCGCCAATCTCATCACAAAACATTAGGAACGGATCAACGAAGAGGAGCGTGTCCCGCTCAAGGATCGGATTGAACCAGTCGAACTCACTCGAGTAATCGATATTAAACCGCTCGCTGAAGTACATGACCCCCACCTCGCCCTTGTCATGAATTACTGAGCGTACATGGTCCATGGCATGTTCGCGTGTGAATCGACTGAATGGCCAGTTGGGCTGCTGTGGCGAGGATGGCGGGCCACAGTCTTGGCGCAGACTTGGTTATGGTGTACGGGTGCCGCACAGGGCCTGGCCGCCTTGAGGCCGCACGAAGAGGACAACTGAGCGCGCTCTGGTGATGGCGACGCGCAGGAGTCGTCGTTGCGCCAGGACCCGCTCCGCTTCCCAATCCGGGTCGAGAAGACGGCCTGCGTAAGGGCCTTCGTAGATGACGACTCCGTCGAACTCCTTGCCCTTCGAGCGGTGCATGCTCATCAGGGACACGGGCTCTACGGGTTGCGCTGAGGCGGTCAGGGCTTCTGCACTGAGGACGGCGCGTACTGCTCCGACGGCACCGTTGTAGGAGACTGTTCCGTCCCACGAGTCGGTCAGAGCCCAGGCGAGGGCGTCGGTGGCGTTCAGTAGACGTAGAAGCCGGGCATGCTTGAGGACTTCGTTGAGTTCCGCGGCCCCGGTTAGCCGGGCACGAGCGGTCGTCCAATCCGTCACAGGTTGCCCGATGAACGAGAGGCCGGTGTCGTAGGCCGCAGCGAGCGCCTTCACGCTCTTCGACCTGATGGGCCTACCTTCGACCAAGGCTGTCAGGCCGTTCTCCAACGTCTTGATCTTGTTGCGGGCGCCGACGGTGCCGTTGGCGAGCTTCTCGCGATAGAAGTCGGCGACGCTCCGTACTGTGTTCGCGATAGCCGAGGTTCGCGTCAGGCCCGGCCACTCCATGATGGAGGCGACCGCGTAGCCCGCGGCAGCGGACAACTCGGGATCCCATTGGAGTGCGTGGTCGACGGCGGGGATCGTCCGCCCCTCTGCCCGTCGCTCTGTCGACAAAGCCTCGGAGACGGGCCAGAGGATGGAGTTCACGCTGGCGAGGACGGCGATAGTAGGTGTCCGGCCCAGCTGCTCGGCCAAGTGTTTGCGCATGGCGATGACGCCCTGGTGGACGACCACAGGCCCGGGGACACCCCAGCCCGGGGTGTAGGTCGATGTGAAGATGCCTTCAGCCTTGCGATGCGGCACGTTGCGCAGGACAGCGTTGGCGAAGTCGAGCAACCCTCCTGCTGGGCTCCGATAGTTGTCCTTCGACAGGTCGAAGAGTGTCGGCTGGAGGCACTCGACCGCCTCGTCGAGTCGGCCCTCCTCGACCCCGTCCAGGTGGCCGAAGATTCGCTGGTCGGGGTCGGCGAGACAGATCACGGTGGAGGTGGCGCTCAGAGCCTTCACCACGCGCCACTGGTCGGTGTTGGTGTCCTGGAACTCATCGACGATGATCAGCGGGTAGATGCTGCTGTATAGGGCCCGCACGAACGCGCTGCGCTCCAGCAGATCCGCCGTCACGCCTGCGAGCAGGTCGAAGACGTACCTGCCCTCTTCAGCGGCGAGCCTGCGCCGTTCGACCTTCCAGTCCCCATCGAAGTCTGCTTTCAGCAGCCGCTCGCGGTCGGGGGCGATGAACCTGGAGGGCTGGCCGGTCAACAGCCGTCCGTGGCTTCGGACAATCTCGAGGAACGAAGCATGGAAGGTCTTGACCTCCAGCCTCTCTCGTCCGATGCGATCGAACACGTCGGCCATACGGTCGGTGATCTGGCGCACCGCGGCCCTCGAGAAGCTCAGGAACAGCACGCGCTGCTCGGCCTCGAGGGTATCGAGGACCTTACGAGCCTTGAGTAGCGCGATCGAGGTCTTACCACAGCCGGGCCCACCGACGATGACAAGATGGCCAGCACAGTCGAGGATCTCCTGCCTGACCTCGTCAATCCTCATCGAGCACGCCCGCCGGCGATTCATCCTCGTCGCCCGCGCTTTCGGTGCGGTCAGCGGAGCGCAGGTCGCTGTCGATGGCGAGCAGGAAATCGGCCAGAACTGCCGGCACGTCGCTGCGGCTCTTACACTCGGCGATGAGCAAGGCGCCGTACCCATCTGCCTTGCGGGCCACCAGCACTTCTAAGGTCAGGCAGCGTACCTCCTCGTCGCTGGCTCCAGCCGCTGGGCGTGCACACCCGCTGGGGTAGTCGTCACGCTGGGCGACAGCCGAGAGAAAGCTCCGCTGAATATCCACGGATACTTCTGCGACCAAGAGCTTCTCGACGCTCCTGTACGCGAGTTCTGTGTAGTGCGTGAAGTCGGCGGTCTTGGCGACGAGTGCTGGCTTGAAAGGCGCGGTCGGCTGGTCGTGGAAGCCGTAGACCGGCTTGTTCAACGCCTTGAACACCGGGGCGAACAACGGCACGCTGACATCGTTTTGGGCGTCGAATACGGTCACGCCGGCAAGGTCGATGTGAACGTAGTCGGACACCGCCGGGTCAGCCTCCAGAACGTCCGACACGGCTGGGAACAGTGCCGCCTCTGTGGCGCCTTCGACCACCAGCACAGCGCGGGCCAGGACTGCTTCGGCGAACTGCCGGCGGTAGACGCGGTACTTGCTCGGCTTGAAGTCCGGCGGGAGTGTGATGCCCCTGCTGGCCAGCGCGCCCTGTCGATCGCGGGTGATCACCACGGTCCGGGAGGCTTCGAACTTCTCGATGACGTAAGGCGAGTGGGAGGTGACGATGACCTGGCCCATGTGCTTCAGGACGAAGTCCACCAGGCGCCGCTGGGCGTGAGGGGGGAGGGCGATCTCCGGCTCCTCGATCGCGAAGATCACCGACTTGTCGCCCTTGAGCTCGGCGATGTAAGTGAGCAGAGCGAACACGAGGAGGTTCAAGGATCCTGTGCTGAGCCGGTTGAACGGCACCGAGTGAGTGCTGGGCTGTGTCGCAATGAACAGACGGAGGACCTCGCGCAGGTGCTCCCTCGTGATCTCCGAGGCGCGGAAGTCCACCGGGTCGGGATTGTCGCCCAGGGCTACGAACCGGTTGATCCGTTCGTGGATCTCGGTCCGGATCTTGTCGAACCCGGAGTCCGCAGCGGCGATGGTGACCTGATCCAGGTTGCGCAGAGTGCTTTCCCACAAGGGGCCGGCCAGCTCAGCCTCCAGGCGGACGATGGTGTCTAGCAGCGAGCCGCGCTGGAAAGTGAGTGCCCGGTTGCCGGTCCGGTTGGGCCGCAGGTACAGGAAGCCGCAGTGCCTCTTATCGGTACGGGTAAACGGCTTCAGGTTGGCTCCGGGTGCTGCCGCCTCGTCACCGGCTGGCTCGTCCGCCAGGTTCTCAGGGTGGGCAAAGAAGGTCCCCCCGGCGAAATCGTCCTCCTGCGGGTCGTAGCGACCGCAGAAGATGACTGGCAGGCACCACTCGCCTGTACCGGCCTCGTTGAGCCCGTTCGTGTCGAGGTCGAGAAAGTCGTTGGTCTGACGCGACCAAAGACGCAGGTGACTGCCGAACCGCCGCTGGGCAACCTCCGACAGGTCGGTGAGAACGACCTCTACCCGGACCTCGGGCAGCTCTCCCTCACGCTCCTGGTACTGCGCACCGTAAAAGTCGTACTCGTCGATCACCGGGCGCCTGGCCATCCGCTCGGGCCCAAGGACCAAGTCCAGCGCTTCGCAGATAGTCGACTTGCCCGCACTGTTGGACCCAGCCAGCAGGCAGTGGCCGTCCAGGAGGACAGTGCCTTGCTTGACGCCGCGGAAGTTCTGCAACTGGACTCGTCTGACCTGCACGCACCGCCCCGCTCTCCAGGGCGCGGACGGCCCCGAACCGTGTTCCCGTGCTACGGCAACATTCGCAGACACGCAGCGGTGCGCCGAAGGTGCACAAAGCCTACTGGGTAAAGTCGCCAGGCAGACGTCTCTCGCCTGGACGCGGCTTCCTGCCCCGGAAACCGCAGACGAAGGCTTCCCTGATGGGAGGTCAGCTGTCCCCTGAGTTGCACCGGTGGGCTCCCTGACCAGCTCACCAGGGGCGGGACGAGACGGTGTCGCCAGCACTGCGGGCGGCTATCCCTTGATCAGCCTGAGTGCTGGCCGGACCGGAGCGGAACACTCACCGCCTCCGTTGACAGTGACGGGTACCAAGCCAAAGACGTAGTCGTTTAGTTCCTCATGGAAGATGTTCATCTGCGCGGCTACGTCGGTCGGCGACATGCTGGTCGGCGGCTTGCGTAGCGCCTCGAAGACCTTGGCCAGCAGCTGACTGCTCTCACGGACCATGGAGGATCCGGGTTCGGCGGTGCGGTATCCCATGCTTGCCAGTTGCTTCATCGCCTGGTTGTAGCGCCACTCGGACAGTAGGTCGAGCTTGCGCAGGCGGTAGGTCAGAGCCATCGCGGACACACCCCAGCGGCGCTTGGCGCTCAGGATCCGCTCCACCGAGGCGTTGTTGAGCCGCTGCGCGGTGATCCCCGCCTTGGGCATGAGAAAGGCAGAGGCGAAGTCGTTCGCCTCGCCCTCGGAGTCACGCCCATGGGGGATGCGGTGCTCGCAATGCAGGACGAGGTGACCGAGCTCGTGGGCGGCGTCGAAGCGGCCTCGTTCACCGGTCTTACGGGTGTTCAGGAAGACAAACGGTGTGCCTGACTTGATGGTGGAGAAGGCGTCCGCGTCCAGGCAGTCCGGCGCCAGCGAGAACACCCGGACACCGTTGGCCTCCAGCAGGTGCACCAGATTCGGTACTGGGTCCTCGCCCAGCCCCCAGTACGCCCTGAGTTGCTCTGCGGCCTGTTCCGGTCCCAGGTGCGGGTAGGTGGGGACGTTGGGCTTCGGCAGCTTGAAACGCTCCTCCAGCCACGTGTTCAGCGTGGCCGCCACCGTCCCCGAGCTGAGCGCGCTGTCGCGCTCCAACGCGCTCATCTTCGACGGCGCCCGGAAGCTCACCATGTCGGGCAGCATCTCGCCGGGCGCCGACGCCTCGAAGAAGGACAACGGGTACCGCAGGGCCTGGGCGAGCGAGGAGAGCGACTCCTCCGACGGCAGTTTGCGGTGGTTCTCAAACGCGGTAATGCTCTGCGCCGAGACTCCCGACTCCCGTGCCAGGGCCGCCAGCGTCATCCGCCGGCGCTTGCGCGCGAGAACCAGCCGTTCAGGGGTGAACACTTTCCTCAACTCCCATGTTGTACCCAGGTAATGCCTGTTAACCCCCCAGCAGTTCCACCATGACCTCGGGGCCACTGTCGTCTCCAGGCCCGTCAAGCAGGGCGACGTCCACCCCCGGGTCGCCCAGGTCGGGCAGATCCAGCGGGATCCGCTCCAGCCACTCGTCGACGAGCTTGCCGTTCATCTTGATCGGCAGAGACAGCTCGGCCAGGAGCCTGCCCTTCTCCCGCTTGTAGAGCAAGCACCAGGTGGGAATGTCGTCCAGCTCGCGGCCGTACAGGATCTCGTCGCGGCTCATGAGCGCGAACTGCCCGTTGCGCTCCACGATGCGGGCCATCTTCGGCCCCTTCGGGTTCTTGGAGCGGACGGTCGCCTCCAGATCTCCAACCCCGCCGGACGCGCTCATCGCGGTAATCGCGTGGCTCCGGGACGGGTGGATCGTGCGCAGGATGCTGTCCCGCGTTGTGTACTCCCACCCCTCCTCCGCCTTCCTCTCACCGATGAAGCGATTGGCGCGGCTCCAGAAAGTGGTGCCTCGCATCGCCGGCGCGTCGAAGTCGGTGCACCGGCGGGCCTCATCGCCAGCTGCATCGAACGCCTCGTGGAACAGGTCGATCGTGAAACCGAGCTGGGCGAGACGCTCCACGCACCACTCAGCACTGAGGTTCTGCAAGGACCCCTCCAGACAACCGTAGGTTTCATAAACCATACCTCATCTGAGGGGGCGTTTATGAAACCTCGATCATCATCGCACATCAGTTCGTATCTGTCATCCCAGCTCGTGAGTCCTTCATGCCGGGTGAGCAGGGCGAGCGCGAGCGACTGGCTGGCGTGCCGCGCGAGCCGGGTCGAAGACCAGGTGGCATGGCCAAGTGCATCCTTGAGGTTCGCCACCGCTGACTCGACCACAGGCTGTGCACGTTCGTCTGGGTCAACGGCCCGACTCAGAAAGATCCCGGCCTGCGGATCTGGAAGCACGGGCCACCGACGGCACACTGACCCTGACCTCTGACGGCACCCGCGCCGAGTGCCTGGACGAGATCCTTGTACTCACCGGCCTCCGCCCCGGCCTGTCCTTCCGTACCGAATTGCGCCTTGCCTTCGACGACAGCCTCCAGGCCCCCGCCGCCCTCGCCCCGCTGATCGACCCCAACCAGCACTGCTGTGGCACCTTCCACCCGCACGGCGGCGCCGAGCTCTCCCACTCCCACCCTGAGAAGGACGTCCATCTGATCGGCATGAAGTCCTACGGCCTCGCCCCGACCTTCCTCGCCATGACCGGCTACGAGCAGGTCCGCTCCGTCACTGCCCACCTTGCCGGCGGCCACGACGCTGCCACTGCGTCGAACTCACCCTCCCTGAGGCTGGCGTCTGCGGGGGTGCCGGTCTCTAGGGCCAGCCCGATGCCATCAGGAACAGGACGGCGGTTGCTGTGGAGCTCCCGCTGCACCTCAGCTGATCACTCGCAGCGTTTCGTCGGCAGGCCGCTCCTGTTCGTCCGAGGGCGCCGGCTGCCCGTCCTGCGCATGGTCCAGATCACCGGCTGGGGCGTGGCTCTACTACGCGCTTTCCATGCTGCTGTCCCGCATCACCGGTCCCCTTGGTGGTTCACCCGGCTGACCGCCGGGCCTTGGCGGCGTTGTTGACCTCCGCGCCGGCCGAAATCGCCATCGACCGTCTGTCGGACCGGAGCGACCCTAGGGCGGCGACTACGGCAGGCTCCGCTGCTTGGGGAGCACGGGTGGCGCTTCGCCTGCGGGGGTGGCAGTGCGGGTAAGAGATCGAACCCGCTGGGTCAGCAGCCGCGAACGATGACTACTGAAAGTAACGAGATGGCGTGCTGCCCAGTGCTGGCAAGGGCAGTGGGGTGATCATCGCGAGTTCGATCTACCCGTGCTCATTTCACACTCATTTCACATCGCGAGCCCGAGAGGTATTGCAGCCGACCCCTCGCCAGACGTTTCCGCAGGTCAGGGGGGGTCCTATGGGTCGTAGTAGTGCTCGAACATGCCTCTGACCTGCGAAAATAGGGGTCGTGCGGAAGATCATTTCACAACCAGTGCACACCCGGCGGCCTCAACGGATGAGCCGTGTCGAGAGACACTGAGAAGCGATGAGCGCATCGCGTCGGCCATCCGCACCCGCCGCTACGCAGCGCCACCGATCTGGAAGGCGCGACGATCGCCAGGCCGTCGCAGGTGCCGATGCTACGCGGCGTGCTTGTAGCGCCGGCCGATCGCCTCGCGAGCCTTGCTGAACGACCGCGCCACCCGGTGGACGTACCTGCGGAGCGTGAAGGCAGGGTCTTCGTGGCCAAGGAGATCGGCCAATGTGTAGATGTCGACTCCCTCGTTCAGGGCCTCAGATGCGAACAGGTGCCTGAGTGAGTGCATCATCTTGTCCCGGCACTTTTCCCACAGCCGGCCGCGGCCGACCGGTTTGTCGTTCAGCGCCTGAATTAGCCCGATCTCCTCAAGGGCCGCTTTCCAGAGCCAGTTGTAGTAGTTTTTATTGATTGGCTTGTGCTCGCGAGACGTGAAGAACAGCTTCACCGTTACCGGCGGACCATTTTTTTCGATCCATGGGAGTGTGATATCAACCGGAGGGAAAAGGCGGATGTGCTCGGCAAGAAGGAACGCCAGATCGTCTCCGATTGGAACCATCCGGTCCTTCGGGTCGTCCTCGCCGCCGCCCTTTGGAGGGGCAAATACCATCACGCCGCGGTCATGTGCAATCTGGCGACGGATGTGAACGACCTTCTCCTTATGGAGCCAGTTGACATCGTCGGGGCTGAACGCGAATATCTCGCCCTGTCGCATCCCGATGCCGCGGCCGCAGTCGACCGTGACCTTGTATCGGTCCGGAAGGTTCTGCTTGATGCCTTCGGAGTCTTCCCAATCCACGGGAAGTTCCTTTGGTGTCTTGCGCTGACGCCTCGGCTTGACACGCTGGACCGAGCGTGAGGCGCAGGGATTCTTCAGGATTAGGCCGTCGTCAACTGCCATCGTGATGATGGAGTTGAAATGGCTAAAAATCAGGCCGGCGTACGTCTCTCCGATGGTGCGAAGCATTCCCTTGATCCACGAGACGATGCGCGAAGGAATCAGGTCCTTGATCTTTATGTGCCCCAGCGGTTCGATGATGTAGCGATTCACGCGCGCGATGTACTGCGGCTCGGTTCGAGGATTCCGAAAGACAAGGTCTGTCAGCCACTGCTCCGCCAGACTTTTGATGAGAGTAGCGCCCTTATCCTTGGCGATGTAGGTGCCCTCAGTGACGCTCGTCTCGATCTTTGCCAAGTGCTGCTTGGCATCGTCGTACTTGTCGAAGCTCTCGCTGAGCTGCTTCCCATCGTGGTCCCGCCACCGAGCTAGCCAGCGCTTGCCTTGGCCGTGACTGCTCGACGCTACCTTTTTGTGGGCCGTGCACTTCTTTTCCCCGGCGGCCGGGCGCGACTTGTGCCAGCGATCGTAAGGCTCAGACATGTGTTTTCACCGTGCTTCATTGCGATTTGGTCCATGGTGATAACTCCTTCTTTCTGCCCGTTCGAATGTGCGGCTTCTGCCGCATTTCGGGTTGCATGGTTTATCGGTGGTCCGCACGCGGCGTGGGTGGTGACGGCGGCGTGGTGTGGAAGCGTAAGGGCCGGAGGCTGGGGCGTTGGGCCGGAGATCAGGCCGGCCGCGGGATCGGCCGAACGCCGAGCGCGGGATTGCTGGGCAAGTGCCCGTAGCGGACGCCGAGTTCCAAGGCACGCTTGAGTGCTGCGAGGACGTTGTTGATCGTGGCGACGCCTAGCTGGCCTTCGGCGCGCAGGGTCGACATCAGGCGCTCGACATCGGCTCGGGCAATCGTGATGGCGAGCCTGCTGCCAAGGCGAGGCAGCACGTGCCGGTCGAGCGGCCTGCGGTTGGGGAACCTCGGCGCCCCCGGCCGGGCAGACCATACCGGCAGAGACGACCAGCGATCTACTATGTCGCCGAGCGTTAGCGGTGCCCGGCCGTGGGCGATATCGGCCCGCACGGCCGCCGCGAGGTGCGGGTTCGGCACGCTCAGGCTATGGGAAGTGCCCGACTCGTCGCGCCAGCGGACGCGGTAGCGGGCTGGCGGGGTGCGGCCGGCCGCGCGAGCGCGTTCGACGGCCAGCAGGTAGTCCGCGTGCTTACCGCGGTCCTCGATCCGAGCGTGGAGCATGGTCTTCTGCCAATCTTTGATGGGTGCATGCCATAAGATCGCCTCTTTTCTGCCCGTGCGGGTGCGGGACCGGTCGGTCGCGCAATCGGGTTCGCTGAACTGGCGTCGCGGCGGTGCCGAACGCCTGGTGGTGTGGCGGCCCTACTCCGAGCCGGAGTCGTCCGGTTTGAGTAGGGCAGCGAGTTCTTCCGGGCTTGCGCCCGACTGAACCGCAGCGTTGATCTTCGCCAGCGTCGCTGCCATCTCCGAGTTGAAGGCTGCGGTCATTGCGGCGGCCCGGTCCTGGAGCACCGAACTGGTGAAGTCGGCGAGTGCCTGCTGGCTGTCGCCGGCCGGCATCCGCTGGATGGCCGTCGAGTAGAACTGCCTGGCGTCGCCCTGGGGCAAAGCCTTCTGTCCGCAGAACCACTCCAGCAGCAACTCGCCGTCACCGATCGCCACTTCGGGAGTCAGTAAGACCTTTGTGCCCGGCTCGGCCTCGTCCGGAAGGCCGAGCAGATGGATCGGCGAAATGCCCAACGCCACTGCGAGGGCCACGACTTCGTCGATCGACAACTCGCGCCGTCGAACGCCGTTCGCGTCGCGTCGGCCCGTCTCGATGTTGGCCAGGACGGGGGCCGTCAGCTTGGTCGCGCCAGCCTCGTGGCAGGCGGCCGCTAGTTGCTTCATGGTCCACCCGCGTCGATTTCGAGCCTCCTTCACCCGAAGAGCTACCGCGTCGCTCACCGACAGGGTCGACGGGGCCGAGTTGCTCGACATCTGGCCTCCTTGCTTGTCGTATCGGCAACTCTACTCATCGCCTCTCGATCGCGCAATCGACAACTTGCCAGGCGCCTGCTCTTGTCGAATCGACAAACTCCCGCAGTGGATTGCCGGGGGCAAGGATGGCCTGCGCCAAAGATGTCGAAACGACAACTTGTTCTGTCGTATTGACAAGCCAGGTAGCGCTGTTCGATGCTCATCTCGGTTGTCCAAATGACAAGTGAAATTGTCGAAATGACACATGAACGGAATGTGGGTGCTCATGAGTACGGACAGGTTGTGGACCTTGCAGGAACTCGCGGACTTCCTGGGTGTGCCGACGCAGTCGATCTACCAGATGAACTGGAAGGGCACCGGACCGCGGAGCTACAAGGTCGGGCGCCACAGGCGGTACGACCCGCGGGACGTGCGGCAGTGGTTGGAAACCCGCTCCTCCGACACGGGGGGCGGGCGATGAAGCGACAGCTCGGCGCGACTCGCCGCCCGTGGTGGTCCGCGGACGACGCGGCGATTTACCTCGGCATCACGAGCGCGGACCTGCGGGAACTGAGTGGTGCAGGCACCGGCCCCAAGTACATCGAGACCCCTGACGGCCTTCGGCGCTACCGGCCGTCCGACGTCAAGCTCTGGGCCTCGGCGGGTTTGGTGCGCGACAGTCGCGGATGGAACGGGGAAGCACGGTGACGCAACGGCGGCAGGCCAGCGTCCCCGCTCACCGGCCGACCGGCCCAGGCGGATGTCCGCTCCCGCCCCGCCCACCGTGACCGGAGCCGCTCATCCCGACAGAACGGCGCCGGAACCGCCCCCGACCATCGCAGGAGTTCAGCATGAACAACATCACCCACGACCGCTACGCCAAGCAGCCCCCCACCACCTGGATAGGCTGGCACTGGATGGCGACGACCAAGGATGGCTCCGGCCAGTACCTACGCGGAGTGATCATCGACGTGCGCCCCGGAGCCGTTCACGTCCAGTGGCGGCCCTCGGACGGTCAGGATGAACGCGACGAGTGGACCACCACCGATAGGGGGACGCTGGCCAGGGAGTGAAGACAGGCAGAAGGCCGGGGCCTCACCGTTCACGGTGAGGCCCCGGCCTTCTGCCTGTCTACGCGAGACGAACCGGTGGCCGGCGCCGTCGCCGGTCAGGTCAGCCAGCGTGGTCCAGCAACTCCGCCACCGCGGCGCCGTACGCCCTGGACCGCTCCCACACCGCGTGGCGGTCACGGTTGGCCTGTCGGAACTCCTCCTCCAGGCCCGCCCGGACCCGCACCCCAAGGCCGGGGTGCAACCATGTCTGCGCCTTCCAGCTGGTCTTGCCACTCAGACGGAGCTGCGGGCGGCGGGGCTGCTGGAGATGTCTACAACGACGTGTGCCACTCCGTCCACGCCCAGCGGGAGGAGATGATCCACAACCTTGAGGCCGCCGCGGACGCGGACTGGGAGGAGAACGAACCGCTGCTGACCGCGATCGGCATCGCGCGCTACCGCAAGGAGCAGGCCGAGGGCGAGATCCGCCGACTGATCGCCTACGGCCGGGAGTTCACCCGCCCGCGCCCCTACAAGCTCTCCGACCTCGCCGCCGCCGGCATGTCCAACTCCGGAATCCGCACAGCTTACGGCCCCGGCGAAGTCGCGGACGTGGAGCAGACCCTCGGCCGCGCAGCCCGCGAACGGCGCGCGCCCTCGACGGACGAGGCGTCCGACACGGACAGCGCCTCGTGACCAGCCGACGGTCCTCGCCCCCCGCCGCCGCATAGCCGACAGGAGGAGTCCCCCGGCCCCGGGATAACCCCTCCTCCAGCGAGATTTTCAGGAGGCCTCTGGATACCGTGGCGGCGTCTGTCCGAGCAGCCGGTCCTACGTAGAGTCAGTCCTGCAGGTTTTCCATCCGGTCGAGGAGGGTGGCCAGTAGTGCCGAACGGCCCTCTTCCGCACGAGTCACCAGCTCTCGTAGCCGCCGCAGGTCCTCCGGGCCCAAGGCGGTGCCGAGGTTCTGGGTACGGAGCGCTTCACCGACAGCGGATCCGGTCATGTCCAGTGAGGTGACGATGCCTGGGAGACCTTGAAATGGGCTCCGCTGGCGTCGGTGAAGCCACCTCCGTTGGCGTGAGCGCTGCCGCCCGCGCATAGCCTCCTCGGTACCGGGAGAGAGCGCGAGGCCGAATCCGTCGATCGTCGTCATCTCTGCCGCATCCGTGACGGCGCTTCGTTGCACTTGCCAGCCGGCCATGAAGTCGTCCCTGGAGGCTGGCTGGCCAGACTCCAGGCTTTCCACCGTGTCCGACAGGTACTTCAACGCCTCCCGGGTGCTTTTGCGCAAGGCAATGAGCCGACGCATCTCCTCCTCGGCACGGGAGCGTCGTCGGATACGTTCCGCTGTTCTGGTCTGGAGGGCCGACGAGAAGATGGTGGCCCCCGCTCCCAGTACGGCTCCCCCGGCCACGCCGATCAGACCGAAGAGCGCTGCGCTGTCTGCCATACGGACATCTTTCATGGGTGGGCAGCCACGTGTCAGGGACTTTCCGAAGCAGGTGCAGCAGAGTTGAGAGCGGCAGGCCAAGCAGGGCAGGGGCGGCTCGGGGCCGAAGCTCCTCGCCGCCCGCTCGCATGCTGCCGAAGCCGCCGGCGACTTCGTGCCCGCGCTGGAGCAGTTCTTCGGCAGCTCGGGCGACCTGTCGCCGGCCACCGTCACCTGACTGACCACATCGACGGTGGCCTGGCTGCGGCCGCCGTGGACATTAGTGAGGACCGCCTGCAGCAGTTCGGGTTCTTCGGCAACGCAGTAGGGGATGCACAGCGCGCGGGCACTCTGGGGCGGATTTGCCGCTGGTGATGCCATCGGGCTAGTGCCAGACCAGTTCGGGGCCCAGGCGACCGCCGGCAGCACGCCCGGCCGTCGGTGGGACGGCAGCCGATTGTGCGAAAGGGAACCGCCGGATGAGTTGCACGTGTCACTGTGTCTGTCTGTGATGACGGCAACACTCTGGGGAGGCCTGGTGGCGGCCGACAGAAACGCCAAGGGCACGCGGGTACAGCAGGCTGTATTCGTGGGCCCGCATCAGTTGCTGCGACTACTGGGCACAGGCGGGATGGGGGAGGTGTACCTCGCCCGTTCGCCCGGGTTGAGATTGCTCGCGGTGAAGGTGATCAGGGCTGAGTACACCGAGGACCCGCAGTTCCACCGCCGCTTCCAGCAGGAGGTTGAGGCCGCGCGCCGGGTGACCGGTTTTCACACGCCGCCCGTAGTCGATGCGGAACCGCGCGGTCGTCGGCCCTGGATGGCCACGTCCTACTTACCCGCGCCGGACCTCGGCGAGGTGGTACTGCGGTTCGGCACCCTCGGCGAGGCGGGAGCACGGGCCCTGGGCGCCGCTCTCGCCGAGGCGCTGGCCGCGATCCACGCGGTGGGGGTGGTGCACCGCGATCTTAAGCCGGGCAATGTGCTCATCGCACGGGACGGTCCGCGCGTCATCGACTTCGGAATCAGCCGCGCTTTCGACGCCGCGCACCTGACCCGGACCGGCATGGTGTGCGGCACACCTGGCTACGTCGCCCCCGAACGCATCGTCGCCGACTCAACCACCACCGCCGCGGCCGACGTGTTCTCGCTCGGCTGCCTGCTGGTGTACGCACTCACCGGCCGCACGCCGTTCGGTGACGGTGAGCCCGCACAGGTCAACCGGAGGGTCGTCTACGAGGAACCGGACCTCTCCGGAGTGCCCCCCACGCTGCTCCCCTTGGTGGCCTCCTGTCTGGCCAAGGACCCCGTTCGACGGCCCACCGCGACGGCCGTGCTGGGCGCACTGGCCCCTGCCGATCCGGCGGCGCTGCTGAGCCCGGGGCTGCTCGCCGACCTCGACGTCCGGGAATGGCAGGCCGAGGCCGATCTGGGCGCCCCCCAGGCCGATCCGCCCGCTTTACCGGTGCGGACATGGCAGTCCCTCAGCCGCCGCGGCCTGTTCGGGCTCGGCGCCGGGCTCGGCGCGAGCGTGGCCACCGCCGTCGGCGTGCCGCTGCTGCTCACCCCTGGCGCCCGGACGGTGGGCAAGGCCGTAGACGCGTGGGGAGCGACAGCGGCAGGCTCCGGCACGCCGCCCTCCGCTCCGGCGCCACTGTGGAGCACTCCGATCGACGGTCTGACGATCCTTCACCAGCTGTCCATGCTCGGTGCCACCCCGGTGTGGTGGAACGAGGGGCAGGCCGCAGCCAGCTTCGACGGGGCGTCGGGTCGTCGGGTCTGGTCCCGGCAGGACGTGCAGTTCTTCCAGGTGCAGAACGACCTGATCTACGGGACGTCCATGGACTTCGCGAACCTGGTGTGGCTGAACGCCGGGGGCGAGAGCCAACAGAGCCTACTCACCGTGCCCGCCGCGCAGCGCGACTACGCCGCGATGAGCCTGCGAGTCTTCGGCGCGGACAGCCAGACGGTGGTGCTCGCACGCCAGACCTCACTCAGCGGCGGCGGGGTCGTGACCGGGGCCGAGCTGAGCAGCGGGGCGGTGCTGTGGCAGCAGGAGATCACCCAGGTCCTGGCGGTGAGCTCGGCCCGCCACATGGAGGAGAGGATGAGCGGTTCCGGCAGCTCGATGGGCCTGGTCGCCGACGGCCGCTGCTACTACGAGGACAACGGCGTCATCCAAGCGGTGGACCTGCGCACCGGTGCGTCCCACTGGCAGGCCACCGGCGTTGTGCCGGGGAATACCGGGCTACCCTCGCGGCTGCTGCGTACCGGCGAGCTGCTGCTGGTCGTCCAGGGTGTCGCGGTCGCCGCCCTGGACCCGGCCACCGGGAAGCAGCGCTGGGCGGCTCCCGCAGTTCCTCAGGGGGTCTTCGGCTGCGCGCTCGGGGCAGGCCGGCTGCTTCTCTCCGGGGCTCAGGGCACCGCCTACTGTCTGGACGTCACGACGGGCAAGGGGTTGTGGCACACCACCGTGAAGGCGACGACCGGGGTGAACGCGGACCCGGGCTTCCGGGCGCCGTCAGCCGGAGACGGCTTCTTCGGGGTACCCCTGCTCGACGGATCGTCCGGCGCAGCCGTCCTGGACGCCGCCGACGGCGCGATCCGCTGGGTGGCGAAGGCCGCCTCCGACGAAGGCTGGTGGACCACCGCAGCCAGGGGCGGAACGCTCTTCTGCGGGTCCGCCACCACCCTGCGAGCCTTTCGGGCAGACGGTGCATGAGCACGCGGAGCATCGGCCCGTACCGCGTGCTGCGGCGACTTGGCGCGGGCGGCATGGGCAATGTCTACCTGGCCACCACCGACAGCGGACGCCCCATCGCGGTGAAGACCGTGCAGCAGCAGTACGCGGCCGACGCCGATTTCCGGCGCAGGTTCACCCAGGAGGTGGCGGCGGCCAGGGCAGTCAACGGGGCCTACACCGTGGCGTTGGTGGATGCCGACACCGAAGCGGAACTTCCCTGGCTGGCGACCGAGTTCGTCGTCGGCCCATCCCTGCACGAGGCCGTGGCACGGCACGGCCCCCTCACCGGGCCCGCGCTACAGGTGCTGGGGGCGGGGCTGGTAGAGGCGCTGACCGCGATCCACCGCGCCCGGATCATCCACCGCGACCTGAAGCCCTCGAACATCCTGATCACCCGGGACGGCCCGAGGGTGATCGATTTCGGCATCAGCAAACCGACGGCCGACGCGCAGCCCACCGTGAGCGGTGAGACCATCGGCACCCCCGGATTCATGTCCCCCGAACACGCGGCGGGCGAGGACCTTACCCCCTCCAGCGACCTGTTCTCGCTCGGCGCCGTCCTGGCCTTCGCCGCCACCGGCCGCCCACCCTTCGGCGAGGGGCCTGCGGCGGCGCTGATCTACCGGTCCGCCGAGGAGACCCCGGACCTCGACGGAGTACCGTCGGACCTGGTGGGGCTGCTGGTGCGCTGCCTGGATCGGGACCCGGCCCGGCGGCCCGCACCGGCCGAACTCGCCGCAGCCTTCCGATACGGTCCGGCGGTCGGCACCGACTGGATGGGCGAGGCCGAGCGAACGGTACGCCAACGCGAGCGGCACTTGGCCCAGGCGCTGAGAGACCCGAACGGCACCCGGCGCCGCCTGCTCGTCCTCGGCGGGACCCTGCTGGCCACGGCCGCCGCAGGAGGCGCCACCCGGGCCTTGTGGCCTGACCCGGCCGACGGCACACCCCCGACGGCCTGGTCGGTCACGCTCCCGCGGACCGGCATGGCTCCTGTCAGCTGCGGGCCGGCAGCGGCGGTGTGTGCGGACCGCACCGGAGTGGTCGGCTACGCCCGCACCGACGGGCGGACGCTGTGGAGCAGCGACGCGCAGACCGGCATTCTCTCGGTTGGCGACGGCAGCCGGGTGTGGACCGTGGACTCGGCCGGCGTGGTGCAGGCGCGCGACGCCCGCAACGGCACGACGCTCTGGCGTGGGGCCGAAACCGTTCCCGGCGCGCAGTCCGTGGCCCTGCCGCTGCCCGGCCTGCTGCTGGTCACCGGCAAGGACAGCACGCTGCACGCCTACGACGCGACCGACGGGGGCCAGCTCTGGACCAACGCCACGCTCGGCAACACCTTCCACCTCCAGAGCACGGCCGCGGCAGGCCTGCTGGTCGTGATGCTCCCCCCGGATCAGGTCACGGTCACGAGCGGCGCCTACCACTTCACGGCGATCGACCGCGCGACCGGGCGGCAGCGCTGGTCGCTCGACGCCCTGGACCTGTATGCGCCGCCGACCGGCAGCCGGCTGTACGCCTTGACCTCGGATATGGCCCTGGCCTCGGTGGACGGCCAGGATGGCGCCAGCGTCTGGAGCCGGCCCACCGGCCTTCCGCAGGCCCGCGCGACGTTGTACTTCGAGTCCTACCAGGGCTCGCTGTCGCTCCACCAGGACGTGGTCACCTGTCTGCCGCCCGGAATCGTGACCGCCTTGGACGAGCGGGTCAACACGGCGGCCTTCGACTCCGCCCAGGGCACCCGGCTCTGGGGCGGACAGCACAGCGGCTCCGTCATCGGGAGCGCGGACGCCGCCGGGGTGCTCGTCCTGGGCGGGCCGCAAAGCGTGTCCGGCACCGAGCTGCACACCGGGCGTACCGCCTGGACCTGGCAGTCACCCCAAGGCCCCGCTACCGTCCGGGGCGCCACCGGGAAGCTGGTCCTCCTCACCACACCCGCCGCCGCCGGCGGAATCACCCTGCGGGCGCTCACCGCGACCGGCGGCACCCCCCAGTGGCAGCAGACCTTCGCCCGGCAGCCAGGCGACCCGAAGGTCCTGCTCCAGGAATCGACCCTGCTGATCAGCTACGGGACCACCCTCACCGCCTACCACCTGCCCAGCAGCTGACCCTCCCGCGAAAGGTTCACCACAAGATGGCAGACACCGAGGACACCCCGCCCCCTCCGGAGCCACCGCAAACCGTCGCGCCCACCCATGTCCTCCCGGAGCAGCCCACCCCGGCCACCCTCCCCGACCCGGCGGACCTGCGCCCCGCCGGCCCCACCCGACGGTGGTCCTGGCTGCTCGGCGGCCTCACCGCCGGAGCCGGAGCCGCCGGCCTCGCACTGAGCCTGGTGGCCAACCTCGTCAACCCGGCGCCGACCTCCGCCCCGACCACTGCGGCAACCGGCTCCGGCGGGCCCCTCTCTTCCGCCCCAACCACTGCGGCTGCCGTCCCTAGCGGGCTGCCCTCCTCCGCCCCGGCCGCCGCGCCCTACACGGCGCTGGTCGACAGCTGTGCGCTCCTGCGCCCGGAGACCGTCGAGCGCTATATCAAGGGAGCAACCTGCACCGCGCCGGAGCGCATCGAACCTGTAACCATGTCACTCGGGTCTTGGACGAGCAAGGACGCCATCGCCGGTGTCACCGTCATGCTGAACCCCCAGGCAGCGTCCATCTACCAGCGGATGCTGACCACCAACCAGAAGACCGACGCGGGCGCTAAGGTCACCGACAACCGGACCGTGCCCGGCCTCGGTGACCAGGCGACCCTGCGCTACATCTCCCACAGCGCCAGCTTCGGCCAGGCCGAGCTCACAGTGGTCCAGCGCAACGCGCTCGTCACTGTCACCTACTCTGCGTCCACCCAATCCGGCCTGGAGCTCAAAGCCGTTCCCAGCGACACCGCCGAGGCCGCCGCCATCGCCTGTGCCAAAGACGCCCTCGACACGCTCACCACCTCGTGAACCCCGCTCGGGACCTGCACCTACGCTCGCCCACCGCTTCCTCGCGGGGACTTCACGCAACCGTTGGCTGTCAGCAAGCGGCTTCTGAGAGGACGTTGAGTTCTGGTAGCGGCCGCGTTCGGGTTGGTCGAAGAGTCCCTGACGGACGAGTCGTCCCTGGCGGGAGCGGGTGACGTTGATCGAGGGCTCGTCGGTGGGCAGTCCGAGGAGTTCATGGAGGTCGCGAACCTGGAAGACCCGCCCTGGGTGCTCGTTGGAGGCGGTCACGACGCGCTGGTAGACGGTGGTGGGCTCCTCGGAGGCCTGTGCGTGGTCGGGCAGGGCGAGGCCGTCGATGACCTTGCGGGTGGTGACGATCTCGGCGAGGCAGGCCTCGATCTCGACCAGGGCACGGGTGAATTGCTCGATCTGACCAGCGGAACCGCACCCAGCCGAGCTTCGACAGCTTCACCCGGCCCACGTTGCGGGGGACCCCGCTCCACCCGGAGCTGCTTGCCGTCCGAGTAGCGCATCGACGGCGCCCAGCGCCGCTGCGAGCGCCACCGAACCCGGAACGGGCCGTGTCGACGGCAGGCACCCTCCAGATCCCGAAGGGTCTGCTGAAGAATGTGCGACGGTGCCTCGGCGAACCAGGGGAAGTCGGCCTTCGGCTCCGCCATCTGCCAGCACTGATCGACGTAGCCGCTCGACTGGCCGCGACGCCGGTACTCCTGCCAGCCCTACGTTCCATACCGCCCGGCAGATCGAGCCGAACGTCTCGGCCAGCACGGCCTGCTCAACGCTCAGCTCCAGCCGGTACTTCCGCCTGGCCAGCACCCGCCCCCTCTCATCAGGAGCCGAAGGTACCGAGCACCACTGCGCACCGGGGCCGGTCCGCCCTCGCCTCACTCCTGTGGGTGGCGCTCACCAGCGCGCCGGACCGCCGGGTAGCCCGCACCTGCTGCCTACCAGCGCTGACGTACAGAGCCCAGTCACTCAACGCATCGACTCACAGAACGCACATGATGTGACCTGGGATGATGGTGGCTTCCGGTGCGCAGAAGGCCGTCGTTCTCTGGAAGCCCGAGGAGGCACTCCGGACCCGGCAGCGGGATTACCCGCCAGATCCCGGCGTCGTCCCAGGAGACGGCGGCGTTTCGCCACCAGCGAGGAGCAGGTGCTCTGGGAAGAATCCGCCCGCGGGGAAGCCGCAGCGGTGCGGGTCGGCTGGCGGCGCGGCGGCGCAGGGCGAACCGGGCGGCCTTGAGCAGGGCGGCGTCCCGCGCCCGGCTAAGGGCGACGGCGGAGAACAGTTCCTCTTGGCTGGCGCGGTCACCGGTGGGCCGGGCGCGAACGGCTTCCGCTCGGCTTGCGGCGCTGCGCGCCAGCTCCGTCCGTTCGGAGAGTTCGCTGACCGTCCGGCTCCACGAATGATGGATCATGATCCCTGCTCATAGGTTGAGGGCACTGCTGGTGGTTCCGGCACCGCCCGAGCTAGTCGAAGTCGGCCGGCCTGTGTGGCACGAACGAGGGGCGAGCAAGACGCGGTATGCCGTCGATGCGGGCCTGGCGTGCGATTGAGTTCAACAACTGCCTTGTGGTCAGGCCGCGGTGGGCTGCTTCGACTTCCACCGTCTTCATGGGATCGTCAGCCTTCGCCAGCAACTCCCACAGCTCGTCGCGCACGACGAGCACGGGTGGCTGTTCCATGTGGGTCCTTCCTGGGGGAGCGGGATCAGTCCAACAGGCCGGGGCAGCCAGCAGGAAGGGTGGCGGTCCGACGACTTTGCCGCACCACCCTCCGGCCGAGTTGTCGCCGATGTCGACGGCCACTCGATCGGATGACGACACGATCAACCTACGAGGGAACGATCCGGCGAAAGGCCACCGCCTGTTTGTCCCAATATCCGCCGGTGAAGGTCGTGATCTGGATGTTCTTGCCTGTCCTTGGCGCGTCTAGGACAAGGTTCGACCCTAGATACATCCCGACATGACCGGGCGAGGTCGGCGTGCCGTCGCTACCGGCCAGGAAGATGAGGTCACCTGGCTTGAGCTGCGATGCGGCGTAGACCGGCGTCCCGTTGAAGACCTGCTCGAAAGTCGTCCTGCTGATCTTGATCCCGGCAGCCTCGTACGCGCGCAGCATTAGACCGGAGCAGTCGTAGCTCGGATCGCCGGTGCCGCCCCACTGGTAGGGCATCCCCAGTTTCGAGATGCCGAACTTGATCGCGGTCACGACCTGGACGGGTGTTCCGGCTGGGAGGGAGAAGCCGGCGGGGAGGTTGATGGCGTCGGTCGTTGTCTGGCCGTCGCCGTTGCCGAGCGAGCAGTTCGTGGCATTCCCGCTGTAGGTGGCCACCAGCTGCTGAGCGGTGCTCTCCCACTTCGCGTAGGCGGACGGGAACGCGCTCTGCTGCACTCGCTGGGCGGCCACGGTGACCGGCAGGATATCCCACAGCGGAACCTTCACCAGTGCGGCATAGAACTTGGTCGCGCTGTAGACGGGGTCCATGATCTGTGCAGGTGAGCCCCAGCCCTGCGACGGACGTTGCTGGAACAAGCCGATCGAGTCCAGGTCCCCGGAGCTGAGGTTCCGAAGCGTCGACTCCTGCAAGGCGGTCGTGATCGCGACCACCGCGGCCTGGGGCGGCAGCTGGAGCTGGACCGAGACCTGATAGATGATCTGGCCGTTGTTGATCTGCTCGGTGGTCAGTTGCTGTCCGTCCGCAGCGACCTTCCCGGGCGCGACCGGTTTGAAGCATCCCAGCCCGCCGCTCGCACCGGGGACGGCGGGAGTGGCGGAGGCGGTTCCTCCGCCGGAGAGCGCGATGCCAAGGACCACCCCGAAGGGTGCCAGGACGCCGGTGAGCGCCAGATGGGCTGCCTTCTTCACGTGCCACCTCTGAGACCGCAGCACCGGACGGAGCGCGGTCGGTTCACATCAGCTAATTGGATTGAGTCGAACCATAGGCCGATGTGAGCCACTCTGGTCAACCAGAGTGAGAGTGATCAGTGCCACTAGTTAGCCAAAGTGAATTACGTTGCACATGGCTCGCCCAGGCGAAGGCGCCGGTCGGGGGCTCGGTCGCCATGTGGCGGCCAGGTGTGCGTGGGGGGATTAGGCGCCGAAGCGGCCGAACAGGTGCTGGAGGGCGGCGGGCCTCAGGTCCGGGAATGCCAGGCGCAGGGCAGCCTCGGCGACACTCTCCGCCCCACCCGTGCGGGCTCGGGTGCTCACCGCCGCAAGCGGGTGCTTCGGCGGCGCTTCGGTCGGTGCCGACGGAGTGGCTGCTGCTGGCGACTGTCGAGGTACTCGCGAAGGGAAGTCCTGGTCCAGTTGTCGATTGCCGCAGAGCTGCGACGCGCTCATGAAGAAGCCTCCCTGATCGGGAGGCAGTCTTGCGGAGCGGGCGACGGTAGTCGGCCGGTCACTCCTCCCGGCTCGCAGAACTGTATGCGAACGGGCACTCGGAGTGTGCCAACCATGTGAATTTGTGATGATCTGGCTGGCGGCCTAGCGTGTGGTGCTCGTCACTCGGGTGCGGCGCCGGAGTCGGGCAGGCCCTCCATTGCTCGCGCCGATTGGATCATGGCAGCGATGGCCGTCATGCTGCGCTCCGAGAGCCCGTCCGCGTCGAGCGCCATCTGTCGGATTGATGCGTTGCGCAGCGCGCCCGCGAGGCGGAGCTGCTCGTTGGTCCGCTGCGCCGTCTCCTCCTCGTAGAAGTAGAGCGGAGAGACTCCGAAGAAGTCGGCAATCGCCGTGAGGCGACTATGCGTTGGGTCGGTCCGCTTGCCCTTGCGCAGCTGCCATAGATAGGTGGGTCCGAGGACCTGGTGGCCGGCCTTCTCGTTGATCGCTTGGGCGACTTCGGGGTTGGTGTACGGGGCCCGGTCGGCAGGGTGCACCGTCGCGAACAGGTGGTTCAACCGGCTCGCGATCGACCCGGACTCGGCGGATTCTTCGGCTGGCATGACGCGCGTAGCACTCCTTGTTTCTGACTAAGCCTCATCGTTGCGCACAGTGACGCTGATTAGCCACCGTAAACAGAGAGTGGCGAGGTGAGCCTAGTCACATTCACTTTGGTTGACGCGCCAGGCTCGCGAGCGCTTATCGTTTGCTCACGGCCAATTAGCCAGAGTGAATTGCACTGACCTCACGTGCTGAACCCAGGTGAAGGCCGCCTCATTCGCCTCCCCGTGCCCGATAGCAGGGGCGGCTCCTTCTGGCCAGGACGATCCCGCGGGATCGCTGGCGCGTCTGCCTTCCGGGAGCCCGGTATGTCCCTTGCCCTGCAAGCCGTTCACCACCTTGCCGACGTTCACTACCTCGCCGATATCCAGAATCCCGCGCCGGCCGACCCGACCAACGGCAGCAAGGGCGCGAACCTCCTGCTGAGCTATGCGAAGTGGGGCGCCCTGATCGCGTGCGCCGTCGCCGCCGTGGTCTCCGGCGGCCTGATGGGCATAGGCCACCTCAGCAACCGGCCCGACTCCGCAGAGAAGGGGAAGAGGAGCCTGGTCTGGTCACTGGGCGGCGTCATCGTGACCGCCTGCGCCATCCCGGTCGTTAACACCGTCTTCGGCGCTGCGGCTTAGAGCGCGTCATGAACCAGTTCCTTGACCGCCCTCGCCGCCGGATTCTGCCGCTGCTCCTCCTCGGGGTCGTCGGCCTGCTCGCCTTTGTCGCCATCGGGGTCGCCATCGAGTCCAGCAACGAGCCCCGTGGGCCCAAGGTGTTCACGCCGCCGGCCGCCATCCCGCCGCCGGGGTCGGTCACCGGCGTGGACTCCACCGGGTCGCCCGCCCCCGGGCTGACCGGCCCGCTCCAGCTTGTCCGTGGGGAGCGCCTCGTCAACGGGGTTCAGGTGGGCTACCCGCATTCCACGGTAGGCGCTGTTTCAGCGGCGGTCGAGTACTGGCGCCAGCTCGGCTCCACCCTTGAACCCGACCGCGCCGCGGCCGTTGCCCGGCTCGTCGCCGTCGACTCATGGTCCAACGCCGCAGACGTCCTCGCCCAGGGCCCGGTCGCCACACGCAAGGGGCTCGGCCTGCCGAAGAGCGGCCAGTTGCAGCCCGGCACCTCCGTCGTCCTGTCGCCCGTCGAGTACCAGGTGCGTTCGGTCGGTCCCGACAGCGTCCAGGTCCTGCTGCTGGCCACCTACACCACCAGCGTGCCCGGCACCGGGATGCAGACCCGCATGGGCGTCTACCCGCTCGACCTCACCTGGTCGGCGACCGACTGGCGCATCCCCGCCCCCTCGGGCAACTCCACCACCGACTACACCAGCCTCATCGCCGAGCCGGGCAGCCCCCAAGCCTCGGCCAAGGGCTGGCAGGAACTGAAGCGATAACGATCATGGTCATCAGCACCACCAGGGGGCCCGCATGCCCTGCGGCCTGACCGATCCCCTCGGCTGCATCCCCGGCCCCAGCGACACCATCCTCGGAAGCCTCGCGGGCGACGCCGCCACCAACGTGGCGAGCGGCGCGTGGGAGTCGATCTGCAAGAGCTTCGCGGACGCCGCGACCGAGTTGCTCAAGACGTTCGCCACGGCCTTCGTCAAGATCCCGCCCGTCGACCTCGCCAGCAACGGCATACGCAGCGTCTACGCGATATCCCTCGGCATCGCCGGCCTCGTCGCCGCCCTGCTGGTCATCGTCCAGGTCATCCGCACGGTGATCACCCACGACGGCCGCCCACTGGCCACCGCCGCCGTAGGCGTCGGGAAGGCCGCGCTGGCCTTCATGCTCACGCTGATCGTCGCCTCCACGTCGCTCGTGGCGAGCGACGAACTGACCAAGTACATCGTCGACAACTCCCTCGGCGGGGAGAAGGCGCTCAGCGACAAGATCGCCAAACTGGTCTCCTACACGCCGGGGACCGCGGCCTCGCTCCTGCTGATCATCGCCATCATCGGCATCCTGCTGACGCTTGTGCTCTGGTTCGAGATGCTGCTGCGCAACGCCGCGATCGCCGTGCTGATCGCCACCTCGCCGATCAGCGCGGCAGGGCAGGTGTCCGACTCCACCAAGAGCTGGTGGTCCAAGCTGGTCTCCTCCACCGTCCAGCTGATCATCCTCAAGCCGGTCATCGCGCTGGTCTTCGCCCTCGGCTTCAACATCGCGGGCGACTCGAAGGACCTCCAGACGACCCTGTCGGGGATGCTCATCCTGATGCTCGCGGCGCTGGCATGGCCGGCCATCGCGAGGTTCTTTTCGTTCGCCAGCGTCCAGGTCGGCGGCGGTGCCGGTCTCGCCGCTCTGCTCGGCTTCGCCGGAGGTCGGCTGAGTGCCCCGGCAGGTCCTGCGTCCGGCGCCTCCCCGGACTCGTTCGGGCAGGAGAGCGCCAGCCGCACGATGAGCAACTTCGCCAGCAAGGGCGGAGGCGCTGCCGCCGGTGGTGCCGGTGGTGCCGGTGGTGCCGGGGCGGCGGCCGGAGGCGCCGGTGCTGCTGCCGCGGCCGGTCCGGTCGGCGTGATCGCGGCTGCCGGTGTCCGGCTTGCCCAGCAGGCGGCCAACAGTCTGGCCGGTGGCATGGAGAAGATGGCCGGACACGCGGGAGTGCAGGGCGCGAACCCCTACGCGGCGCAGCCGGCCGGGTACGTCAACCGCCACGCTGCCGCACCGTTGCCCACCGCTGGCGGGGTGCTGCCGGACCAGCCGGAGCCGGACTGGTCGGACCAACAGGAACCGCAGGTCGAACCGGCGGGACCGGCCAGCCCGCAAGCCGATCACCAGCAGGCGCTCCGGGACATCACCCCGGACCTGCCGGTCGCCGGTCCTCCGCGCAGCGACCCGCCCACCATCGAGATGCCCCCGGTACCCGCAGGCCCGTCCACCGGCGCCTCGGCGGGCGCGGGCTCCCCGGCCGGGCCTGCGCCTCAAGGACGCCCCGTGCCGGGACCCCCGCTCCGGGCGGCCCAGCCCGGCGGACCCGGGAGCGCGCCGTCCGCATCCGGCTCTGCGGCGCCTGCCCAGGCCCCGGCCGCCGCGAGCCGGCCCGCCTCCGGTGCCACACCGCTCCAGGCCAGCCGACCCGTGTCCGGCCCGACGCCAGAGCCAGCTCACGAGCGCCCCACGCCCGCACTGGCCCCGGCGGACCGCCCCAGCGGGCCCCGCGCCCAGGCCGCCCCGGTCGAGCGCCCCACCGCGCCGCCTGCCAGGACCACCCGCCCTGACCACTCCGAAGGAGGGGACAAGTCATGAGCACCGAGACCGCTCCCACCCGCACGTACTTCGGGTGGCAGCAAGAGAAGGTCGCCTTCCTCTTCGGCCTCAGCCTTCAGCGCGCCGCCATGCTCGGCGTCGGCATCCTCGCGCTGATCTGGCCGTTCGCAATCTCGTACATCCGGGCCGGCCTTGTGACCTGGCCCCTGTCGTTTGTCCTCTTCCTACTCGCGTTCGTCCGGATCGCCGGCCGCACGGTCGATGAATGGGCGGTCGCCGCAGTGTCCTACGAAATCCTCCGCTTCCGCGGGCAGAATCGTTTCCTCTCCGGCGCCTTCGCGCCCCGTGCGTCCGAGACGGACGAGCCAAAGATGGACCTGCCCGGCATCCTCGCCCCACTGACGATCCTCGAAGCCGACGGGGGCAGCGGCGCCCCGATCGCGGTGATCCACCACCAGCTCGACCGCACGTACACGGCGGTCGCCCGGGTGCGCTTCCCCGGCATCGGCCTGGCCGACTCCAGCAGGCGCGACCAGAGGGTGGCCAGCTGGGGCTCGCTGCTCAACTCCCAGTGCACCGAGGGTAATCCGATCATCCGGATTCAGGCGCTCCAGCGCATCGTCCCGGAATCCGGTGCCGCGCTCCAGCGCTGGCACAGCGACCACGTCACCACCGAAGCGCCCACCGTCGCGGTCGATGTCACCAAGTCGCTGCTGTCCACCGCCACCCTGGCCACCAGCCAGCGGGAGGCGTACCTCGCGATCACGATGGCCGCCGTCCGCGCTGCCAGCCCCATCAAGGCGGCCGGCGGCGGCGACGCCGGAGCCGCCGCCGTCCTGGTCCGAAACCTTCGGGCCATGACGTCCTCGATCACTTCCGCGGACCTCCAGGTCGAGAGCTGGCTCAACCCCCGGGAGCTGGCCGAGGTCATGAGGACCGCGTTCGATCCGGACTCCAGCCGGGTGCTCGCAGAGCGCCGGGCGGCGGCCGCCGCCGCCGTTCTCCGCGGTGACGAGGTCCCCTTCGAGGCAGGGGTGGACCCGGCGGCGGCCGGTCCGTCCGCCGCCCACAGCGGGCGCGGCAGGTACGAGCACGACGGCGCGGTGTCGGTCACCTACTCCGTCCACAGCTGGCCGAAGAACAAGGTGTACTCGACCGCCCTCGCGCCGCTGCTGGGCGAAGGAAAGTACCGCCGGACGCTGAACATCCACTACGAGCCCCGCAGCCCGCGCGCCGCCGAGCGGGAGATCATGCAGGAGCGCACCGCCCGCGAGGTCGCCGTCAGCATGCGGAGCAAGACCGGCCAGATCATCCCGGAGCACGAGAAGCAGGCACTGCGCCGCGCCGAGGCCCAGGACCAGGAGCGCGCCGCCGGCCACGGCATGGTCCGCTACACCGCGTACTGCACCGTCACCGTCACCAACCCCGCAGACCTCGAAGACGCGTGCAGCGAACTCCTGGCCGACGCCAACAGCGGCAGCATCGAGCTCCAGCGGATGTGGCTCACCCAGGACATCGGGTTCGCCGTCGGCGCGCTCCCGGTCGGCATGGGCCTGCCCAAGAAGCGGGCGGCGTGATGTTCCGTCGCCGACCCACCACCGACCTCCCCGTCCTCGACCTCACCGACGTGCTCGGCCGCCCGGCCCCGGTGGCGCCGAAGCCCCCGGCGCAGAAGGCGCCAAGGCAACGGAGGGAACCGGTCGCGCCCCGTCGCGGCCACGCCCGCCCGTTCGCCGGGCGAGCACCGCGGATGCCGCAGGTCCCGGTCTTCAGGGGCAGCACCGGCCAGGTCCAGGGGCTGTACCCCTGGCTGTACGGGGCCTCCATGCCCGCGGCCGGAGCCTACATCGGCGTCGACTGCCTGTCCGGTGGCGCTTTCGCCTGCCACCCGATCGAGTGGCTGCACCGCGGGCTGATCACCAACCCCAACCTCTTGATCACCGGGGTTCCCGGCACAGGCAAGAGCGCGACGATCAAGGCCCTGGTGACCCGCCTGGCCGCCTACGGCGTCCGATCGTTCGTCCTCGGGGACATCAAGAACGAGTACGCCGGGCTGGCCCGGGCGTTCGGCGTCGAGCCGGTCGAACTCGGACCCGGCCTGCGGAACCGGCTCAACCCGCTGGACGCCGGCCCGCTCGGGAGCAACCTGCCCACCGACCCGGAGGAACTGCGCGAGCGCCTGGACGAAGTCCACCGCCGACGGATCACCCTGCTCTCCTCCCTGCTGGTCATGCGGCTCGGCCGCAACCTCACGCCCACAGAGGAAGCCGCCCTCTCCCTCGCCATCCAGCACGCCTCCGGCCAGGCCACCGGCGCCAGCCACCTCGCCGACCCGACGATCCCGCAGGTCTGGGCCCTGCTGCGCGACCCGCTGCCGGAGATGGCCGAGGACCTGCGCGTCCGCGACACCGACGTCACCGAACTGCGGGAGATGATCCGCCCGGCCGCCGACGCCCTCGGCAACATGGTCCGCGGCAGCCTCTCCGGCCTGTTCGACGGGCCCACCACGGTCCGACCCGACTTCGGCGCGCCGATCCAGACCGTTGACCTGTCCCGGATCGACGGCCGCGGCGACGAGACCGTGGCCATGACCCTCGCCTGCGTGTCGAGCTGGGGCCAAGCCGCGATCGACGAGCCTGGCGGGCCCGTGCGCCTGGTCGTCCGCGACGAGCTGTGGCGCGCGATGCGCGTGCCGGCCATGATCCGCAAGCTCGACTCGGACCTCCGGCTCTCCCGAGCCCAGGGAACGATCCAGGTTTTGAGCACGCATCGCCTGTCGGACTTCGAGGCGGTCGGCGCCCAGGGCAGCGAAGAGGTCAGCATCGCCCGCAATCTGATCTCCAGCTGCGACGTGCGGATCTGCCTGCGCCAGGACACCGCCCCCCTCGCTATGACGCGCGACGTGATCGGCTTGACCGACACCGAGTGCGCGCACATCGCCAGCTGGTCGGGTGAGCAGATCGGCCGCGCGATCTGGAAGATCGGCCGAAACTCCAGCCATGTGGTCCAGACCATTCTGAGTCCGACCGAGAGGCAGTTGTACTACACCAACGAGCGGATGGCTGTGTGAGATGGCCTCCGCCTCGAACGCCACGGTCGCGCGGCGGCCGGTGCTGGACGGCCCCGCAGACTACCTGATCGTCCTGCTGATCATCGTCGTGGTCACGGTCACCGTGGGAACCTGGGCAACCGGCCAGGTCGCCGGGCTGATCACCCACGCCACCTGGCCGGCCGTCCCGTTCGGCGACGCGTTCGCCGTCGCGAAGCAGATCCCGCACCACCTGGACGACCCGAGGGCGGCCTGGCCCGAGCAGGTCCGCTCCGACCTGCCCGGTCCGGCCGGCTTCGCCGTTGCCGCCGCGATCGTCGCCTGCGCGATGCTCACCGCGGGCGCCTTCGCTCTGCGCCGTCTTCGGCGGAGCCGTTCGGTGCGCGGCTTCGCCTCCGCCTCGCAGTTGTCGAAGACCCTCTCCGCCACGGCGGTGGTCAAGCGCGGGTCCATCGTCCGGCCCTCGCTCAGGGGCAGCCGGATCGCCGCCGCTGACGTCGCGGTGACGCTCGGCCGCACCCTGGCAGGGATGCTGCTGTGGGTGGCCGTCGAGAACTCGGTGCTGATGCTGGCCGCCCCGCGCCAGGGCAAGACGAGCCAGGTGATCATCCCGTGGATCAAGGCATGGCACGGACCAATGCTGATCACCAGTGTCCGCGGTGACGTGCTCGACGCGACCGCGCTGATCCGGCGCCGCCGCGGCCAGACCCTGGCGATGGTGCCGACCGGCATGCTCGACTGGCCGGACCAGGTGCAGTGGTCGCCCACCAGCGGCTGTGAGGACTTCGGCAAGGCCATGCAGCGAGCCGACCTCATGGTCAAGATCGGCAAGAGCGAGACCACCGACTCCTCCGGCGCCGGCTTCTTCGGCGCCACCGCCACCTCGCTGCTGGCCGGCTGGCTTCACGCCGCAGCGATCACCGGCCGCAGCATGGAGGACGTCCTGCGCTGGGGCTTCAACGCCCACGTCGAGGAGCCGATCAAGCTGCTCGCCGAGTCCCGCCGCGCCGAGCCGGGCGTTGCCGAAATGCTCGACGGCCTCTACCGCAACCCCGGCGACACCCGGGCGAACCTGTTCGCCACCGTGCAGACCGCGCTGACACCGCTGTTCTCGCCGCTGGCCCGCGCCACCTTCGTCCCCAGGGTCGGCAACGGCATCGACATCGAGCAGTGGCTGCGGAGCAACGGCACCATCTACCTGCTGGTGGACAAGGAAGAGGCCACCGCGCTCGCCCCCTTGATCTCCGCCTTCGTTTCCGAGGTCTTCGGCACTGCCAAGCGCCTCGCCGACCGGTCGCCCGGCGGCCGGCTCGACCCGCCGCTGGGAGCACTGCTGGACGAGGTCGCCAACGTCACCCCGCTGCCCAACCTCCCCGACCTCATGTCCTTCGCCGGCGGCTCGGGCATCTTCACCGTCGCCGTGCTCCAGAACATGGCCCAGGCCCGCAAGACCTGGGGACGTGAAGGGGCCGAAATGCTCTGGGGAAGCTCCACCGTCAAGATCGCCCTCGGCGGCCTTGGCGGCGACGAACTCGAAGAGTTCTCCAAGCTGGCCGGCATCTACCGCGAGTCCCTGACCACCTACCAAAGCGGCGCGCAGGGCACCACGATGCAGACCACCCTCCAGGACCGCAAAACCGTCACCCCGGACGAGATCCGCACCCTCGACGAGGAGAAGCGCGAGGCCCTGGTCATCCACGCCACCACCCCCATCACCAAGGTCCGCATGCAGCGCCACTACGAGAGCCCCGACCGTAAGCTGTACGAGGAGAGCAACGAGTGGTCGAAGCGGTACCGCGCGGGCGAACTCGACCCCATCGAGGCCGCCGCGTGACCCCCCGACCCGCATGGAGCGGGTACCACGTCGAGGCGCGCACCGACGCCGACCTGCGCTGGGAGTCCCGCTTCGATCAGCGGCACCGCCAGGGCCTGCTCCGCCGCCCAGCGCCCTCGACCGACTACACCCTGCGGTGGAGCGGGCCGGTGCGTGGAATCGACGGCGCGCTCTACCACGCCGGAGAGGACCACTCCGGAGCTCCGGTGGTCTCCGTGTTCAGCCCCGGCTACCAGGAGGTCGTCCCCGTCTCCTGGGCCACGGACGACTGGGCCGAGCACCGCGCGCTCACCGAAGGCCGGTTCGTGGCTCTCAGCGGCTGGCGCCCGGCGCGCGTGGACCACGAGGACCTGGTGCTCGCCTACCTCGCCCAACGCCCCCGGGAGCTGAATGACTTCGGCCGGTGGGTGCCGGTGGACACCTTCACCACCCACGTCCGCTACGGCATCTACGAGGCCATGCTGGCGTTGCACGCCGACGCGGAACCGGTCACCCCCGCCGCCGTCGAGGAGTACGTCCGCCGGAGTACCGAAGAGCTGTCGCCCCGGATTGCGCAACTGATCGCCGACACCATGGACACCCCCGCCTACCTTCGGCGGCTCACGCTCACCCCGAGCACTTCGATCGAGGCGCTCGACGCCGCCGTGCACCTCGTGATGGCCGACTGGAAAGCTGCGTCGGCCGCCAGCCGCACGGACACGAGTCTCCAGTACACCGAACTCCCGGACCGTCCCGTCGAGGTCAGCCCGCACCTGCCAACTCACCTCCAGGACCAGTCATGACCGAGCCCGCGATCACGCCGATCGGCAGGGTCAAGCACCGCCCGCACGCCCGCATTCGGCGCTCCCGCGGGAGCCGCGCCACCACCGGGCCGGCCACCGGTACCCAGCCGGCCGCCGCCGAAGCGAGCCCTCGTACCCGGCTGGTCGAGTGGCACACCATGACCGGCCCCGAGCGCATCGCGGCCTGGGGCGGCCTCTGCGACTGGGTGACCTGGCTCCACGACCGCTACGAGCTGGCCGTGGAGTCGAGGCTGCCACGCTGCTGGGCCGAACACCCCGGGCTGATCGAAGAACTGTGGGCACTCAAGGTCTGGCGGGAAGAGATCTACGGCGCGGCCCCGGAGCAACAGGTCGGCCAGGCGGCCCGCTACTGGCACGTCGAGCTGCGCACGGTGGTGGCCAATGCGACCGCCGTCTACGCCACGGCCTGCCGGACTGGGCACCGCGGGCCCGAGTTTCGGGCCGCCGACTCCCCGGACCTCCAGGAACGTTGGACCGGGGCCGATGCCTGGGCCGGCATCCCCAGCCGGCTGCTGGCAGCTCACGCGGACACCGCCGAAGCCGGCAGTCCCGACCGGCTCACCGTAGCCCAGATGGACGACGCCCGGGCCCGCGGCCTCGCCGCGCCGCTCAGCCCCGGCATCCCCGAGTACGTGAGGTTCGCCGACGACTGGTGGGCCGTCGACATCGGCGGCGCCTGGCTGCGCGTCGTCAACGAGGAACTGCTGGAACGGCTCGAAGACGCCGCCGCCCGGATGGCCGCCGCCGATGACGCAGCCCGCCGCTACCGCGAAGCCACCACCAGTACGAAGTCGAGGACAACCCGATGACTCACCCCGACCTTGTACTGCGCGCCGAACAAGCCGTGATCGGCGCCGCCCTCCGCGACCGCCAGCGCTTGGACGACATCGCCCACCTCGCCCCCGACCGCATGGCCCATCCCACCCACCGTGCCGTCCTGACCGCGCTGATCGAATCGCGCACCAGCAACCCGAGCGCCCCGGCCGCCCAGGTGCCGGAGCTGATCGCCCAGCGCACCGCCATCACCGGAGTCACCGCCGACTACCTGCGCCGCCTCGCCGACACCGCGCCGCAGCCCCGGGCCATCGCGAGCTATGCCCGCATGGTCCAGGAGGCCGCCGTCCGTCGGGACCTCGCACTTCACGTCGACCGACTTCGGACGGCCGCCCCGGGCTTGCGCGGACCGGACCCGGTGCTCGACCGCCTCGCCGAGACGATGCGGCGTACCGAGCACGCCGCCCCGGTGGCCAAGCTCAACGAGCCGGCCCCGGCGCCGTACGAACCCCGGGTGAAGGCAGCCGGAGACCAGGAAGTCCGGGTCGAGGTCCGTCTTGAGCGTCAGGACATCATCCTTGCGGATCTCCTCCAGCACCCGGAGCAGGTTCGCGAGGTCAGCTGGCTGTACCCGGAGGTGTTCGAGGAGGGCCCGCGCCGCGAGGTCTACGAGGCGATCGCGGTCGTGGCCGAGCGGGGTGAGCCGGTCGACCAGCTGACCGTCGAGTGGGAGGTCTACCAGCAGGACCCCCAGGCGTACGAGGTGACGGCGGTAGAGGTGAGCGTCGAGGAGCGCCCCAACTACCTCGCCCGGCTCGCCACCACCGCCGTCGTCGTCGGAGCCGCAGTCGAACTGTCGGGGGAGATGATGGCCGAGGACATCCGGACGAAGCTCACCGCGGACTTCGCCGCCGTCGACGTCACCTCCAGGGCTTCCGGGCCGGAGCCGAAGGTGGACCTTGGCGTCAGGACCGTCACGTCGACCCCCCAAGTGGAACCGGCGCCGCTTCTGCAACCGCCGCCGGTCCAGCAGGCCAGCATCCAGCCGAACATCCGGCCGTGAGGGGACCGCGATGACCAACATCGACTCGGGCATGCTCGCCGACCTTAGCCACGCCGCCATGGACGCCGCCCTCGCAGACGGCACAGCCCAGCACCTCAGCGAGACGATCCGCGACTTCGCCCGGTATCGGGAGTCCTGGTGGATCTACGACCGGGCCGGCTGGTGGGAGGTCACCAGAGCGGACGTCGCAGCCGGACTGGACCTGATGGCGCAGAACATGCGTCTCGCTGATCAGGCAGTACGGCGCAGCGTGAGATAGATGGCCGAACCAGCGCCGGGCGGGCCTGCACGGGCCCGCCCGGAGGCGCGCTGTGGCGGTGGCCTGGGAGGTTGAAGACGGTTTCCGCCAGCGGGACTGCGTCCCTATATTTCGTCATCGGTGAGAAGCCATCCAGGGATCGACATCCCTTTCGCGTCGACGGCGATCCTTTGGAACGCCCCGCGGGGGAAGCTCGTGAGGTTCTCGGTAATACTGTCCTCGTATACTCGATCAGCCAGTGCCAGGGTCAGGCCTTGTCGTGATCTCCTCATTTCCGTATGGTCGAGGAGTCTGATGGTATTTATAAGTCGACTGCCCGTGAATCCGTTATCAGCGAATCGGATTATGCCGAATCCGATTGCGAGGCCGATGCCCATTCGCCTTGCTGGGGTATGTCGAATGTTTCGGCGACGAAGGCCTGCCGCAAGTGCCCTGGTGAAGTGGTCTACCAGGTAGCGCTCCGGCGTGTCGGGGGGAATGACTCCAATGACTCCGTCCCCTGTTGACCGCATATGCCAGTCCCGCGAATTAATTCCGGATCCTTCGGCCGCGCTGTTGATGAGGCCAAGGAACTCGTTATGCAAGTTTTGACCCTGGTCGGGGTTGTGATGTTGGCGGATCTCCGCGGCGAAGAAGTTGCGTCGCTCTGGCGGTCGAATGGTGATCGTGACCGTGTCGATCTTGAGGTGGTTGGAACTATCTGGGGTTAATTTCTGAACCTCCCCTGACTTGTGAGTTGAGTCGACGATTTTCGCGCCTTCTGAATGTTGCTGAATGTTTGAAGGGTGGGGTGCGGACATGCCGATGGCTGCGACCCATAGTCCTCGGATGCGCGCGACCTCGCCGGGGGCATCCACTGGCTCTGTGTGACAGGCGAGAAGTTGCCGCACTAGCGCATCAAGCTTAAGCCACTGTCGCGGGAGTGTTTCCCCTCCTAGGATCTTGCTGATTCCTTCATGGCTGATCGTGTCGTGGAGGTCATTGTTGACGCGAATGGCTGAACTTATCTTTCGGATTCCAGGATATCCGGCACTGTTATATAGCTCGTGCACCGCTTCTAGTAGCTGGCGGTGCGGGCCATTGGGCAACTTGTCCTGCCCGGGCATCCGAATCGGCATCGAGCCTCCGCTGTTGACGAAAGTTGATGGAGCTTGACATGGAGAAGGATGTCACGCAACTAGCGTCAACTGCGGTCATCTCCAGGCAACTTCTGACCTTCGCGCCTTACGGGGCTGGAAGCTGGACACCGGGGCCGCAAGGCTCCCGATGAAGGGCAGCTTTCACATGGAGGTCTGATGGGAACGCTTACCAAGGCGGCCAGTCGCAGTCGGTGGCTTCGAGTCGTGCGGTACGGGTTCGTCTGCGGGGCAGCTGGCGCAGTGGGTCAGTACGCCATCGACGGGATGATGTGGCTGATCCATCGCATGTAGCAGCGATGGCGCTGCCGAGCTGTAAGGGGCCTGGAGAGCGGCCGGACTCCTCAGGGTGCGCGCTGGAACATGAGATGTTGTCAGGAGCTGCTGTCGGCACAGGTGTTGGTACCAGGTGTAGGGTTATTGCTGCGCTGGTGCGGACTCCGCCGAAGTCGGAACGCATCGTTGTCGGCTCATCTTGGAGGACAGGTGCCAGCGGTTCAGCGGATCACCTCTCGCAATGCCCGGTTCCAGCAGTGGGAGGCGCTGCTCGGTAACAGGAAGAAGCGGAATCAGCTCCGCGAGTTCCTGGTCCAAGGGGTGCGGCCGATCTCGCTGGCGGTCCAGTACGGCTGGCCGATCAACTCACTGCTGTACGACGACCGGCGGAAGCTGTCGGGTTGGGCCCAGGAGCTGTTGCGGACGGTCAAGGCTGAGCGGATCGCGATGGCACCCGAGCTGCTGGCGGACCTCGGCGAGAAGACCGAGGGAGCACCGGAGGTGATCGCGGTGGTCGGCATGCCGGCCGACGACCTGAGCCGGATCGAGGGCGGCCCCAACTTCCTGGGCGTACTGTTCGACAGGCCGACTACTCCGGGCAACATCGGCAGCATCATCCGGTCGGCGGACGCCTTCGGCGCGCACGGGATGATCGTCTCGGGGCACGCCGCCGACGTCTACGACCCGAAGGCCGTTCGGGCGACCACGGGCAGTCTGTTCTCCCTGCCCTCCATCCGCGTCCCGGGGTCGACCGAGGTGATGACGTGGGTGGAGCAGCAGCGTTCTGCCGGTCGCCCGCTGGCGCTGGTGGGCACGGACGAGAAGGGTGACGCGGACGTCTACGACTTCGACCTCACCCAGCCGGTTCTGCTGCTGGTCGGGAACGAGACGAGTGGGCTGTCCAGCACCTGGCGGGAGCTGTGCGATTTCACGGTGAGCATCCCGATGACGGGGGCGGCCAGTTCGTTGAACGCGTCGAACGCCGCGACCGCGGTGTTGTACGAAGCTTCCCGGCAGCGGATCGCTGCCGGGAAGCGTTCTCGTTGATCGAGGTCAGGTCCAGGTGTCGCCCGCGGCGGCGCGGCGGTAGATCTCCAGGTACCGCGCGGCGGCCACGTGGTGGCCCCACCGCTCGGTGGCGGTCGTTCGGAGGTGTTCCGGGGCCGGGAGGTGGGCCAGGATCGTGGCGGCTTCCTCCGGGCTGGGCAACTGGTCGGCCGGCAGGGCGAGTCCGACGTGCGGGGCGATCTCTGCGAGACATCCGTTGTCGGTGGCGATGACGGGGGTGCCACTGACGGCCGCCTCGGCGACGACCGTGGCGCCGGGCTCGATCCATGCCCCTTCGCAGGGGCCTTCGAGGGGTTGGGAGAGGGCAAGCAAGGCCCGGGCGGCGGCGAGGAGGTCGGTGCGGCGGGTACCGCCGACCTCTCCGATGTACTCGGCGGTGTCGGGGTAGTCGGTGAGGATGCCGTGCAGGTAGTCGGGCTCCCAGGCCGGTCCGGCGAGCTTCAGCGGGAGGCCGGCGGCCTGGGCGAAGGCGGCGGCCTCCCGCGCTCCCTTGTGGGCGGAGACGCGGCCGAGGAACAGCAGGAAGTCGTCCTTCGTCTCGCGGTAGGTGTAGCGGTCCGGGTTGACCGGCAGCCGGATGATCGGCGCGTCCGCGGAGCCGGCGGCCTGGCGCTGTGCTCGGGAGAGGTAGACGTTGTTCGCCCGGTACTCGGGCGCGCCGTTGAGGTGGTGGGTGCGGACAGCCGGCCAAGGCGGTTCGGCGGGCAGCAACTGTCCGTTGGTGTGGTCGTGCACCACGTCCGGGGCGAACGCTCGGAGCGCGGCCAGGGTGGTGTCGAAGGTGGTGGCGTCGGAGACGGTCAGTCCCGGCCGGGGTGTGCTGCCGGGCGCGCCGACGAGGAGGATCTCGCACCCGGCGTCGAGCAGCCCGTCGATGAGGGTGGCGACGACCCATTGGATGCCGCCGTAGCCCTGCGGCGGGACGGTGATCCACTGGGTGGTGTCCTGCCCGTACCGGTAGGGCGGGTTGAGCATCGTGATCCTCACGGGCGTCTCCGGGCCTGGTCGAGGAGTTCGTGGCCGATGCCGGTCAGCACCGCGCTGGTGTAGAGGGCGGCGAGGACTGCGGGGCGAAGCCCCCGGCCGCCGGAGCGGTTGCGCGCCCATTCCTTGTGCAGGCCAGTGGCGACGGTGCCCCGCCTGACTTCGCTGCGGCCCTGCCAGTAGGCACGCCGCAGAAGGTAGCCGACTCGGAGCCGGCGTGTGGGGATCAGGTGGTGGACCTGCGTGTCGTGGAGGACGGTGGTGGTGGCGCCGAGCGCGGCGAGCTGACGCACCAGTGTGGTGTCCTCGGCGGAGGCGAGGTTGGTGCCGACGCGGCCGAGGCGGCTGTCGAAGTCGATGCCGAGCAGGCGGGCGTGGTCGCGGTCGACGGCGAAGCAGCCGCCCCAGATGCTGGCGGGCCGGGCGGGGTGGTGGGAGCCGAGGTAGTGCAGTTGGCCGTCGGTCAGCCACCAGGGCGCCCGGCGGCCCTGGAGGTCGGCGGTGATCCGGGTGCCGGCCACGTGGGCTCCCGCTTCCAGGGCGGCGCGCAGGTCCTCGACCGCGGAGGCGGCGGGGACGATGTCGTCGTCGAGGAAGACGACGTGCCGGGTCGGTGCCTCTTTCAGCGCGAGGTTGCGGCTGTAGGACAGGCCGACCGTGGCGCGGTTGAACAGCAGCGCCGCCCGGGGGGTGGTCTGGGCGAGCGAATGCGCGGTGGCCGCGTCCACGGTGGTGTCGACGACGGCCAGGAGCTGGTCGTCGGGGCCGAGGAGGTGGCCGAACCGGAGGAGGGCGGCCCGCAGCTGCCGGGGGCGGTTGCTGCACACCGCCAGGGTCAGGGGCAAGGTCACCTGTTGAGCTCCTTCGTGGTGGGGCGCCGCCGGCCGGTGAGCTGCTCGGCGAGGTCGGCGAGGTCCAGCAGGTGGAGGCTGTGGTCCGCGGCGGGGTGCTGGCGGCTCTCCTGGCGTTCGGCCCGTACGGCCGTGTAGGCGGTGACGAGGGCCGGGTCGGTGCCGGGCGGGGC
This sequence comes from Kitasatospora sp. NPDC088779, assembly GCF_040685395.1. Classification (NCBI taxonomy): domain Bacteria; kingdom Bacillati; phylum Actinomycetota; class Actinomycetes; order Kitasatosporales; family Streptomycetaceae; genus Kitasatospora; species Kitasatospora sp. NPDC088779. The sequence goes on along the minus strand of NZ_JBFBHW010000009.1, from coordinate 14,278 downwards.
GGTCCAACCGGTGGGCGGGGCGACGAGGGCGGCCGGCACGCCGAGTCGCTGTGCGGGGGCGGCGTCGTGGTCGGGGCGGTCGCCGACCATCAGGGTGGTGGTGGGCTGCCAGCCGAGCCGGTCCATCGCCCAGCGGAGGAGCCCCGGGTCGGGTTTGGCGATGCCGATCGTGGAGTCGAGGGCGATCAGCGCCAGGCGGTCGGCGACCCCGATATCCCGGAACACCTCTTCGCACTCGGGGGGCTGGTTGGCCACGATGCACACGGGACGGTCGGAGTAGAGGGCGTCCAGGGCATCGAAGGCGCCGGGGATCAGCTGGACGTGGTCGTGCCAAGTGCGGCGGACCCGGTTCCAGCTGTGGGCGCCGGCCGGGGTGAAGAGGCCGGGACTCGCGGTGGTGCCGGCCTTGTGGAGGTAGAAGCGCCGCATCTCGGAGGTGAAGCGTTCGATGGTCAGCGTCGGGTCGTCTTCGCCGGCGCGTTCCAGGACGCCTTGCAGCCAGGCGAGTTCGAACGGCTCGTCGTAGTAGAGGACGCCGCCGACGTCCGTGGCGATGGTCTCGGACGGGGGCAGGGTGAAGGCCTGGTTCACGGCTGGGCGTCCTCTCGGGAGGTGGCTGTGGCGTTGGTGTACCACTCGGGCTGGGTGTCGGCGACGACTTCGAGGGCGAGCGTGCTGCGGGGGCTGACGGGGCCGTGGTTCCTCGCCCAGGCGGCGGTGGCGGCCAGGCCCTCGGCGAGCGGGGTGTCCTTCCAGGCGCCGAGCAGCAGGCGGGCTAGTTCGCTGCTGGTGTAGGCGGCGTGGACTTCCTCGCGGGTGGCCAGGTGGATGATCGGGTATTCCGGGACGCCCATCGCGGCGCGTGCCGCGCGTGCCATCTCCAGTACGGTGCACGGCTGTTGGCTGCCGACGTTGATCACCCGGTTCCAGTGGCGGGACGTGTCGGCGGCGTCGAGGAAGCACCCGACGATGTCGTGGACGTAGGTGAAGGAGCGGCGCTGGCTGCCGTCGCCGTACACGGTGATCGGCTCGCCGCGAAGGATCTGGTTGAGGAAGATCGCCACCGCGTTGCGCAGGGGGTCGCCCATGTTCTGCCGCTCGCCGTAGACGTTGTGCATCCGTAGCGCGGTGAACGGCAGGCCCTGCATCTGCGCGGTGATGGCCAGTTCGCGCTCGATGGTGAGCTTGGCGTTGCCGTAGCTGTCGACGGGCTGTGGGTGGTCGTCCTCGCACATCGGGACGCGGCCGGTGCCGTAGACGGCGACGGAGGAGGCGTAGGAGAAGTACCGGACCTGGGTGCGCAGGGCGGCGTTGATCAAGTGGGTGCTGCCGAGGACGTTGACCTCGTAGTTGTGGGCCTTGACGGCGTGGCTGATGCCCTCGGCGGCGAACGCGGCCAGGTGGAACACGCTGTCGAAGGCGTGGCCGGCGAACAGGTCGTCCACCGTGGAGCGGTCGGCGATGGAGCCAACGACGAGCGTCGCGCCGTCGGGGACGTTCTCCTTCTTGCCGCCGTCGAGGTTGTCCAGGACGACGACCTTGTGTCCGGCGGCCAGGAGGCGGTCGGCGAGGTGGGAGCCGATGAATCCGGCTCCGCCGGTCACCAGGTGCTGGGCCATGCTGTTCTCCGATCGGGTGGGCGGGTCAGGAGTTGAGGAGGGCGCGCACGCGGGCGATGTCTGCCGTGGCGAGCGCGACCGTGGTGGGCAGCCGGGTGGCGAGGTGGTCGCGGAGCTTGTCGGTGTCCAGGCGCGCGAGGTGTTCGGCGGCGGTCGGGTCGGCGGTGAACGCGGTGATGTCACGGTGGACGTCGTCGGCCGGAACGGCGGGGCCGTAGGTGTCGGCGAGGACGCCGCCGAACTTCGGGGAGTGGCCGAGGGCGACGGCCGGGGTGCCGCTGGACAGGGCGCCGATCGAGGCGTGCAGGCGCTCGGAGATGACCAGCTCCGCGCCGCCGAGGACGGCCTTGTAGTCCGCGGCCCCGATGTCGTCGGCGTCCAGGACGTGCACCGGCACGCCGGGGAGGCGGGCCGCGATCTGCCGGGCGAGGAGGCGGTCGTCGTTGTGCTCGCGGGAGTCGTGGCAGTGCGGGACGAGGACCAGCGGGCGGCGCCTAACGCGCCACAGGGTGGCGGCGAGGCGGGTGAGCGCGTTCAGGTGCCGGGCGTCGGTGATCGGGCTGTAGCGGGTGACGCCCCGGCTCGGCGCCAGGCACACGTACTCCTGGGCGGGGTTCAGGCCGGTGTCGGCGAGCAGCTGTGCGGTGCGGTTGGGGCCGGACGGTGCGAGGAGGAAGGCGGGGTCGGCGGAGAGCACCACCGCACGTTCGGGCAAGGCCAGGTGTCCGGTGAGATAGGCCAGGGTGGTGGTCTCGCGGACGGTCAGCAGGTCGAGGCGGCTGGCGGTGGCGGTGAACGCGGCCTGTTCGGCGGGGTCGGTGAACGGGCCCACGGACTGGCCGACCATCGCGGTCGGGACGCCGAGCTGCTGGGCCCGGTCGAGCACCGCGAGGTAGCGGGTGGAGACGCCGTAATCGGAGGTGTGCAGGTCGCCCCCTGTGGCCAGGACCAGGTCCGCGTTCTTGAGGAGGCGGGCGGCGCGTTCGCGGCGGTGCGGCTCGGTCTCGACCGGCCGCATCGTGGCCCAGGAGCGGGAGACGACGAACGGGTCAGCGGTGCAGTCGGCGCCGCTTCCCGCGAGCGCTTCGGCGTCCAGGTCAGGGGTCTGGGTAAGCATGGTGATGGTGGTGTCCGGCGTGGTGGTCAGCTCGGTGGCCAGGGAGCGGACGAGGGCTTCGACTCCTCGGCTCTCGCAGCTGGTGACGCCGGTGATGAGGATGTTCGTGGGCACAGGGGGCCTCCCGGATCAGTGGGTGAAAGCGAGGAGCTGGCCGAGGACGCGCCGGTAGTTGAAGCCGCGGCGGAGTTCGTCCTGGATGCGGCCGAGGCGTCGGCGGTTGGCGGGGCCGTCGCGCAGGAGCCGTGCGAGGTCCTCAGCGGGGGCCTCGCCGAGGACGAACGGACCGATCTCCTCACCGTAGAGGCCGCTGGTGTAGGCGAGTTCGGGCGGTAGGGCGGGCATGGTGCCGGCTGCGATGGTTTCGAACATGCGGGGGGTGAGCAGGTGCTGGTGGGCGAGCAGGGGGCGGGCCAGGACCGGGGTGATCTCAGCCTTCGCCATCTGGGTGAGGACCTGGCCGAAGGGCACGGGGCCGGTGACCTTCACGCCGCGCTCGGCCAGCCAGCCGGGCCGGTTGGCGGTGGCGGTGAGGTGCTCGGGGTGGGGGTCGCCGCTCCACCAGCGCCCGGCCACCCGCAGCCGGGTCAGCGGCGGCCTCGTCGACCGGGCCGCTTCGACCAGGCCCGCGAGCGCGTCCCAGCGCCACCAATTCGCGCCGACGTACTGGAGGTCGTAGGCCGCGGCCGGTGCCCGCTCCGGTCGGTGCACCGGCTTGGGCATCCCGAAGTATGGGAAGAACTGAGCGCCGTCCGGGAGCTTGCCGAGGCGCGGCTGGAGGATGACGTCGCTCAGCTGCCGGTACAGCTGCTGCCACTTCTGGTGGCCGTAGGCTCCGGCGGAGTCGTCGGCCCCGAGGACGGTGTACTCACCCCAGTGGGCGTCCGGGTCCAGGACGATCCGGCGTTCGCGCGGGAAGCGCTCGCACAGCTCCAGCCGTTGCTCGTCCAGGAACTGCCGGCCCTCGAAGACCAGGACCAGGTGGGTGCCCCAGGCGAGGTCGTCGACGACCGGCAGCAGGCCGGGGACCTGGTCGTCCAGGCGGCACAGCGGACCGGCGAGGGCGACTTCGCAGTCCAGCGCGGGGGCGGCGCGCACGTACTCGGCGAGCATGTGCGCCGATCCAGCCTGCCAGTGGAAGTCCCCGGCGAACAGCACCCTCACCGCGCACCCCCTGTGGCACGCAGGCGGCGGTGAGCACGGCGGCGGCGCCCGATGGTCGGGGCGAGCCGCAGCAGCCACCAGGCGGCGGCGGCCGTCTCCGCCCACCCGCGGACCACGGTGGTGTCGCCCCCGACCGAGCGGCCCGCCAGGTCCTGGCGCAGCCACCGCCCGGCCAGGGAGAGGATCGCGGGCCACGTCCAGGTGACGTCGGTGAGCAGGAAGTAGTACCGGTTGCGGCGCATCTGCACCCGCCGGTAGGTGCTCGCGCCGGTTCCGCCGCCGCCGTAGTGCTGGATCCCCATGTCCAGGTTGAGGGCGACCCGCCAGCCCGCCCAGCGGGTCCGGCGGCACAGGTCGGTCTCCTCGTAGTAGGTGTGGAAGACCCGGTCGAACAGGCCGAGGGTGCGCAGGACTTCGGCGCGGACGAAGAGGGCGGCGCCTTGGACGTAGGCGTGCTCCAGGGTGGCGGGGGCTCGGCCATGCGCGGGGCCGGCCGGGGAGGGCCGGTTCGGGCGGTCGCCCACGAAGCCGTCGGCCTCGCCCAGTTTCAGCGCGAGGCGCGACCAGTCGTTGTGCTCGTCCAGAGCAACGGTGCCGCCGTCGGTGTAGGTGTACTGCATGGGGCCGCAGATGCCGTACGCGGGCCACTGCTCCATGAAGGCGGTCAGCTGGTGGATGAGGTCGGCGGGGGTCCGGGTGTCGGGGTTGACGAGGAACACGTAGTCGGCGCCGTCGGCCAGGGCGGCGCGCATGCCGACGTTGTTGGCGCGGGCGAAGCCGAGGTTGGCGTCGTTCTCGATGATCTGCACCGCGGGGAAGTCGTCGCGGACCAGCGCGAGACTTCCGTCGGTGGAGGCGTTGTCGACGTACCAGACGGTGAGGTCGAGGTCGGGGGTGTGGCTGGCGAGAACGGTAGACAGGCAGGCGGTCAGCCAGCGCGCCTCGTTGGTGCCGACCGTGACGGTGGCGACCTTCGGGCGGCGGGGTTCGGGAGCGGTGCTGGTCATGGTGCCTCCGTGTCGGCGGGGACGAACTCGATGACGAGGCTGCGGCGGGGCCGCGCGGTGGTGTTGGGGCGCGAGGCGTGGACGGCCCGCACGTCGTGCACTGCCACGTCGCCGGCCCGCGCGCCGACCGTCAGCACGGGCCCGGCCTCGCGGGCCTGCTCCACGTCGGCGTCGTCGGCCAGCAGATGACTGCCGGGCACGAACTCCAGGGCTCCGTTGGAGGCGTCCGAGTCGTCCAGGAACAGGCTGAGGTTGATGGCGCGGCCGGGTTCGGCGTCGGTGCGGTCGCGATGCCAGGGGACGGCGGCGGCCACGTGCGGCATCTTGACGATCATGGCGGTGACCCGGGCCCGCGCCGGGCAGCCCAGGAGGCTCTCGGCGAGGTGGTGCAGCGGGCCGGTGGCGAACAGCCCGGCCGCGAGCGGGGCGCCCGGCTGCCGCTGGAGGTTGTGGACGCGGTAGAGCACCGGCATGCTCTCGCCCTCGCGGGTGAAGTGCCAGAAGTCCTCGCCGCGGTGGCCGCCCTCGAAGGCGGCCACCAGGGCGTCGGCCTCGGTGCGCAACCGCTCCAGCAGCGGATCGGTGACTACGGCCGGGACGACCTCGTACCCGTGCGCCCACAGGCGGCCGAGGCCGGCAGCGGTCGGCGCGCTCACCGGGCGGCCCCGGCGGCGAGCTGTTGGGTGAACCAGGCGACGGTGGCAGCCAGGCCGTCCTCGATCGCCGTCCGTGGCACCCAGCCGAACACCTCACGGGCCACGGTGGTGTCCGGTCGTCGGCGCACCGGGTCGTCCTCGGGCAGGGCGATGAACTCGATCTCCGCGGCGGAACCGGTGAGGTCCAGGACCAGGTGGGCGAGGGCCAGCACCGTGCGCTCGTCCTCGGTTCCAAGGTTGACCGGGCCCGGGTGGTCGCTCGCGGCAACCACCAGCAGCCCGGCCACCGTGTCTTCCACGTAGCACAGCGAGCGGCTCTGGTGGCCGTCCCCGGACACCCGGAGCGGCTGCCCGGCCAGGGCCCGGGTGACGAAGGCCGGCACCGCGCGGCCGTCGTCGGTGCGCATCCGCGGGCCGAAGGTGTTGAAGATCCGCACGATCGCGGTGTCGGTGCCGTACTCGCGGCGGTAGGCGGCGGTGGCGGCCTCCGCGAAGCGCTTGGCCTCGTCGTAGACGCTGCGCGGGCCGATCGGGTTGACGTTGCCCCAGTACGACTCGGTCTGCGGGTGCTGGTGCGGGTCGCCGTACACCTCGGAGGTGGAGGCGAGGACGAACCGGGCCCCACGTTCCCTGGCCAGCTCCAGTGCGTTCAGCGTGCCGATGGAGCCGACCGACAGGGTCGGGATGGGGTGGCGCAGGTAATCGGCAGGGGAGGCCGGGGAGGCGAGGTGGAACACCACGTCCACCTCGTCGGCGACGGCCAGTTTGTCGTTGGCATCCTGTTCGATCAGCGTGAAGTTCTCGGTGCCGAGCAGGTGCTCGATGTTGTCGCGGCTGCCGGTCAGGAAGTTGTCCACGCAGATGACGGCGAACCCGGAGTGGGTCAGCGCGTCGCACAGGTGGGATCCGATGAATCCGGCTCCGCCGGTCACGACGGCGGTCCTTTTTGGCATGAGGTTCCTCAAGGAGTGTTGGGCAGGCCGGCCTCGCCCGGCGGTGCGATGGCGTGGCGGGCGAATCGGTGTGCGGGCATGCGGGCACGGCTGGCGTGCCGTGTTCTCCGCGATCGGCGCGAGTGGTCCGTCGTCGTGACGTCTTCTCGCTGCGCGGCCGGGTCATCAGGTGGTCCCCCGCCGCACCCCGGGTGCCCCGCCGCAGATCAGCGGCCGGGCACCCTCAAGGGGGAGCACTAGCTAACTCCCGCCCAACTGCCCTTGTGAAGAGAGGTTTTGTCGTCTCCGTGTCGTATTCCGACCTCAGCTGTCTCGGGAGTACCATCAGCGCACAGTCGCCAACCGGCTACAATTCGGTGAACACATGGGGGAGTTGCCGATGGGCCGATCAAACGGCTTACACACAGGTACACGGCTGGTTCACCCGCTCAGCGTGGTCCGGGACGAGCAGGGCTGGACCCTCCAGGACCTCGTCGACATCGTCGCCAACTCCACCAAGCGGTCGGCCGACCGCCGCAAGGCGTGGAAGTGGGAGAACTGGGGTGTCGAGCCGGATGCCGAGAGTCAGGAGGCCCTCGCTGCGGCGCTCGGCGTGCGGCTGGGCGAGGTGCACCGGCTCGGTTGGCCGAAGTGGCTCCCGGACGGCGGGCAGGTTCGCACGGGTTTCCCCTGGACCGTGGCGGGCACGCTCGACGCACTGGACGACACCCTGGAGCACGCGATGCCCGACCGGCGCGGATTCATGAAGCTCGGCGGGCAGGCACTCACTCTTCTCGCCAGCCAGTGGCTTACCCAGGAGCCCGGCGCTCTGGCTGTCGCGCTGGCCGGCGGGCAGGTTGACGAGCGACTCCTCGAAGACCTGGAGGGCGGGCTCCCTCGGCTGCGACGGCTGGAGGCCGCACTCGGCGGACAACGAGCTCGCTGCCTCCTCCACACCGAGCTGGCCACGGTCACTGACCTCCTCAAGGAGTCGTCCTACACCGAGAAGGTCGGCAGGCGTCTCCTTCGCCTCAACGCCGAACTCGCCCGACTCGCCGGCTTCGCCAGCTTCGACGCCGGACTCGATAGCGCCGCCCAGCGCTACTGGACCACCGGACTGCGGGCCGCCCACAGCGCCGATGACCGGGCGTTGGGTGCCAACATCCTCAAATCTCTCAGTCTCCAGTGCTACGACCACGGCCTCCCCGGCGTCGCGCTCGCGCTAGCAAGCGCCGCCGTCGAGGGCTCCGGTGACGTCACCCCCAGAACTCGGGCCATGCTGCTGCTGCGACAAGCCCGCGCCGAAGCCGCTTGCAACAACCGAACCGCCTGCGAACGCCTGCTGTCCGAAGCTGAAGCCCAGATGGCCCGCTCCGCCGTCACCGACGATGACCCGGCCTGGACCGGCTACTTCGACACAGCGGACTTCTACGCCCAGACCGCCACCTGCTACGCGGACCTGCGCCTCCCATGGCACGCCGAGGCCTACTTCACCACCGCGCTGGATCTCATGCCCTCCGCCAAGGCTCGCGACATGGCCACCTACACGATCCAGAGCGCCCGCACCCACACCGCCCTCGGAAACGCCGACCACGCCGTCCACCTCCTGGAAACCGCCGTCGAGTTGGCCGCCACCGCGCCGTCGCACCGCAACACGGCCCGAGCGCTCGCGGCCCGAGCCGAACTCCCGATGGCCAGGAAGGATCCGAAAACCGAGCGCCTCGACCGGCTCCTCGCCACACTGTCCGCATGACCACACACCCCGAACAGCGCGTCGCGCTCGTCTCCGGCGCGAACCGCGGCATCGGCCTCGCCATCGCCGCCCGGCTCGCCGAGCACGGCATGCACGTCGTCATCGGCGTACGCGACCGCCTCGCCGGCCGCGAGGCGGAGACCGCCCTCGCCAACGGGGGGCTCGTCGTCCACTCCCACCAACTGGACGTCACCGACCCGGCGAGCGTCGCCCGCGCCGTCGCCGACACAGCCGCCCCGCTCGGACGCCTCGACGTCCTGGTCAACAACGCCGGTGTCGCCGTCGACCGCGGCCAGGCCGCTGCTGCCCCCGACTTCGAACGGGTCCGCGCGAGCATCGACACCAACCTGCTCGGCGCCTGGCGACTCGCAGCCGCAGCCGTACCGGAGATGCGCAAGAACGGATACGGCCGCATCGTCAACATCACCAGCCACCTCGGCTCCCAGACCAACATGGGCACCGGAAACGTGAGTTACCGCGTCTCCAAGGCCGGTCTCAACGCGCTCACCCAGATCCTCGCCGCCGAACTCGCTGACACCGGCATCCTCGTCAACGCCGCATCCCCCGGCCGGACCAACACCCGCATGGCTTACGGCGAGACCGACCGCACCCCGGAGGAGGCGGCCGACACCCCGTTCTGGCTCGCCACTCTCCCCGACGACGGCCCCACCGGTGGACTCTTCTACGAGCGCGAGCCGCTCGACTGGTGACAGGCCGGGACGGCCGTCACGAATTCTGGAGCGCGTGGTGGAGTTGTTCTGCCTCGGCTCGGGCCGGTGCTACCCGGGGGTCGTCCGGGTGGGCGTGCGGCCCCGCGATCTTCGCGAGTACGAACAGGCGCGTCACCTGGCCGTCCCGGCTTTCGAGATCCGCCCGGCGCTCCCGGCGCACACGGTCGGCGAGCGCCGGGACGGCCAGGGAAGCGGCCAGCAGCGATGCGGAGTCCAGGCCGCGCGGCGCGAGCCCCCAGTTCTCCCAGTCGAACAGGCTGAACGCGGGGCCGGTGACGTTCGCCCAGTTCAGATCGGCGTGCGCCGCGGAGCACGAAAGTACCTGCGTGTTCACGGCCAGAGGGAAGGCGGTGCGGATCACCCGGTCGACCAGCTGCTGGGTGATCGGCTCGGTGTCCGGCGTCGCCACCCTGCCCGTGGGCTGCGCGGTGAGTGCGTCCAAGGAGGTGTTCAGGGCGTGCCACCAGGTATCCGGAAGACCGGGGTCGGCAGCCAGGACGGCAGTGCCGACCGGGCCGCCGGGAAGCAGTGAGGTCTCGTCCGCCCGCCAGACGGCTTCGTCGTCCAGGTCGTGCCAGGAGGCCGAGCCCACCCAGCGGGGCATCGCGACACCCCTCAGCGCGGCGGCGGCTTCGGTGCCGGCCCAGCCCTGCTCGCGGGCCCTCGTCCACGGACGGCGTTCGATCCGGACCCAGGTGCCCCGGTCGGTGCCCGCCCCGACCGACCGGCGCTTGCGGACGAGACCGGCCCGGTCAAGCACCGTGTCGAGGCGCTGCTCAACCTGGTCCAGGATGTGCTGGACGGGCTCCCGCCGGAGATCCACGGTTTACCGGACGAGGCCGGAGCCCTGCGGCAGGGTGACCCCGGTCAGCTCCCGTGCCTGGTTGATGAGGAGGGGAGCCAGCTCCGGGTAGTACCCGCGGTCGACGGCCTGGAGCATCTCGGCGATGGCGACGAGCTGGCCGAGGCGTCCGGCGGGGGTGCCGAGGATGTCGGCGAACTCGGCGTGGACGCGGTCGGCGACGTCGGGGACGAGGAGGCTGTTGACCCAGAGGACGGCGGAGTCGTAGCCGACCGGTACGAGGCCCCAGCGTTCCCAGTCGAGGAGCTTGAGCGGGGCGGCGGTCAGGTTGGCCCACTGGAGGTCGCCGTGGCCGGTGGTCCGCTCGACGTTCGCCGGGGCAGGGATGCCGAGGTACTTGGGAAAAGCGTCGTCGATCCAGCTCTGGCGCGGGGTGGTCTTCGTGCCGGGCGCGGGTGCGATGCCGGTGAGCGCCTCCTTGAGCGTGGTCCACCAGGCGGCGTCCAGGTGGGGGTCGTTGCGGAGGTCCGGTGTCGGGGATATCGCCGGGCCTACGAGGTCGAAGACGTCGGCCTGATAGAACCACGCGGCGTCGGTCCAGTCCAGGGTGGTGTGGAGCCGGGGACGCGGAACCTTGGCAGGGACGAACTGCTCGGCACCGAGGGCGCCCTGGCCGGTCGGTCGGGGCGCCCGTTTGCGGCTGCTTCTGGAGACGCGGAGCCACTGGTCGCCGGTTCGGCGGCCGATGGTGGTACCGGAGGTGCCGAAGACGACTGGCCCGGTGCACGCGAGGCCGAGGAACTCGGCGGCCCTGCCGTGTGCGTGGGTCAGGTCGTGCCGGGTGTCGTCATCCGGCTGAAAGGACATCGAGTACCATCCGGAGTCGCTGTTCGGGGATCGGTTGGGCGAGGGCATCCCTGGCATCCTCCCAGTGCCGGCGGCTGCTGGTCGAGGTGAGGACGACGTCCAGCGCCGGGCAGGTGCCAATGAGCTGGTACGCAGCGGCGTGCGGGGTCGCTCCGGGGCTGATGAGGTTCACCAGTTCGGGTGTCATCAGGCCGGGCAGCTCGCCTCCGTGCAGGGGCGCGGACGCGAAGGTGGCGAGTCCGGCGTCGCGTGCGTGGACGAGCGGGCCGGTGCCGTCGAGGGCCTGGGCGAGGGGCTCGACCATGACGAGACTGACCGGCATCTGCACACCGGCCAGGTGGTGGTCCGCTGACCCGGCGGCGTCGCGGGCGAGCCCGGCCAGCTCGGCGACGGTGAACGCCTGATCGGTGAAGCCGGACCAGGTGGCGACGCCGTACCCGCCGATGCGGCCGGCGTGCGCGAACTCCTCCAGGACGGCGAACGCGGCGCGGACGGCGTGGTGTAGCTCCCGCCGGTCGCGGTCGGTCCGCTCTGGGTTGTGGACGAACATGAGGTCGGCGCGGCCGAGGACGGCGATGGACTCCTCGGTCTGGGCGCGGACGTCCGCGGGGGCGAGGCTGTGGCGGCCGTCCGAGTGGAAGCCGGTCTTCGTCGTCACCTTGGCTTCCGGGTATTCGGCGAGGACGGGGGCAAGGCCGCAGTGCGCGCGGCCGTGGCCGTAGTTGGGTGCGGTGTCGATCCACTGCGCTCCGGCCGTGAGGGCGGTGCGCGCCGCGTCGGCGGCGGCGCGCACCCGGTAGGTCCCCAAGCCGAGGACCGGGCTCACCTCGCGGCCTTGACGACGGCGAGGGCCTGGCCGTGGAGGAGGACGGTCAGCAGGCCGGCCACCTCCTTGACCTCCAGGCCGGCTGCGTCGGCGAGTTCGCCGATGCTGGCGCGCTTCCCGGTGAGCAGGATCCGGAGGGCGGGGCGGCGCGTTCGGTGAAGTCCCACGCGGTGCCGGTGGCGGACAAGGTGACGGTCCCGGCGGCCGGATCGGTGGTGAGGCTGGCGCGCGGGGCGGTGATCCGCACCGCGATCTCCCGGTCGGCTGGAAGGGCGCTCACGTAGGGCAGGGACGGTGCGGGCCGGCCGCGGTGGGTGGTGCCGGTGGAGCGGGCCCAGCGGTCGATCAGGCCGGGGGCGGACAGCGCGGTGAGCACCGCAGTGCGCAGGTCGCTTTGGTAAGCGGCCTTGGCCTCCGCGGTGGCGTGGAGCGGGATGTCCGCCCGTACGGCGGTGCTCTCGTGCAGCTCGTCCGCCAGCCATTCGAGCAGGGTGGCGCCGGTCTGGGCGACGAGCCCGAAGGTGAGGTGGAGCGATTCGGTGCCCTGGTCGGCGGTGACGCTGTGCCACCATCCGCGCGGCAGGTAGAGGACGTCGCCGGGGTGGAGGACGAGGTCGGCGACGGGCTCGCCTTCGGGCTCCTCCGGCGTGTCGACGTCGCGGTAGGTGGGCACCGGCCTGGTCGGCTCCCACAGCCGCCAGCGCTTGGCCCCGTACTGCTGGACCACGACCACGTCGTGATCATCCCAATGCCGGCCGAAGCCCTCCCGCTCGGTCCAGGAGGCGTAGGCGTTGGTCTGCACGGGCGTGCCGATGAAGCGTTCCAGGTCGTCGGCGGCTGCGCGGATCGGCGGGTGGATCTCGTCAATCGCGTCCACGACGAGAGAAGCGCCCTCGGCGAGCCGGGCATGGAGGTCAGCCGGGTGCAGCCGAGTCCAGGCCGCCCCGCGCCGGTTGGTGGCGGGGGTTGAGTACCGGCCGACGGGAACGGTCTGCCCGTCCAGCGACAGCCGCATCCGGGGCGCCTCGATGCGGTGGGTGGCGAGGATCGAGTTCAGGTCGTCCCAGGACAGGAGCCGACCGGGATCGGCCTCCTCGGCGGGGACGACGGCGTAGGAGCGGTGGAGCGCCTGGGCGAGGAACTGGTCCCCGCCCAGGCGCACCGCCCACGAGGCGGTCTCAGGCATCTCGTGGGCGCCCTTCTCAGGTGTCGTTCTGGTCGGACCGGCCGCCGGTGTTGTCGGACGGCACGTCGGCCCGGGACCGTGCGGCCCGGATGTTGCGGACAGCGACCAGCAGGCCGCCGCCCTCCTGCTCCGGCTGGACCGCAGGCGCGGTGCTCTCCATCGGGACTCCTCTCCTCCTCGTGCTCCGCCTTCCGGGGATCGGAAGGGGCGACAGCCACCCACGGGCACCGGGTCCGGTGCCAGTGACGAGGATCGGTGAGTGCGGCACCCGGGGTGGCTGAGCGCCCCAGTCTTCCGAGCGGTTCGTGACAGGGCCATGTCTGCCGCCTGTCATCTCGGCGCTCCGTCCACACAGGGGTGCCATCGGGGTGCCATCCTGTCGCCGATCACGGCGGCGAGCTGCGGCTTCTCCGGGGCTTGGAGTTGGCGGAGTGGCCAACGGGGGCCGCTTACGGGCAGGATCTCGGCCATGGACATTCTGGTGATCGGTGGCGGCTGGTTTCTGGGCAAAGCCGTGGTGGAGGAGGCGTTGGGACGCGGCTGGAGCGTGACGACGTTCAACCGGGGGCGGTCCGGTGTGGTGCTGCCGGGTGTGCGGCAGGTGACCGGTGACCGGACGTCGGTCGAGGACTTGAAGCGGCTGGCGGAGCAGGGCCCGTGGGACGCGGTGATCGACACGTCCGCGGCGGAGCAGCCGCCGAAGGTGGTACTCGCGGGGGCGAGGGCGCTTGAGGGTGCCACCGAGCGCTACGTCTACATCTCGACGGTGTCGGTATACGCGGGGTGGCCGGATTCCCCGCTCGTGGTGGGCGATCCGCTGATGGACGGTCCTGCGGACGCTGGGAGCGAGTACGGCAGGGATCCGGAGGGCTGGCTGGGCCCGAATCTCTACTACGGACGCCAGAAGGCCGGCGGTGAGCGGGCGGTGCTCGCGGCGTTCGGTGAGCAGCGGTCGTGGCTGCTGCGTCCCGGGGTGATCCTCGGACCCGGCGAGTACGTCGGGCGGCTGCCGTGGTGGCTTCGGCGTGCCGAGCGCGGCGGGCAGATCCTGGCTCCTGGGTCGGTGGGCAAGGGGATCCAGCCTGTCGACGTTCGCGATATCGCACACTTCGCGGTCGAGGTCGCGGAGCGCCCTGGGGGCGGGGTCCACAACGTGACCGCGCCGATCGGGCGGGACACGATGGGCAGCTTCCTTGAGACGTGCGTGGAGGTCACGGGCAGGCGGGGCGAACTGCGGTGGGTGCCGGACGGGCTGCTGCTGGACCATGGCGTCCGGCAGTGGACGGAGCTGCCGCTCTGGCGGACGAACGAGGGCGTCTGGCTGGTCGACTCCGAATCGGCGTATGTCGCCGGGTTCCGGTGCCGCCCGTTGGAGGAGACGGTGCGGGACACCTGGGAGTGGCTCCAGGCCGGCAACGTGCCGGTTCCGCACCCGCGCGCGGCGGCCCACGGAATCGACGCGCAGCGCGAACGGGAGATCCTGGCAGCAGCCGCTTTGCCGCGCTGACCGACGCATAAGGGGGTGGGGTGGACCGGCGGCGGCGCCCGGCCCCCCCACCCCAAAGGGCGGGGGGGGGGTGGGAAAAAAAGGGACACAGAAACGGGATGGGGGGGACAA